>NC_022584.1:0-332094 GCF_000479335.1 Streptococcus ilei
TGTGAGATATGGTAGTCGCTTAGCAAGATAGGAAGTTAGACGCTTCCTTTTTTGGGAGTTTAGCTTAGTTGGAATTGAGAGGAAATCGAGATTCCAATCGGCGGATAAGAGAAACGCAGTTTCTCACCGTTGGCTGAGCTAGACGACCATTTGGGAGTTTAGCTCAGCTGGGAGAGCATCTGCCTTACAAGCAGAGGGTCAGCGGTTCGATCCCGTTAACTCCCATAGGTCCCGTAGTGTAGCGGTTATCACGTCGCCCTGTCACGGCGAAGATCGCGGGTTCGATTCCCGTCGGGACCGTAGAAACGCAGTTTCTAGAAGATAATGATACGACTCGTTAGCTCAGTTGGTAGAGCAATTGACTTTTAATCAATGGGTCACTGGTTCGAGCCCAGTACGGGTCATTATAGCGGGTTTGGCGGAATTGGCAGACGCACCAGATTTAGGATCTGGCGCTTTACGGCGTGGGGGTTCAAGTCCCTTAACCCGCATAAAGGAATAATAATGAGCCGGCTTAGCTCAGTTGGTAGAGCATCTGATTTGTAATCAGAGGGTCGCGTGTTCAAGTCATGTAGCCGGCATTTTTTTATATAAAGAAACAGATGCGAACGTAGTTCAGTGGTAGAACACCACCTTGCCAAGGTGGGGGTCGCGGGTTCGAATCCCGTCGTTCGCTTGAGGAGGCCGGGGTGGCGGAACTGGCAGACGCACAGGACTTAAAATCCTGCGATTGGTAACGATCGTACCGGTTCGATTCCGGTCCTCGGCATAGACTTAGGTTGGAGAAGAAGCACCCTTAGCTCAACTGGATAGAGTACCTGACTACGAATCAGGCGGTTAGAGGTTCGACTCCTCTAGGGTGCATGGTCGCAAGACTATGTAAGAATTGAATAAGAACGAGCACCCTTAGCTCAACTGGATAGAGTACCTGACTACGAATCAGGCGGTTAGAGGTTCGACTCCTCTAGGGTGCATAAAGCGTAAGCTTTAGTTCGGGAAGTAGCTCAGCTTGGTAGAGTACTTGGTTTGGGACCAAGGTGTCGCAGGTTCGAATCCTGTCTTCCCGATACTGTAGAAAGGTCATATGACCTTTTTTATTTTTTTGAAAGAAAAAAGGCCGTGAGGCCTTTTTCTTTTATAAGAGTTGGTATTCGTCAATCAGCATGATTGTTTCTCGTCCTTTGTTATCAACAATTCTGACTTGTCTTGGATAATAGGGGTCGAAAGGAATCAGGAAATCAACTGCGATTTCTAAAGGAAAGTCTTTTTGACTGAAGCGCAGGGTTGTTTTTCCTTTCCGATTGATGAGTTCAAATTTTAAAACGGGGTTCAAGGGATAGACATGTTTGAGGTAGTTGTCAATGACAAACCAGAAACTATCGATGATATCATCCGGTAAGCTGGTTACGACCCCAAAACTTGCATAGCGGCCTCTTGTATTTGTAAACGCCATAGTGTCTCCCTTCCTGTTTTTATTAAGTACATAGTACTTGTTTTACTTGGATATTGCAAGTATTAAGTTCGAAAAAAAGAGCTTTCGCTCTTTTCAACTTTATTTATTTCGCAGTTCAACATAACGGTTGTACCAAATTTTAATGTATTCCTCAGAGAACGGACCTAACTGGTTGTTAATCCAGTCTACAAGGATTTTGACATTTTCTTTTAGGATAAAGTCAATGTCATCTGAATAGTTCATTTTGCGTTTGTGCTGTTCGTATTCTTCTACGTCCAGCAGTTTTTTATCACCATCCGGAAAGACTTTGACATCAAGATCATAATCAATATACTTTAGTGCCTCTTGGTCCATATAATAAGGACTGGCAAGATTACAATAATAGGATACTTCATTATCTCGGATCATAGCAATGATATTAAACCAGTACTTCTTATGAAAGTAGACGATTGCTGGCTCTCGTGTAATCCATCTTCTACCATCGCTCTCTGTAACGAGAGTATGATCATTGACGCCGATAAGTGCGTTTTCCGTAGTTTTTAGTACCATGGTGTCCCGCCAGGTTCGGTGGAGACTTCCATCATGTTTATAACTTTGAATTGTAATAAAGTCGCCTTCTTTAGGTAGTTTCATAACTTACCAACTTTCTACAATCTAAGTACATCCTCTATATTGTATCATATTTTCATGAAAATAAGGGATTTTCATGTGATTTTTTATTTAAAGGAATTCGCGAAGTGCTGTAGAAATGTCTGAGTAGTCGTATCCCTTGCGCGCAAGGGCTTGAGTGAGGCGTTGTTTAAGCTCGTAGCCCTCGTATTTTCGGGAGTATTTCTGGTGCTGTTTTTCTAGTTCCTTCATAATCAGGTCAAGAGTTTGTTCCTCGTTTGGTTCGATATCTAATTGGTGATAGGCTTGCTTGACAACTTCATAACTAAAGCCTTTATTGATAAGAGTTTGTGTGATTTTATCTTTTAAGGCTCTTGGTGGAAGTTTCTTAACGTATTGCTTAGCCAGTTTCTGAGCAGTTCGTTGAGCCACTTCGGAGAAATCAAATTCTGAGGTGATTTTGTCGATATAGTGGGAAGAGACACCTTTTTGAATGAGCTTTTGCTTGAGGAGATAGGGGCCCTTGTCTCCTGAGAGGTGATTGGATTGAAAGATAGCCCGAGTATAGGCCAGGTCATCGATCCATTTGTCTTCTTTTAGGGTGTTAATGACGGTTTCGATGGTAGATTCGTCGATTTCGTGCTTGATTAAGTAGTCTCTAACCTCGCGAGCAGTTCGTGCCTTAAAGGAAAGGTGATAGAGGGCCAAGTTTTTAGCATGGGAAAGCTGGGCATAGGTTTGAATTTCCTTGAGTTCTTCCTGGCTAATCTCTTTGTCTCGTGAGAGCATGAAGCGGACGATGGTGTCTTCTGTAATGTAGAGGGATTCGGCTTGATCCAGCTCTAGAAGGTAGAGACGTTTTTTCTTTTCTAATTTGGTAATTTTCATAGGTTTCCTGTTTCGTTTGTGTTTTATTGCGGTAAATGATCAGTCTTTCTCTTTATATTATTCGTAGTCCTTTTGAGAAATGGTCCCTGATTCCTTGTTTTTCTTCTCAATTCTATCATATTCTAAACGAATGAGAAACTACATGGTATAATAGACATATGAATCTAAAAGTTAAACAAAGAATTCCCTTGAAAATCAAGCGAATGGGAATTAATGGTGAAGGGATTGGCTTTTACAAGAAGACCTTGGTCTTTGTGCCTGGGGCTTTAAAGGGTGAAGATGTCTTTTGCCAAATTACGGCGATTCGGAAGAATTTTGCAGAAGCCAAGCTCTTGTCCGTCAACAAGGCTTCCAAGTATCGGGTAACGCCAACCTGTGATATTTACGAGACCTGTGGGGGCTGCCAAATCATGCATCTGAAGTACAGCAAGCAGTTGGAGTTCAAAACAGACTTATTGCAGCAGGCCTTGAAGAAATATGCTCCTAAAGGCTATGAAAATTATCTGATTCATCCGACGCTTGGGATGAAAAAACCTCAGTATTATCGGGCCAAGCTCCAATTTCAGACGCGTAAATTTAAGGGGCAGGTTAAGGCTGGTTTATACGCTCAAAATTCCCATTATTTGGTGGAATTAAGGGACTGTCTGGTCCAGGATCCGGTCATTCAGGAAATCGCTAATCACGTAGCTGAGCTATTGACCTACTACCAGATTCCGATTTCAGATGATCGGAAACAATTGGGAGTTCGAACCATCATGGTACGCCGGGCTCGCAAGTCTGGTCAGGTCCAAATGATCGTGGTGACGAGTCGACAAATTAATTTAACAAACTTGGTCGCAGACCTAGTAGAAAAATACCCTGAAATTGTAACGGTGGCAGTCAATCTGAACACTTCTAAATCAAGCGAGATTTATGGGGAGAAGACGCAGATTATATGGGGACAGGAGACCATCCGAGAAGGGGTCTTGGATTATGAATTTTCCTTGTCTCCTCGGGCCTTTTACCAGTTAAATCCTGAGCAAACCGAAGTCCTCTATAGTGAGGCTGTCAAGGCCTTAGATGTATCACCAGAGGATCATTTGATTGATGCCTACTGTGGTGTTGGGACCATTGGTTTCGCCTTTGCGGACAAGGTCAAGAGTGTACGAGGGATGGACATTATCCCTGAAGCGATTGAGGATGCTAAGTACAATGCTAAGCAGATGGGGTTTGAGAATACCCACTATGAAGCTGGGACGGCTGAGGAAATCATCCCTCGCTGGTACAAAGAAGGCTATCGGGCGGATGCAGTCATTGTGGATCCACCACGGACAGGACTGGGAGTGCAATTGATTGATACCTTGTTGCGCTATGCCCCTCAAAAGATGGTCTATGTCTCTTGTAATGTTTCGACCTTGGCGCGAGACCTTGTAGACTTGACCAAGGTGTATGATGTTGTCTACATCCAGTCAGTAGATATGTTTCCCCATACAGCTCGGACAGAGGCTGTGGTGAAGTTAGTCAAGAAAGCTTAATAGAACAGGAATCAACAATGGATATTTGGGAAATCATGTATGAAAAGGCCAAGGCCCTCTATCGTCCCCATGAAGTATCTGATTTTGTCTATGCGCAACACGTAGTTGCGGCTATTGAGGCAGAGGATGGGCAAATCTATACAGGCTTTTGTATGGAAGGGACCTGTGGAGTCTTCCATTTGTGTGCAGAACGAACGGCTCTCTTTAATATGTACCAAGCATCTGGTCAAACCAAGGTGAAACGAATTTTAGCCTTCCGAGATCGACCACCTTATGGCGGCGGCTCTGGAATGCCTTGTGGGGCTTGTCGAGAGTTCTTAATGGAACTTGATCCAGCCAATAGCCAGTTGGAGTTTATGGTCGATTATGAGAGTCGAAAGACTATTACTCTGGGAGAATTGATGCCCTTTTGGTGGGGAGAAGAACGGGCCAATCAGAGGGCTGAGGAGCTTCCCCAGGAGGAGTCTTAGTTTCCCAGGAGCTAAGATGAGAGAAGAAATGTGAGAGTGAGAGATGGACAATAAAATTGATGTATCGATTCCAGTTGCTCAAGTCATTGATCAACATCCGGAAGTATTAGACTTGTTGGTGGAATTGGGCTTTAAACCCTTAGCCAATCCGATCATGCGCAATACAGTTGGGCGCAAGGTTTCTTTGAAACAAGGATCAAAATTAGAAGGTACGCCCATGGAGAAAATTGTGCGAACATTAGAGGCCAATGGCTATGAAGTAGTGGGGCTAGACTAATGAGCGATGAACGAATTCATGTCTTGAGAGACATCTTATTAGATCTTCATCATGGAGCCTCTCCTGAGTCGGTCCAAGAGCGCTTTGATGCGACCTTTAGCGGGGTGTCTGCGATTGAGATTTCCCTCATGGAGCATGAGCTAATGAACTCTGATGCAGGCATTACCTTTGAGGATGTCATGGAGCTTTGCGATGTCCATGCCAATCTCTTTAAGAACGCTGTCCAAGGAGTCGAAGTAGCAGATACTGACCATCCAGGCCATCCGGTTCAGATCTTTAAACAGGAGAACCTGGCCCTTCGGGCGGCTATGATGCGGGTCCGTCGTTTGCTGGATAATTATGAGACGACAGAGGATCCTGAGATGATCCAGGAAATTCACAAAGGTTTGTTGCGTCAGTTGGGCTTGGTGGGTCAATTTGATCGCCATTACCGCCGGAAGGAAGAGTTGATGTTTCCCATTATGGAGCGCTATGGGCATGATTCCCCTCCCAAAGTCATGTGGGGAGTAGATGACCAGATTCGAGAACTCTTTGCAAAAGCCCTAGATGCGGCTAAAGGGCTGCCTGATTCTCCTATCTCAGAAGTCAAGGAACGCTTTGAAGCCTTTGCGCAAGAGTTTGAGGCTATGATCTTCAAGGAAGAGTCCATCCTCTTGATGATTTTATTAGAGGCCTTTAGCCAAGACGATTGGCTCTCTATCGCGGAAGAAAGTGATGCTTATGGTTATGCCATCATCATTCCGAGTGAGAAATGGGTGCCGAAACGTGTGGACTTTAAGGAAGAAGGAGCAATTGAGACCGAAGGTTCAGGTGAAGTCCTTCCTTCTTCAAATGGAAGCGAGCAGCGACAGGTCATTGAGACTCCTGAGGGACAACTGACCATTACCTTCAGGCCTAAGAAAAAAGAAGAAAGCTTCGATCGCCAGCAACCACAGGCTTTTGGCCATGGCTTCCTCTCTGTGGAGCAGGCTAACTTGATCTTAAACCATCTACCGATGGAGATCACCTTTGTTAATAAGGATGATATTTTCCAATATTACAATGATGCAGCGCCTTTTGAGGAGATGATTTTCAAACGGACACCGTCGCAGGTAGGACGCAATGTCGAACTGTGTCACCCGCCAAAATACTTGGAGAAGGTCAAAACAATCATGCAGGGGCTTCGAGAAGGGAAAAAAGACAAGTACGAAATGTGGTTCAAATCAGAATCACGTAGGAAATTTGTCCATGTTACCTATGCAGCAGTGCGCGATGAAGCGGGAGAATTTCAAGGTGTCTTGGAATATGTCCAGGATATCCAACCCTATCGGGAGATCGATAGTGAATTTTATAGAGGATTGGAGTAAGAATGAGCTACGAAAAAGAATTTATGAAAGAATTTGAGGCTTGGATCAAGACCCAGGTCATGATCAATGAAATGGCCCTGACAGAAAGCAAGAAGGTCTATGAAGAGGATCAGGACGAGCGGGCCAAGGAAGCTATGATCCGCTATGAGAGTCGCTTGGATGCTTATCAATTCCTTCAAGGGAAGTTTGCTAACTACCACGAAGGGAAAGGTTTTCACGATCTTCCAGATGGCTTGTTTGGAGAGAGAACCTATTAAAGGCTCTCTGTAAAGGATTTTGACTAGCTGGATTTGGCTGAAAATAGTGCAATGACTTGATTTTTCGAGGGATTGTGTTACAATAAAAAAGTTGAACAGACATCAACGAATTATTGAAAGTAATATTGGTGATGAAACCTTGTTGCCTTAGGGATTGATCACTGGATACGTAGGAGGAAAAATGGCAAAGAAGAACGTTAACCGTGCGAAACAATACAAACATCAAAATAGACATCTTTTGAAAAAAGCTGTCGCAACTGTAGGAGCAGCTGTTAAAGAGGCACCTAAAAAGGTTGAGAAAGCAGCAAAAGCAGCAGCGAAAGAAGTGAAACAAGTAGCTTCTTCAGTAGAAGAATTTGCTGCAAGCTTGGAAGGTGTAGCCCTTGATCGTGCGCAAACATTCTATGATGAAGGTATTCGCTCTGTTGCGGACTTCGCAAACTGGACAGAGAAAGAGTTGTTGGCCCTTAAAGGAATCGGCCCAGCAACCATCAAAAAATTGCAAGAACTTGGTGTCAAGTTTAAATAATCGCTTTTGTGATTTCTTGCTATTTCCGGGAAAACTTGATAAAATGAACCTGTTAGAGGTGTTTTGAATTCCACATTTTACAGAAAGTGGCGGTGCTGAGAAGTCCACAAATGTGTCAAAACTAGTTGCTAATGGATGAAAATGAAATAAACAAAGTTGCGGGCAAGGGCCCGAAATTGGGTGGTACCGCGGATAAACACATTCGTCCCTGTCAGATTGATGGCAGGGACGTTTTTTCTTTTATTCCCCTAGCCAAAGGAGGTTGTTATGAAACAATCTTTTAAAACAAGTAAGCTCTACTATGGTTTTCCTATCTTCATCTTGGGCTATCAGGATCAGAACTTTGGGCACAACATCACGACCTGCAGTTCCTCTTATAGTCTGGGAGATTGGTTGGTCATCGGTGTTGGTGCTGAGGAAAATGCGGCTGACCAGATTAAGCATTATCAACAGTTTACTGTGAACATTCCTGGTGAAAGTTTCATGCTGGAGATGGAGCAGGCTGGTTTTATCAGCCATCGGGAAAAATTGGAACACTTAGGATTAGACTATGAAATTTCTAAACGGACCCAGGCACCGATTTTAGAGGCTTGTCCAGTCGTATTGGACTGTCAGGTAGATCGGATCGTCGAGGAAGATGGCATCTGCCATATCTTTGCTAAGATTCTAGACCGACTAGCTGATCCAGAACTCTTGGACGATAAAGGACATTTTAAAAATGACCGTTTTGCCCCGACTTGCTTTATGGGGGATGGTCATCAGCGTGTTTACCGTTATTTAGATGACCGAGTCGACCCCATGGGAAGCTTTATCAAGAAAGCGAGAAAAAAGATGACCAGAGCAGAACTACCTGAACGAATCGAGACGGAACGTCTGGTCCTGCGAGTCCGTACAGTGGCGGATGCTGAGGATATCCATGCCTACGCTAGTCTGCCAGAAGTTTCCTATCCAGCAGGCTTTCCAGCCGTCAAGACCTTGGAAGATGAGATTTATTACCTAGAACATATCCTTCCCGAGCGCAATCAAAAAGATAATCTCCCAGCGGGTTACGGAATTGTGGTCAAAGGGACGGATAAGCTCATCGGCTCTGTTGATTTCAACCATCGCCACGCAGACGATGTGCTGGAGATTGGCTATACCTTGCACCCAGACTATTGGGGTCGAGGATATGTTCCAGAAGCAGCGAGTGCCTTGATTGACTTAGCTTTTAAAGAACTAAACCTACACAAGATAGAATTGTCTTGCTTTGGCTACAATGTCCAAAGTCAACGAGTTGCTGAGAAGCTTGGTTTCACTCTTGAAGCTCGTATCCGAGACCGCAAAGATGCTCAAGGCAATCGTTGTGATGATTTGAGGTATGGCTTGCTGAAGAGTGAGCGGGAGGGAAACGTTGTTAGTTGAACTGTTCGAGGATTTCGAACAGTTCAGTAAGATGCTTGCAGGGAAGTTTATAGAAAATATCATCTGTTTATAAGTTCATATTTTTAACAATTTAAAAAACAAGAAATATATAAGGAGTTTAAAGTGGACGAGATACTAAAATTAATCGCTGCTTTTGGTATAGGAACATTTTTAAGTGGCTTTTTATCTTTTTTGTCAAACAGTAAAAATAATTTAGTTGAATTTGAAGTAGAAAACTATCAGAATAGGAGAAAAGAGATAATCGGTATTTCAAATGAGTTGGCATCCTATGAAATAAAAAGAACTGAACAAGCAATTGAAAAACTTAGAATGTTTTTATCTCCAGAAGATACAAGTTTACTTGATAAGACTCAAAAGGAAATAGATAAGATAGGAAAGCAATATTATTTGAAGGATGCACATATTTGGCAGTTAATAAATACTTTTAACTATTCCTTAAATTCTAATAAATTGTTACGTAAATATTTGAGATTGTTACTAGAATATGAAGAGTCTATAGTTCAGAAAAAGGTAAATTGGAATATCACATTGTTTTTTTCATTACTATGTAAAGTTATACCTATTATAGTAGCAATATATCTTGCTGTATCAATAGATACTAATGAAATAGCGGGCTTTCTTTATCTAATTGGAATTATGTTCATTGCGATATCTGAAATAATGATATACATATTTAACTTGGTTGACAATCCCAGTGATAAAACGATAAAGGTACTATTTAATGTGTTCTACACATTCCCTATGATTTCCATTATTTCTAGGGTTATATTTTGGAAAATAGAACTATTTTTATCATTCGGAATGCAAATGGTAGTCGCACTTATTATTCTAATTTTATGGTTTTATTCCTATATAACAACTTTTAGTAGAATAGATAGTAATGCACAATCATATATAAATAAAATCAAAAAATTAAAGGAGAACACACATGTCTAAAGAACTTTCACCGAAATACAATCCAGCCGAGGTTGAGGCTGGTCGTTACCAAAAATGGCTTGACGAAGATGTTTTCAAGCCTTCAGGCGATCAAAAGGCGAAGCCTTATTCGATCGTGATTCCACCACCAAACGTAACTGGTAAACTTCACCTTGGTCATGCTTGGGATACGACTTTGCAAGATATCATCATCCGTCAAAAACGCATGCAAGGTTTCGATACCCTTTGGCTTCCAGGGATGGACCACGCGGGGATTGCGACTCAAGCTAAGGTTGAGGAGCGCTTGCGTGGTGAGGGTATCAGTCGTTACGACCTGGGGCGTGAAAAATTCCTTGAGAAAGTCTGGGAATGGAAAGACGAATATGCCACTACTATCAAGGAACAATGGGGCAAGATGGGGCTCTCTGTAGACTACTCTCGTGAGCGTTTCACTCTTGACGAAGGTTTGTCAAAAGCAGTTCGCAAGGTCTTCGTGGATCTTTACAAGAAAGGCTGGATCTATCGTGGTGAATTTATCATCAACTGGGACCCAGCAGCTCGCACAGCTCTTTCTGATATCGAGGTGATCCACAAGGATGTCGAAGGTGCCTTCTACCACATGAACTACATGCTGGAAGACGGTTCACGCGCCCTTGAAGTAGCGACAACTCGTCCTGAGACCATGTTTGGGGACGTTGCCGTTGCAGTCAATCCAGAAGACCCACGCTACAAGGACTTGATCGGTAAACACGTCGTTCTTCCAATCGCTAATAAATTAATTCCAATCGTTGGGGATGAGCACGCTGATCCTGAGTTTGGTACAGGTGTCGTGAAAATCACACCTGCCCACGATCCAAACGACTTCTTGGTTGGTCAGCGCCACAACTTGCCACAAGTCAACGTCATGAACGACGACGGAACCATGAATGACTTGGCCTTCGAATTTGCAGGCATGGACCGTTTTGAAGCTCGTAAGGCAGTCATTGCCAAGTTGGAAGAAATCGGTGCCCTTGTTAAAATCGAAAAACGTGTCCACAGTGTTGGTCACTCAGAGCGTACAGGGGTTGTGGTTGAGCCACGCTTGTCTACGCAATGGTTCGTCAAGATGGACCAATTGGCTAAGAACGCTATTGCCAACCAAGACACAGAGGACAAGGTAGAATTCTACCCACCTCGTTTCAACGATACCTTCCTCCAATGGATGGAAAATGTCCACGACTGGGTTATCTCTCGTCAGCTCTGGTGGGGTCACCAAATCCCTGCTTGGTACAATGCTGAGGGTGAAATGTACGTCGGCGAAGAAGCTCCAGAAGGTGACGGATGGACTCAGGACGAAGACGTCTTGGATACGTGGTTCAGTTCTGCCCTTTGGCCATTCTCTACTATGGGCTGGCCGGATGTGGACTCAGAAGACTTCAAGCGCTATTTCCCAACTTCAACCTTGGTTACAGGTTACGATATCATCTTCTTCTGGGTGTCTCGTATGATCTTCCAATCTTTGGAATTCACGGGCCGTCAGCCATTCCAAAACGTTCTGATCCACGGTCTCATTCGTGACGAGCAAGGACGCAAGATGTCTAAATCACTCGGAAACGGGATTGACCCAATGGATGTGATCGAGAAATACGGTGCCGATGCCCTTCGTTGGTTCCTTTCAAACGGTTCTGCACCAGGGCAAGACGTGCGCTTCTCTTACGAGAAAATGGATGCTTCTTGGAACTTCATTAACAAAATTTGGAACATCTCTCGCTACATCCTCATGAACAATGAAGGTTTGACCCTTGAGCAAGCAACTGCCAATGTCGAAAAAGTGGTCAACAAGGAAGCTGGAAATGTCACAGACCGCTGGATTCTCCACAACCTCAATGAAACCATCGGAAAAGCAACGGCCAACTTTGACAAGTTTGAGTTTGGTGTCGCTGGACACATTCTCTACAACTTCATCTGGGATGAGTTTGCGGACTGGTACGTTGAGTTGACCAAGGAAGTCCTTTATAGCGATAACGAAGAAGAGAAAGTCATCACACGTTCCGTTCTCCTTTACACTTTGGACAAGATCCTTCGTCTCCTTCACCCAATCATGCCATTCGTGACAGAGGAAATCTTTGGACAAATCTCAGAAGGCTCTATCGTCACAGCGGAATACCCAACTGTCAACCCAGCCTTTGAAGACCTGGCGGCTCATACAGGTGTCGAAAGCCTCAAAGACTTGATCCGTGCTGTTCGTAATGCGCGTGCAGAAGTAAACGTTGCTCCAAGCAAGCCTATCACCATTCTTGTTAAGACTAGCGATAGCGACTTGGAAGCCTTCTTTAACAGCAATGTCAACTACATCAAACGCTTTACAAATCCAGAACACTTGGAAATCGCATCAACCATCCCTGCACCTGAACTCGCAATGTCAAGCGTCATCACAGGAGCAGAAATCTACTTGCCACTGGCAGACCTCCTCAACGTCGAAGAAGAACTGGCTCGCCTCGACAAGGAACTCGCTAAATGGCAAAAAGAACTGGATATGGTCGGCAAGAAGCTCTCTAACGAACGCTTCGTAGCCAATGCCAAACCAGAAGTCGTCCAAAAAGAACGCGACAAACAAGCCGACTACCAAGCAAAATACGACGCGACCGTAGCACGTATTGATGAGATGAAGAAGTTGGTGGGATAAACACAGAAACACGGCGGAATGCCGTGTTTTTTTGGTATAATGAAACTATTAAATAACGGTAGAAAAGAGACAATCTATGCCAGAAGGCGTAACTTTATTTCAAGACACTCTTATTAAATCATTAAAATATGGTTTTGTGGATAATATCCAGTATCAAGAGGGTGGGTATTCACCACAGATTTTGATCAACGATCATGAGATGAAGCGATATGTTTTAACGGATTTACAAGAGGAGTTGAGCAAGTGTAAGGCCTTTTACATATCAGTGGCCTTTATTACACAGTCTGGGATTTCCTTGATTAAGTCGCAATTGTCTGATTTGATGGATAAAGGAATCAAAGGTAAAATTCTGATTTCTCCTTATCTTGATTTTAATGATCCAGTGGCTATGCAAGAACTACTCAAGTTAGAGAATGTAGAAGTTCGTTTGACCCCTGAGAGTTTGCAGATGCACGCCAAATTTTATCTCTTTGAACATGAGGGAAGGCAGGTATTGATTTCGGGTAGTTCGAATCTGACCCACAATGCTCTCAAGATCAATTATGAGTGGAATATTAAATTGACATCTACCCATAATGGAGAACTTATTCGAGCTACTAAAGCTGAATTTGACAAGATTTGGGAGAAGTCTGATCTTTTGACAGATGACAAGATTGCTTCTTATGCGCGTAAACGTCAGAATGTTATTCGAGTGGATCAGATTCGCGAAGAGAAGACGGCTCAATATCAGAGTGAAACGATTAGTCCTAATGAAATGCAAAAGGATGCCTTAAAAGGCTTGCAGGCGATTCGTGATTCTGGAAAAAAGAAGGCTTTGGTCATCAGTGCAACTGGGACAGGGAAAACTTTTCTATCAGCTTTTGATGTTCAACAGTTTAAACCAGAAAGAATGCTTTTCATTGTTCACCGAGAGCAGATTTTACAGAAGTCGTTAAAGGATTTTCAAAAAGTCTTGCAGTTTTCTGATGCAGAAGGTCTTATTTATCACTCTGGAGCTGATTTGACGGGCAAAAAATATGTCTTTGCCACTATTCAAACTCTATCACGGGAACAGCATTTAGGCCTATTTTCAAGAGACTATTTTGACTATATTCTGATTGATGAGGTTCATAAGGCTGGTGCAGATTCTTATAAAAAAGTGATGGCGCATTTTCAACCAGAATTCTTTTTAGGGATGACGGCTACTCCAGAGCGGACAGATGGTCAAAATATTTACGAATTGTTTGACTACAATATCGCTTATGAGATTCGTCTACAAAATGCCCTTGATAATGATATGCTTTGTCCCTTCATTTATTTTGGAGTGAAGGACATCGAAGTTGAAGGACAGTTAATCAATGAGAAGACTACGATTGCGAACTTAACATCTGAAGAGCGCGTGAAGCATATTATAAAAAAGATTGATTTTTATGGAGTTAGTGGAGATACGGTGAAGGGCTTGATGTTCTGTTCTTCCAAGCAAGAAGCCCATGAATTAGCATCCAAACTAAACCAAAAGGGGAAACGTTGTCGAGCCTTAACAGGTGAAGATAACATGGAGACCCGGAATGAAGTTGTTGCCCAACTAGAAAAGGGAGAGCTAGACTACATTCTAACAGTAGATATCTTTAACGAAGGAATTGATATTCCATCGGTCAATCAGGTTGTGATGTTGCGGAATACTCAATCGAGCATTGTTTTCGTACAACAGTTAGGTCGAGGGCTACGGAAGCATGAGAGTAAAGAATATGTGACCATTATCGATTTTATCGGAAATTATAAGAATAACTATCTAATTCCTATTGCTTTGTTTGGTGATAAATCGATGAATAAAGATAATTATCGTCGAGAGCTTCGAGAACCAAATATTCTAAAAGGATTGACGACCATCAATTTTGAAGAAGTAGCTAAGGAACAAATCTTTAAGTCCATCACTAATACTAATTTATCGAATAAAGTTTTGTTGAAAGAAGCTTATATGGAGACGAAGAACCGGCTAGGTCGTATTCCAAAATTAAGTGATTTTTGGAAATTAGATACTTTGGATCCATACATCTTTTTTGATAGCTTTAATCATTATGGAGAAGTTATCGATTCTTTTGACAAGGATGATTCTTTTGTTAAAATTCCTGAGCTAAATGGATTTCTAACTTTTCTTTGTAAAGAGTTATCAAATGGAAAGAGGAAAGCAGATCTTTATCTTTTAAAAATCTTGCTGGAGAAAGAAAAGATTTCGCGTTCTGATTTGGAAAAATTCCTAAAAGAAGAAAAGCTAGAAGCCTCTAATGAGTTGTTGAAGTCTATTGAGAATTTCTTGACCTATAGCTTTTTTGTTAAAAGAGATCAGGAAAAGTATGGTGTATCAGCTTTGGCTATCAAGAATAATAGTTATCAACTTTCACCATATTTTGCTCAATTTCTGACAGAGGAGTATAAAGATTTTATATTAGATATCATTCAGACGGGTCTTTATCGTTCTGAAAAGTATCCACAGAATCCTTTGACGATCGGGGAGAAGTATTCTCGTAAAGACGCTGTGAGACTACTCAATTGGGATAAGGATGAGAGCTCTACTGTTTATGGCTATAAGGTTAAACATGGCACTTGTCCGATTTTTGTCACTTATCACAAAGAGGATGATATCACTGAAACAACTCAGTATCAAGATGGTTTTTTATCAAACAAAGTCTTTCACTGGTATTCTAGAAGCAACAGGAGTTTCAATTCAAAAGAGGTAGCTGAGATTATGCAGTCTAATGATACTGGATTGACCCTTCACCTGTTTGTAAAAAAAGAAGATGGTGAAGGAAGTGATTTCTATTATCTTGGACCGGTTCATTATATTGAGAATAGTGCTCTTGAAACTATAATGCCAGATGGTAAAACCCCTGTAGTGACCATGAATTTTGAATTGATCAATGAAGTTCCTACAACACTTTATGATTATTTAACAAAAAAATAAGAGGTATACCTCTTATTTTTTTGTTAATAATTCTACAGCTGGACGATCCACAGGTGCCCAGTTAATGGTTTTTAATTCATGTGGAGCTAGCCAAGTGGAATTTTGGTGTTCTAATAACTCTAGATTTCCTGAGACAAGCTTGGCGTGATAGGTTTTCATTACGACGGTTCCAAAGTCATAGTCGTAGGAGGCTTCGTTGATATAGGAGATAATTTCAATTTCAGAATTTAATTCTTCCCTAATCTCACGAACGAGCGCTTGTTCAGGGGATTCTCCTGCCTCTAATTTTCCACCAGGGAATTCCCAAAAACCTCCCAAGCTTTTTCCTTCGGGTCTTTGAGCACAAGTTCCTACAACACTTTATGATTATTTAACAAAAAAATAAGAGGTATACCTCTTATTTTTTTGTTAATAATTCTACAGCTGGACGATCCACAGGTGCCCAGTTAATGGTTTTTAATTCATGTGGAGCTAGCCAAGTGGAATTTTGGTGTTCTAATAACTCTAGATTTCCTGAGACAAGCTTGGCGTGATAGGTTTTCATTACGACGGTTCCAAAGTCATAGTCGTAGGAGGCTTCGTTGATATAGGAGATAATTTCAATTTCAGAATTTAATTCTTCCCTAATCTCACGAACGAGCGCTTGTTCAGGGGATTCTCCTGCCTCTAATTTTCCACCAGGGAATTCCCAAAAACCTCCCAAGCTTTTTCCTTCGGGTCTTTGAGCACAAAAGATTTTTCCGTCTTTTTCAATGGCAGCTGCAACAACGTGAATGATTTTTTTTGACATGATTTTCCTCCTCTTTCATTGTATCAGAAATAGTTTGGAAGAAGCAATTAAAGAATAAACCCAAATTCAAAAACGGTGAAATCGGCATTGACTTCATCTGGATTGATGTGGACAATCCTCCTGTAGACGCGATTGGTTGGGTTGCGAAAACCTCTTCATCAACATGATAAAAGAACCTCCTAGTTTTCTAGGAGGTTGCTTTGTATTCTGTGGTCAGGCTGTGGCCTAGGTAGGTATAAATCCGTGTCAGTGGGGATTGGGGATGGGTAGAGACGCGAAAGTGAAAGTAGTGGTCACGATGGTCGCGACTCTGGGTATGGTGGAGTCTGAAATAGTTGCGCTGGCCCGTTGACATGGATCTCAGCAGGTCATCTTCTAAAAAGACCAAAGGGGTCGCAGTCGTTGCCAAGCGGTAAAAATCATGCTCGAACTGCTGGTAATTGTCTGAAAAATAATCGAATTGGAGTTCGTGTTTATTCAGTGCTGGTTTCATAGCTAGAATCTCCTGGTTCAATAGAAAAAATAGTCGAAAGAAGGAGAGAGTGGTAGTGCTGGCCATTTTTAATGAGGACTTCGGTAGGGCTTAAGGCATAGACCTGGCCGTAGTAGACGGCGATTTGATCGTCCTGGAGGGTAGAGAGGGAGAGGGGAGTCTTTTGCTGATAAGCCTGCTCGAGAAGGCAACGGATGTCTTCACTTGAGAGGAGGCGAAGCTCTTCTAGGGAGAGGTGGTTTGTTTGTAAGGCCGTCGAATGTTCAGAGAGGAAGAAGCCAGCCCACTTAGCCATGCCCCGATCTTGGAAGTCACGTGCCGACTGATAGGGGAGATAAGAACGATCAATCATGCTAAGCCATCTAAACCTCCTGCAGAGTGGCCTCCGGTCAGCTTGCTTCGAGCCAGAGCGCGTGAATTTTCTAATAGGGCAGATCCCTTCTGTAGAGAAGCAAAGCCAAAGCGGTCACGGATGTGGTCAATGGTCTCTTGGAGGGCCTCTTCTTTTTGGGTTTGCTCAGGGTCATCAAATAAGGAGATCAGCTGGAATCTCTCCTCTACGAGCTTCCCATAAAAGACTCCAATCTGCCGGATAGCTCCTCCCTGGTAGTGGGAACGAAAGAGCTGGATGACTTCATTAGCTAATTGAGCGGTAGAGTTGGTCGGTTCAATCTTTCGCTGGCAGTGGATGGAAGGGAGCTGTTCCTGTTTGGAGTAGCTGGCGTGGATGGAGACCAATTGGGTTTTTTTCTTTTCCCGACGCAAGCGGATAGCAACCTGCTCGGCCATCTCCCGAAAGACCAATTCAATATCGCTTTGGCGGTGGTAGTCACGGGGAAGGATTTGCGAATTTCCTAGACCGTGAGACTTTGGTCGATAGGGGCGATGGACATTGCTTTCGTCAATCCCATGGGTATGAAACCAGAGCTGGACGCCCATGATTCCAAATTCTTTTTTGAGCTGGTCTGGATTGGCCTGGGCCAGCTCATAGATGGAGTGAATGCCGAGCCTGTTCAGGCGTTTTTCTGTTCGATGGCCAATCCCCCAGAAATCAGTTAGTTTTTTTATCTGCCAGACTCGACTGGGGACGTCTTCGTAAGACCAGTTAGCTCGCATGGTTTTCTGGTGCTTGGCTTCGTTGTCTAGAGCCAGTTTGGCCAGGAGCGGATTGGCATTGCTCATCCCGACAGTAGCATAGATCCCAGTTTGCTGCCAAATGCGCTTTTGGATCCGAGCAGAAAGGAGATCTAGCTTGGAGCGTCGGTCTAGCTGAGGATCAGGAATAAAGTAGTTGAGAGAGCTGGTCAAATCGATAAATCCCTCATCGATAGAATAGGGGTAGATATCATCTGGAGCAGCAAATTCTTGAAAGACTTGCTGGATTTCCATGTTGACATGGATATAGGCATTCATGCGAGGGGGCACGATAAAGGTGCGCTTGGCCCAACTTTCGATATAGTGGACAAAGGCTGGATCTGTAGGTAGACCTTGCTTACGGGCCAGGTAGTAATTGAATTTCCTAGTCTTGAGATCAAAGGGCAGATCGTAGCTACGCCCGACATTTTTCTTTCCAAAGACCTGCTTAAAAACGGGGGAACTGGCTAAGATGAGGCCAGCAGAATTGTCGCTCCGACTCATGACACAAAGAGAAGTCGTCAAGGGATTGAGGCCGAGGCGGACGCATTCACAACTGGCATAGAAACTTTTCATATCCACAAAAGCAATATCAGACCTTGGCTCACGTGAATAATCAAAAAGCATGTCTAGACCTCCAGAGGGAGGAAGTGGCCGACCACGATACCGACAATTTTTGGTTCATCTTCGTAGGGAGCAAAGAGGTCATCATAGGCTGGGTTGATAGACTCTAGGCGGAGGCTCTCCTCTTCCCGATAGACTTTTTTGATATAGGTCTTCCCGTTCCACATAAGGGCGTAGACCGCTCCATCATAGTCAAATCCTGTCTGTTTCATCAAGGCAACGGAACCGTTTGGATAGCTTGGTTCCATAGAATCTCCAGAGACCCAAGAGGCAAAGTCGTGTTGGATCTCTTGGTCAAAATAAACGGTCTCGTAGTCGGTCTCATTGTCATAAAAGGTATGACCATGTCCAGCTGCCAAGTCGATAGAGAGGACACGGTAAGGGACCAAAGAGACCACCTTTTCTTGCTCTGCTAAGAGTTGGCTAGCCAAGAGATCGACCTTTTTCTGATGGGGTGGGGTTAATAAAGGGTAGGTGAAAAGCGCTGAGCTCTTGTCGACAAAGTAGTCCTCTTTAACGGAGAGGCGCTTGGCCAACCTCCTGAGATTTTTATCGTGTGGCTCTGCTAAGCCATTCTCCCAACTAGAGTAGGTCTTGCGACTAATCTCTAAGGATTCGTAGACCTGGGCTTGGGTTAGGCCCAGCTCCAGTCGCCGGTCTTTTAATTTTTTTGCATCAAACATCTGCATTCTCCTATGTAACGTTTTAAAAGTTACATATAGTATAGCAAAAATAAATTCGGACTTCAAGAGAAAAGTGAGAGGATTTTTCTTTAGCAGTGAAAGGGATGTGGTTGAGTAACTCTCAGATTGGAGAGGGTGGGTGTTTTTGTATCTTTTATCCAAATTTTGATATAATAATCTCTATGAAGATTGTATCAGGTACCTATGGAGGGCGTCCTCTTAAGACGCTCGAAGGAAAGACAACGAGGCCCACTTCAGATAAGGTGAGAGGGGCTATGTTTAATATGATCGGTCCTTATTTTGATGGGGGGCGGGTCTTGGATCTATATGCTGGCTCAGGTGGCTTGTCCATCGAAGCGATATCTCGGGGGATGGAGCAGGCTGTCTTGGTCGAGAAAGACCGCAGAGCCCAAGGGATCATTGCCAGCAATATCCAAATGACCAAGGAAAGCCACAAATTTCAATTGCTGAAGATGGAGGCTCACCAAGCACTCAGTCAATTGCAGGGGACCTTTGACCTTGTTTTCTTAGATCCTCCCTATGCCAAGGAGCAGATCGTAGCCGATATTGAAACCTTGGCTGAACGAGACTTGCTGGGAGAAGAGGTCATGGTCGTCTGTGAGACGGACAAGGCAGTAGACTTGCCTGAGGAGATTGCTTGTCTAGGAATCTGGAAAGAAAAAATCTACGGAATTAGTAAGGTAACGGTTTATGTCAGATAAAATAGGGTTATTTACAGGTTCATTTGACCCAATGACCTTGGGACACTTGGATTTGATAGAGCGAGCTAGTCGCTTGTTTGATTGCTTGTATGTAGGCATCTTCTTTAATCATGAGAAGAAGGGCTATTTTACCATTGAGCAAAGAGAGGCCATGGTGACAGAGGCAGTAGCTCATTTGTCCAATGTAAGAGTCATCATCTCAGAGGCAGAGTTGGCAGTAGAAGTGGCTAGACGGTATGGAGTGACGAGCTTGGTTCGAGGCCTGCGAAATAGCCAAGACTTCCTCTATGAAAGCAACATGGACTACTTCAATCACCAGCTGGCTCCAGAGCTTGAGACCATCTATCTCTGTACCCAACCCCAGTACCAGGCCTTGAGCTCGACGAGAATTCGCGAGTTGCTGACCTTCCAGCAAGATGTCAGTGCCTATGTCCCAGAGAGTGTTATAAAGGAGATGAAATAAAAGGAATGAATGAATTTGAGAAACAAAGGGATCAGTTACCAGAAAGCCCATTTGAACCTGTACGCAAAAAAGATAGTGTGTGGAGAACCTATCGCTGGCCGATTATTGGGACTTTGCTTCTGATTCTGGCCTTGCTAGCTTTCTTTGTTCCCCTGCCCTATTATCTGGAAATGCCCGGGAGTTCAGAAGATATTCGCCAAGTGATGCGCGTCAACCAGAAAAATGATGAAGCATCTGGTTCGTATGATTTTGTCACTGTTGCCGTCAAGCAAGCGACCTTCTCGGATATAGTCTATGCCTGGGTGACTCCTTTTACAGATATCCACTCTGAACAAGAAATGACTGGTGGCAGTTCCAGTGAGGAATTTTTCCGGATTAATCAATTTTATATGGAAACCTCTCAAAATACTGCCAAATACCAAGGATTAAAAACTGCTGGTAAAGAGACAGAGATGGAATTCTTAGGTGTTTATGTCATGCAAGTAGCAGAAGACTCTACTTTCAAGGGCGTTCTAAATATTGCAGACACGGTTACGGCTGTGAATGACAAAACCTTCAAGAGCTCAAAAGAACTCATCGAGTATGTTGGTTCCCAAAAAATTGGGGACAAGGTCACAGTGACCTACACAGAAGATGGCCAGACCAAGACAGCTGAAGGAAAGATTATTAAGTTGGTCAATGGTAAGAATGGAATTGGGATTAGCTTGATTGACCGGACAGAGGTGAAGAGTGACGTGCCAATTGAGTTTGCGACAGCTGGCATCGGTGGCCCAAGTGCCGGGATGATGTTTAGTTTGTCCATCTATACCCAGGTAGCGGATCCAGACCTTCGTCAGGGACGCCATATCGCAGGGACAGGGACCATTAACCATGATGGGACTGTCGGAGATATAGGTGGAGTGGATAAGAAAGTCGTGGCGGCAGATCGGGCTGGGGCTGAAATCTTCTTTGCCCCTGATAATCCGGTAACAGAGGAAGTTAAAAAGAACAATCCTAATGCTAAGAGCAACTACGACGAAGCGGTAGAAACAGCTAAAAAAATTAAGACCAAGATGAAAATTGTCCCTGTCAAAACCTTGCAGGATGCTATTGATTATTTGAAAAAGAATTAAAGTAGCTTGCTCGAAAAGAGAGTGGGACAGAAATCGGTCATTCGTTAGAATTCGATTTCGTCGTCCCACCTCCGCACAGTTGAGTAGGGCTGTAAAAGCTGATGAAATCAGCGTAGTAGAGCCCACTCAACCACTGCGTCTTACTCGACAATCCAAAGACAATATCGAGGCTAGGATTTTTGTCCCAGCCTCGATATTGGTAGATAGGGATATCCATCTCCCAATCAAATTCAAGTTTTTGCATATCAATCTCTCTATTTTTAGAGAGATTTTTTCTTTATACTAGTGTCAGAAAGTAAGGGAGGTAGTTGAAATGATTGAAACTAGTTTGTTTTCCATTTCAGTGTTCTTAGCGGGGGTTCTATCTTTTTTCTCTCCGTGTATTTTACCGTTGATGCCAGTCTATGTAGGGATCTTATTGGATTCTGAGCATGAGAAAACGGTGCGTATTTTTGGAAGAGATATTTCTTGGTATGGTTTGGTCAAGACCCTCTGTTTTATTGCTGGTCTATCAACCGTATTTCTCATCCTAGGTTATGGGGCGGGTGCCCTGGGTCAGGTACTTTATGCTCCCTGGTTCCGTTACCTACTAGGAGGGATTGTCATCTTATTGGGAATCCATCAGATGGGCCTCATCAATCTTCATCAACTGCAAAAGCAAAAGAGTATCCAACTGAAGAAGGACGAAAAACGCAACGAATTCTTCAATGCCTTTCTAATTGGAGTGACCTTTAGTTTTGGGTGGACTCCTTGTGTCGGACCTGTATTGAGCTCCGTTTTAGCGATTGCGGCTTCTGGAGGAAATGGTGCTCTACAAGGAGCGCTCTTAATGCTGGTTTACACCTTGGGCTTAGCTCTTCCCTTCCTACTCTTGGCCCTGGCTTCAGGCTGGGTCTTGCAACGCTTTGCCAAACTCAAGCCTCATATGGGGACCTTGAAAAAAATCGGTGGTGCTCTCATCGTCTTGATGGGCATCTTGCTCATGCTGGGTAATCTCAACAGCCTAGCATCCCTGTTTCACTAATCTTGAATGATTAAAGGAGAAAAATCATGAAAAAAATTCTTGCACTTACTATTGCTACCCTTAGCATCGTCACTTTAGCAGCTTGTTCTGGAAAAAAATCTGATTCAGATATGAAAAAAACGGACGATAGTAGTATGATGAAGAAGGACGATATGAAGGATTCGTCCATGTCCGATGATAAAATGAAAAAAGACGATATGAAAGATTCATCTATGATGTCTGACAGCAGTTCTGAAATGAAAGACGACATGAAAGAAGATAAGATGAAATCGAGCGATTCAGAGATGAAGGACGACATGAGTGACTCATCTGACATGAAATCAGACCAATAAAGGACAATAGGAAGAGGAGGTCGTCTGCTTGGGCGACTTTCTCCCAATTTAGAGAGGAGGAAGACATGAAAAAAATAGCCTTAATAGCGACAGGACTTTTCTGTGTTGGATTGTTAGGGGCCTGCTCCGCCCAGGGGATGGAGTCATCCAATAAAAGCGAGACTAAGCAGACAGCCAAAACGGGAGATTCAGAGCAAGCTGGCAAGAAGGTTCTGGATTTTAGCCTGCAAGGAGTAGACGGCAAGACCTACCGCTTATCAGATTACAAAGGGAAGAAAGTCTATCTCAAGTTTTGGGCTTCCTGGTGCTCAATCTGTCTTTCAACATTAGGTGACACAAATGATTTAGCAAAGGCAGAGGAGGGGAAAGATTATGTAGTTCTAACTGTTGTCGCTCCGACATTTAATGGGGAAAAATCAGCCGATGACTTTAAAAATTGGTACCAGGCTTTGGACTACAAAGATTTCCCAGTCTTGATGGATAGTAAGGGCGACTTGCTCAAAGAGTACGGGATTCGCTCTTATCCATCTGCTCTCTTTATTGCGAGCGATGGAACTCTCGCCAAGACCCATATCGGCTATATGAGTAAGGAAGACATCGTCCAGACTCTAAAAGAAATGAAGTAAGGAGGACATAAAATGGAAACAAAATGGAAACTCATTTCCGTTCTTTTAGTGGGCCTGCTTTGTTTTGGACTCTTTTTCCTTATCAAAGGATCCATGGCCTTGGATACATCAGATGCGACGACTGAGCAGATCAAAAAAGCGTCCATGAGTCAGACACCAGTAGCAAACAAAAAGAAGGAAGAAAAAGTCAATCCAGAAGACCAACGAGAAATCTATCTAGCTGGTGGCTGCTTCTGGGGTGTGGAAGAGTATTTTTCCCGTGTTCCAGGCGTCATTGATGCCGAATCAGGTTATGCCAATGGAAAAGGGGATACTACCAAGTATGAACTGGTCAACCAAACAGGGCATGCCGAAACGGTACACATCACCTATAATGTCAAGAAGGTTTCCTTGAAAGAACTGCTTCTACACTATTTCCGGATTATTGATCCAACATCAAAAAACCGTCAGGGAAATGATCAGGGCAGTCAATATCGGACAGGAGTTTATTACACCGATCAAGCAGATTTGCCAACCATAAACCAAGTATTTGAAGAAGTGGCAAAGAAATATGATAAGCCTTTGGCTGTAGAAAAAGAAGAACTTGCTAATTATATCAAGGCGGAAGACTACCATCAGGACTATCTACAGAAACACCCGAATGGCTATTGTCACATTGATGTGAATCAAGCTTCTTATCCGGTTATTGACGCTAGTCGTTATCCAAAACCAAATGATGAAGAGATCAAGAAGAAGTTATCGCCCGAAGAATATGCAGTGACGCAAGAGAATGATACAGAGCGTGCTTTTTCTAACCGCTATTGGGATAAGTTTGAAGCGGGCATCTATGTGGATGTCGTAACAGGAGAGCCCCTCTTTTCCTCAAAAGATAAATTTGATTCCGGTTGTGGTTGGCCAAGTTTTAGCCGGCCGATCAGTCCCGATGTGGCAACCTACAAGGAAGATAAGAGTTTCAATATGACTCGGACAGAGGTTCGGAGTCGAGTAGGAAATTCCCATCTAGGCCACGTCTTTACGGATGGACCTAAGGAAAAAGGTGGCCTTCGCTACTGTATCAATAGTTTGTCAATTAAATTCATTCCTAAAGCAGAGATGGCAGAAAAGGGCTACGGCTATTTGTTGGACTATGTCTGAGACTTTTTGCGACCTACTTTGATATAATGAGTACAACAAGGATAAGTAGGTGAAACACATGTATTCAATCATGATTGTAGAAGACGAAGAGCTGGTTCGGCAGGGACTTACTTCTCTAGTGAATTATGAACAGTTTGGGATGAAGGTCATTGACCAAGCGGAGAATGGGCGAATAGCTTGGGAAAAATTTCAAGTACAACCGGCTGATCTTCTCTTAACTGATATTAATATGCCACAGTTGAATGGCTTAGATTTGGCCCAACTGGTCCGAGAGAAAGCTCCGTCCTGCCATATCATCTTTCTAACAGGCTATGATGATTTTGAGTTTGCTCAGAAAGCCATTCGACTCGGAGCAGATGACTATCTCCTCAAGCCCTTTTCAAAAGCGGATATTGAAGAGATGCTGGAGAAAGTCAAGAACAAGCTAGACGAGGAAGGAAAGAAAGCCCAGGTTGAAACCTTGGTGGATCAGGGGCATTCGACAGAGTTGGAAGAGGCTATTCATTCCCGCTTAGCGGATTCCCAATTAACCCTTAAGGACTTGGCTCTTCAACTGGGTTTTAGTCCCTCTTATCTGAGTGTCCTAATCAAGAAAAAATTGGGCCTCCCTTTTCAAGAATACTTGATCCAAGAACGGATGAAGAAGGCCAAACTTTTACTCTTGACGACCGATCTCAAGATTTATGAGATTGCAGATCAGGTTGGCTTTGAAGATATGAACTATTTTTCTCAACGCTTTAAACAAGTAGTCGGTGTAACCCCAAGACAATACAAAAAAGGAGAGTATGAATGAAACGATACCCTTTGCTGATTCAGCTGATTGTCTATGTATTTGTCTTCATTCTCTTGCTCTTGGGTTTAGTCGGTAGTCTATACTATCAAACTAGCTCAGCAACCATTGGCCAACTGACAGAGCGAACAACCCGCAATAGTATCGACCAGAGTAGTCAGTTTATCACCTCCTATCTGAAAAAATTGAAGCAGACCACCTCGATCCTCAGTAAAGAAGAGACCGTTCGTCAGTTTGCTCAAGACAAGGAGGAGAGCCCAGAAGCCGTTCAAAGTCTGATGCGAACCATTATTGAGACAGACCCAGATCTGGTTTCGGCTGTCTTAGTAACTAAGGATGGACGCCTTGTTGCTACGGATTCTCAAATTAGCATGCAGACCTCATCGGATATGATGAACGAAAGCTGGTATCAGGAGGCTATCAAGAAGAGGGCCATTCCTGTCTTGACGCCAGCCCGGAAGGAATCTTTGTCTTCAGAGAAGGACAAGTGGGTGATTTCTATCACCCAGGAAGTGGTGGATGCTTCTGGTCAAAATCTAGGAGTTTTGCGCCTAGATATTGGCTATCAGAGCCTAGAAGCTTATCTGGATCATCTCCAACTGGGCAAAAAAGGCTTTAGTTTCATCATCAATCAGAAGCATGAATTTGTCTACCATCCTAAAAAGACAGTCTATTCTTCTAGTCAGGAAATGCAGGCCATGCAACCCTATATTGCTGTCAAGGATGGCTATGCCCAAAAGGGACAGAACTTTGTCTATCAAATTGCTATACCAGAGAGTGATTGGACCTTAATTGGAGTGGCCTCTCTGGAAGGTCTCCAGATGCTTCAGTCGCAAATGCTCTATTCCTTTATAGGTTTAGGAGCTCTCGTCCTCATCATGTGCTGGGTGGGAATCTGGTTCATTCTGCGCTTGTGGATCAAACCCCTACAAGATTTACAGGCCGTCATTCTGAAAATAGGAGCTGGTGATTCCCACTTGCGGGCGACTACCAAAGGATCGCCTGAATTGGTAGATCTTGCTCAAGCCTTCAACCGTATGTTGGATCAAATTGAAAACCTTATGCAATTGGTTAAAGAAGAGGAACAAAATGCACGACGCTATGAACTGCGAGCTCTTGCAGCCCAAATTAATCCTCATTTCCTCTATAACACCTTGGATACCATTGTCTGGATGGCTGAGTTTAATGATGGTCAGCGGGTGGTTGACCTGACCAAGTCCCTAGCCAAATATTTTCGACTTGCTCTCAATCAAGGACAAGAACAAATTAGGCTTCAGGATGAAATAGACCATGTGCGCCAGTATCTCTTCATTCAGAAACAACGCTATGGGGATAAGTTGAATTATGAAATTTTAGAAGAGGGGACGTTGGGAGATTATCAGCTTCCTAAACTGGTCCTACAACCCTTAGTGGAAAATGCCATCTATCACGGCATCAAGGAGATGGATCGGCCGGGCGTGATACGAGTCACTTCGGAAATTAGAGAAGAACAAGTGGTCCTGACGATTTACGATAATGGACGAGGCTTTGCTTTGTCTGAGTCGACAGACCAAACTCTTCTTCGACTAGGAGGCGTTGGTTTGAAAAATGTGGATCAACGCTTGCGGTTACAGTTTGGGGCTAGCTATCATATGGAGATTGATTCTAAGGCTAATAGCTATACGAAAATCACTCTTTATTTACCCCTCACATCACGAGATGAACATTCCTAGAGACAAAGGTCACCCTCTTTGTCTCTTTTTATTTTCCGTTTGAGTAAGCTTTGAAAAAGCCTATTTTTTCTGATGAGATAGGAAGAAGAGGTAAATTAAATCGTCAGACTTTTTACAGAATCTCTCTTTTCCGTTGAAATTCTATCTAAAGCTAGGGATTTATGATAAAATAAAGTGTTACAACTAAAGGTATGAATAAAGGAAGGCTATGCGCAAAGAAATATCCCCTGAATTATTTAATTATAATAAATATCCTGGACCGGAATTTCGTCTGGTCGGCAATCAAGTGCTAGCAGAACAATTGACATTTGAGCTGGTTGAGAACCAAAATGATGCCTTTGATGCGACGGTCTTTGGTCAGCGTTTTTCAGAGGTTTTAACCAAGTTTGATTATATTGTCGGTGATTGGAGCAATGAACAGTTGCGTCTGCGTGGCTTCTATAAGGACGATCGTCCGGTTACAGATGCAGAGAAAATCAGTCGTCTAGAAGATTATTTACTAGAATACTGTAGCTATGGCTGTGCTTATTTTGTCCTAGAAAATGCAGAACCCCGTCGAGCATCCTTTGACAAGAAATCTTCTCCAAAACAACAGGAAGAGGGCAACCGTTCTGCTAAGCGTGGCGGTCGTCAAAATCGCCGAAATCGTTCCAAAAATCAGCCACGGGAACGTGAACAAGAGCAAAAACAAAAGGCTTCTCAACCAAAGAAAAAGAACCGTCAGCGGTCTAGAAAAAAAGATGCACAGGGTGAGCAAGAACGCCACTTTGTCATCCGTCAAAAGTAAAGAGAGAAAAGAGATAAGATGAAACCTTCAATTTATGGCCTGACTCGACAAGAACTGATTGAGTGGGCAGAAGAACATGGTGAAAAGAAATTCCGAGCAACCCAAATATGGGAATGGCTCTATCGGAAACGCGTCCAGTCATTTGAAGAAATGACCAACCTATCTAAGAGCTTGATCGAAACCTTGAATGATCAGTTCGTGATCAATCCTTTGAAACAACGGATCGTGCAAGAATCAGCAGATGGGACTGTCAAATACCTTTTTGAATTGCCAGATGGCATGTTGATCGAGACAGTTTTGATGCGCCAACATTATGGCTTGTCAGTCTGTGTCACCACTCAGGTAGGGTGCAACATCGGCTGTACCTTCTGTGCATCTGGTTTAATCAAGAAGCAACGCGACTTGAACAGTGGGGAAATCGTTGCCCAAATCATGCTAGTTCAAAAGTACTTTGACGAGCGTGGTCAAGATGAACGCGTCAGCCACATCGTTGTGATGGGCATTGGTGAGCCGTTTGATAACTACAAGAATGTCTTGAGCTTTGTCCGTACGGTCAATGATGACAAGGGACTGGCCATCGGTGCCCGCCACATTACCGTTTCAACTTCTGGCTTGGCTCATAAGATTCGTGATTTTGCTAATGAAGGGGTTCAGGTCAACTTGGCGGTATCACTTCATGCTCCAAATAATGACTTGCGTTCCAGCATCATGAAAATCAACCGCGCTTTCCCAATCGAGAAATTATTTGCGGCTATTGAGTACTATATTGAAACGACCAACCGCCGGGTAACCTTCGAGTACATCATGCTTAATGAAGTCAATGATGGTGTCGAACAAGCCTTAGAATTGGCAGAACTCCTTAAAAAGATCAAGAAGTTATCTTATGTAAACTTGATTCCTTACAACCCAGTTAGTGAGCATGATCAGTATAGTCGGAGTCCAAGAGAGCGCGTGATGGCCTTTTATGACACCTTGAAGAAAAACGGAGTCAACTGCGTGGTTCGTCAAGAGCATGGTACGGATATTGATGCTGCTTGTGGCCAATTGCGTTCCAATACGATGAAGAGAGACCGGGAGAAAGCCATTGTTGAACAAGTTCAACCGTAACAACGGGCTGATAGAACAAGGTCAATTAACAAATAAAGGAAGACGACTGCTACTAGGTGGCAGTTTCTTCTATTTTGTCTTGCTCTGTCTCATGTGTTTTCTCCCCCAACGGCCTGAACCAGGAATGGAAACACCTGGTATCCAACATTTTGGGCGAGTAGTCGTATTGCTGGTTCCCTTTAATTCCCTCATCAACCTAGCTCAAGTGACCAGCCTGGTCCAGCTGATCAAGGTGTTTGTACAAAATATAGCCAACATCTTTCTCTTATTCCCTTTGGTCTTTCAGCTGCTTTGGCTCTGGCCTTGGCTAGGCACTCGGAAACGCGTCCTTTGCTTTAGTCTAGGGATGAGTTTATGGATCGAGCTCAGTCAGATTGTCCTAGACCTCTTGTTTGATTTCAATCGGGTATTTGAGATAGATGATCTGTGGACCAATACCCTGGGAGGCTACCTAGCCTATCTGTGTTTTAAATGGCTACAAGCTTCTATGAGTAAGGACAAGCCATCTTAGTTTGGTCCAAAATCCGAACGATTGAAGACGATTTCAAATTTTGGGTTGACAAACGATAGGTAGGAAGCTATAATAGCTTCAAGACATCAGAAAAGTAGAGATTTTTCTCACTTCCAGGGAGCTTGTGGTCATTGTGAACAAGCAGTGGTGGATCTTGAAATGGGCTGATGCGTTTATGATGATGAATTTGAAACAATAAAAATTCGGTGAGCACACCTTATCGTGCAGCCTGTTGCTAGACAGGTCAGAGATGTAGGAGAAAGTATGTTTTCCTACAATTGAGGTGGCACCGCGGTATCGAATCGTCCTCACACAGATTTTTCTGTGTGAGGTTTTTTGTATCTCAAAAGGACCCTGTGAGACTGCAGCTCAAAGGACCAGAGAGAGAAAAAGATCATAAACAGAATTGAAGATATAGAAAAGAGGACACAATCATGACAGAAACAAAAGGCTATTTCGGACAATTTGGTGGGTCTTTCGTACCAGAACCTATTCAAAACTTGCTCGATCAATTAGAGAAAACCTTTGAACAGTACAAAAATGACCCAGAATTTATCGCAGAATACAAACATTATTTGAAAGATTATTCTGGACGCGAAACACCGCTCTACTTTGCGGAAAGTTTGACAGAGCATTTAGGTGGGGCGAAAATTTATTTGAAACGTGAAGACCTGAATCACCTAGGTTCGCATAAATTGAATAACGTCTTGGGGCAAATCCTCTTGGCTAAGCGCATGGGCAAAACCCGCGTGATTGCTGAAACAGGAGCCGGTCAACATGGTGTGGCTACAGCAGCTGCGGCAGCTAAGTTTGGTATGGCCTGTGATGTCTACATGGGGGCAGAAGACGTGGAGCGTCAACGTCTCAATGTCTTCCGCATGGAGATGATGGGGGCAACCGTTCATGCGGTTGAAACAGGAACCAAGACCTTGAAAGATGCCGTTGATGCTGCTTTTGGAGCATGGATGGCGGATCTGGATGCTTTTTATGTCTTAGGTTCTGCTGTTGGCCCTCACCCTTACCCAACCATTGTGCATGAATTCCAAAAAGTCATCAGTGAAGAATCGAAGCGCCAAATCTTAGAAAAAGAAGGTCGTTTGCCAGACTATGTTATTGCCTGTGTCGGTGGTGGATCCAATGCTATTGGTGCCTTCTCCCAATATGTGAGCGATGAGGAAGTCAAATTGGTCGGTGTTGAAGCTGCTGGACATGGCTTGGATACAGACCAGCACGCAGCAACCATGACCAAGGGGACTGTTGGTGTTGTCGATGGGATGAAGACCTATGCTGTTTTTGGTGAAGATGGAAAAGTAGCACCAGTTTACTCGATCTCTGCCGGTTTGGACTACCCAGGGGTTGGACCGGAACATGCCTTCTTTAAAGATTCTGGTCGTGTCGAATATGTGGCAGCGACAGATGATGAAGCCGTTCAAGCTCTTCTTCTTCTCAGTAAGACAGAGGGAATCCTCCCAGCTATTGAAAGTTCACATGCCATTGCAGAAGCTGTTAAACGTGCTCCACAACTGGACAAAGATAAGATTATTATTATCAATGTTTCTGGACGTGGGGATAAGGACGTAGCTGCGATTGCCGATTATCTAGAAGCAAAAGCTACAAAATAAGAAAGCTTATCTGCTAAAAATTGTAAAAAACAGTAAAGCCTGATAACTCAGAAAAAGACAGGGAACAAAAGGAATCCGGTCTTTTTCTTTTTTTAAGAGGAAGACAAGGAGACCAATGAGAGAAGCCCCTTGCATGACGAGGAGGACTTGGACAGCTGAGAGGGTCAAAGAAAAAGTAGCCAGTAAGAGAAAGTCCCCTGCGCCAATGCCGATGGAGTAAACAGCTGACAGGACTCCTAAGAAGAGAAAGACTCCCATCAAGAGGGTAGGGCTGGTGAAAAACAGGCAAAGAGCGTGGAGCACCAGCCAGAGGAGGAGTGGATACTCCATGGAGCGCAAATCATAGATGGCCAAAACACAACTACCAAGTAGAACGAAAAGATGAGAAATAGGAAGAAGGCCCTGATAGCACAGCAAAAAAAGGAGGCCAGACCAGACTTCAAAGAGAGCATACCAATAAGGAAGCGGACTCTGGCAGTAGCGACAACGGAATCGAAAGAGGACTTGTGAGAGGATAGGAATCAGGTCCAGAGGTCTCAAGGTCTGTTGGCAATGGTCGCAATGGCTTCTTGGACGAATGATGGAGCTTTCTGGAAAGCGGTCGATGACGAGACCTAAAAAGGAGGCAATACAGGAACCGACTGTAAAAAAATAAAAGTTGATCATACTTATATAATTCGTAAAAAAGATGACGAATAACGATTAGAACTGAAACAATTTTCTAACTTTTCTTATTTAAGCATTTTCTCTTGCATTTCTTAATTAGAAGGATTATAATATAACTAAATTAGAATAATTCTAAAAAAGGAGAATTTAGTTATGACAACAATTAAAAAAGAAGCAGCAAAAGACGTAGCAACATTTGCAACAATCAGTGAAGTAAGCAAGAGTTTAACTGATACAAAAGCAGTTCTCAACCAAGTAGTGGCAGATCTTTATGTCGCTCATATTGCCTTGCACCAAGTGCACTGGTATATGCGTGGCCGTGGTTTCCTCGTATGGCATCCAAAAATGGATGAGTACATGGAAAGCTTGGATGCGACTCTTGATGAAGTGAGTGAACGCTTGATTACCTTGGGTGGTGCCCCATACGCTAGCATGGTTGAGTTCTTGGAACACAGCAACATCCAAGAAGAAAAAGGTTCATTCGAACGCTCTATGGAAGAAAATTTGGGACGTGTCCTTTCTATCTTCCGCTACTTGGTAAGTCTTTATCAAAAAGCTTTGGATATCACAGATGCTGAAGGAGATGACGTGACCAACGATATCTTTGTTGGTGCAAAAGCTGAATTGGAAAAACATATCTGGATGATTGCTGCTGAATTAGGTCAAGCACCAGGTTTGTAATCTGAAAATAAACAAACGAGCCTTCCTTGCTTGGGAGGCTCATTTTTGTTTGGATGAGATGTTTCCTGTAAATAAAATAGGGGCCATCTTGAAAATACTTGAAAGATTTGATAGAATAAGCACATGAAAACCCTGTACGATGTTCAACAATTTCTGAAAAAATTTGGAATCATTATTTATGTCGGAAAACGACTTTACGACATCGAATTAATGAAGATTGAATTGAAAAGGATCTATGACGCTGGGCTGATGGAAAAATTGGATTATCTAGAAGCAGAAGCCGTCTTACGTAGAGAACACGCACAGGAATTACGCTATTTAGAAGAGGAAAAAGAAAAGTGAGTTTAACAAATATTTTAGTATGGTTGATTGTTTTAGGGATGTTTGGCTGGATGGGCTACAATTACTTCCGTATCCGTCGTGCTGCAAAAATTGTGGACAATGCAGAGTTTGAAGAATTGATCCGCAAAGGCCAATTAGTGGACTTGCGTGATCCAAATGAGTTCCACGCTAAGCATATTTTGGGAGCTCGGAATATTCCTTCCAACCAGTTAAAAGTGAGTCTGTCTGCTCTTCGCAAAGATAAACCAGTCTTGCTCTATGAGAACAGTCGTGGGTCCCGTGTGACCAATGCGGCTCTCTTCTTGAAAAAACAAGGCTATAAAGATATCTATATCTTGTCCTACGGTTTGGATTCATGGGATGGAAAGGTAAAGACTAGTTAAGATCAAGGAAAATGTTGCTAAAGATGCTTGATGTATCATAATAAAATGATATTAATTTTAAGGAGTTTCTAGAAATTGCAAGAAAAGAACAATGCCTCATTTGTTTTGGGTATCATATCTATCATAGTTGCCTTTATATTTCCATTGATCAGTATTATTTTTGGTGTTTTTGGTTTGGGCTCGGCTATTTTAAATCAAAAAGAGTCTGGACTAGACTATACGACAGAAATAATGCTCTCTATTGTAGGGATTGTGCTTTCTGTAATTTTCTGTCTCGTGTTTATCTCACAACTTTCGGGGATTAATTAAAAAAAAAAGAGAGTGGGACAGAAATCGGTCATTCGTTAGAATTCGATTTCGTCGTCCCACCTCCGCACAGTTGAGTAGGACTGTAAAAGCTGATGAAATCAGCGTAGTAGAGCCCACTCAACCATTGCGTCTTGCTCGACAATCCAAAGACAATTGAGAGGCTAGGACTTTTGTCCCAGCCTCTTTTTTGTTTTAGCAACTGTTTTCTAAGTAGTTTTTAATAATCTGTAATTCATCTTGGTTCAAAGGGCGATATTGACCCTCTTCTAGCTCTGAATCTAATGTAAAATCCCCAAACTGAACTCGTTTTAGAGCAGTGACCTTGACACCGACTGAGAGGAACATTTTTTTTACCTGATGGAATTTCCCTTCAGACAGGGTGACTAGTGCTCGGCTTTCTTTGGGACTGGAGGTAAGGATTTTTAGTTTGGCAGGCTTACACCTGGTCCCATCTAAAAAAGTGATCCCTTCTTGAAAACGATCGATATGAGCGGGTTCGAGAGGGCCGTTAACTGTTACTGCGTATTCTTTTTCAATATGGTATCGAGGGTGAAGGAGTTGGAAACCTAGCGGTCCATTGTCTGTGAGTAAGAGCAGACCGGTGGTATCCCGATCTAGCCGGCCGATAGGATAGGTATTGGGTGTTCGATCTTCTGCTCGAAGGAGGTCCAGCACTGTAGGATGCTGGGCATCCTTGGTAGCCGTCACCAGCCCTTGGGGCTTGTGGAGAAGAAAATAATGATGGGAACAGTCGGTAAGGACCCGATTTTTCCAGCGAACCTCTTGGAGACCTGTATCGACATTTTGGGATAATTTTGTTGCAGCAAGCCCGTCGACTAGAATCTGCCTTTTAGCCAGGCTCTGTTTGATTTCCTTACGAGGAATTTGGTAGTGGGCCAGTAATTGATCTAATCTCATAAAAAACAGGATAGCATGAAATGAAGAGAATCACAAGTATTCGGAAAAAGGGTGAAGAAAAGAGATTGAAGACTTGAAAGATTTTCATGAATAGAGTGGTTAGGAGTGGGAATGAGAAAGAAGATTTTCAAAAGAAAGCATGAAAACATTTACACTTGTCTGAGTTATGCCATTTGCTTAAAATTGTGGTATAATTGCTCAGTTAGAAAATAAATTTTTGAATACTGTAGAGGAAATCATGACAAAATTAAGAGAAGATATCCGTAATATCGCGATTATCGCCCACGTCGACCACGGAAAAACAACCCTCGTTGACGAATTATTGAAACAATCTGAAACTCTTGACGCGCGTACAGAGTTGGCAGAGCGTGCTATGGACTCAAACGATATCGAAAAAGAGCGTGGAATCACCATCCTTGCGAAGAATACAGCAGTTGCCTACAACGGAACTCGTATTAATATCATGGACACGCCAGGACACGCGGACTTCGGTGGAGAAGTTGAGCGGATCATGAAAATGGTTGACGGTGTTGTTTTGGTCGTAGATGCTTACGAAGGGACTATGCCACAGACTCGTTTCGTATTGAAAAAAGCCTTGGAACAAGACCTTGTGCCGATCGTTGTCGTTAACAAAATCGACAAACCATCAGCTCGTCCAGCAGAAGTTGTAGATGAAGTCTTGGAACTCTTCATCGAGCTTGGTGCGGATGATGACCAGCTTGACTTCCCAGTCGTTTATGCGTCAGCTATCAACGGAACATCTTCATTATCTGATGATCCAGCAGATCAAGAAAAGACTATGGCGCCAATCTTTGACACCATTATTGACCACATCCCTGCTCCGGTTGATAACTCAGATGAGCCTCTTCAATTCCAAGTGTCACTCTTGGACTATAATGACTTCGTTGGTCGTATTGGTATTGGTCGCGTCTTCCGTGGGACAGTAAAAGTTGGTGACCAAGTTACCCTTTCTAAATTGGACGGTACAACCAAGAACTTCCGTGTGACCAAACTCTTCGGTTTCTTTGGTTTGGAACGTCGTGAAATCCAAGAAGCCAAAGCGGGTGACTTGATTGCCGTTTCAGGTATGGAAGATATCTTCGTTGGGGAAACGATTACTCCTACAGACGCAGTTGAGGCATTGCCAGTTCTTCACATCGACGAACCGACTCTTCAAATGACCTTCTTGGTTAACAATTCACCATTTGCCGGTCGTGAAGGGAAATGGGTCACTTCTCGTAAGGTTGAAGAGCGCCTTCAAGCTGAGTTGCAAACAGACGTTTCACTTCGTGTAGACCCAACGGATTCACCAGATAAATGGACAGTTTCAGGACGTGGTGAATTGCACTTGTCTATCTTGATTGAAACCATGCGCCGTGAAGGTTATGAACTTCAAGTATCTCGTCCAGAAGTGATCATCAAAGAAATTGATGGTGTCAAGTGTGAGCCGTTTGAACGCGTACAAATCGATACACCTGAAGAATACCAAGGATCTGTTATCCAAAGCCTTTCTGAGCGTAAGGGTGAAATGTTGGACATGGTTGCAACTGGAAACGGGCAAACTCGTTTGGTCTTCCTTGTTCCTGCGCGTGGTTTGATTGGATACTCAACTGAGTTCTTGTCAATGACACGTGGATATGGAATCATGAACCATACCTTTGACCAATACTTGCCAATGATTCCAGGTGAAATTGGTGGCCGTCACCGTGGGGCCCTCGTTTCTATCGATGCTGGTAAGGCAACAACCTACGCAATCATGTCTATCGAAGAACGTGGTACGATCTTTGTCAACCCAGGTACTGAGGTTTACGAAGGAATGATTATCGGTGAAAACTCTCGTGAAAATGACTTGACCGTTAACATCACCAAGGCTAAACAAATGACCAATGTCCGTTCAGCTACTAAGGACCAAACAGCGGTTATCAAGACTCCTCGTATCTTGACTCTTGAAGAATCACTTGAGTTCTTGAATGACGATGAGTACATGGAAGTAACGCCAGAATCTATTCGTTTGCGTAAGCAAATCCTCAACAAAGCAGAGCGCGAAAAAGCAAACAAAAAGAAAAAATCAGCTGCAGCTGAATAAGAAATAAGAAAGGAGTGACAAAATGGTTTATTTAATTATAGGTATTTTGATCCTCCTTTTTTATCTTTTTGCAGCTCCAAAGAGTATTAGAGGAACTCTGAATGTAGTAACCCTGGTCGTATTATTGGTCTCTTTGGTGATTCTGCTTTGCTTAGCAATTTTCCAAATCTTCCAATTACCTTCAGAATTTTTTGTTGGTGCCTTCCTTGCTTTTGTAGGCTACCTGGCCCTTGTTGATATCTCGCGGTTGCCAACCAAGTCTTCTAAACGCTTGGATAAATCAGAATAAACTGGAGATTTTTACTCCAGAAATAGAGTCGTTGTGATGTAAAATCATGGCGACTTTTTTATGAAAGAAGGGGAAGAGGTCATTTTTGTAAGGTGTTGCTTCTTTTGCTGTCTTAAGGCTTTTTAAATTGTCTAAAAAAGGGTAAAATAGAAGGTGAACAAATTGGAGTAAAAAAGCTATGAACATCATTGAAACATTTAAAAATAAAAAAGTCCTTGTTTTAGGATTGGCGAAATCCGGAGAATCTGCAGCACGTTTACTAGATCGCTTAGGAGCCATCGTAACGGTGAATGATGGAAAAGCCTTTGAAGAAAATCCTGCAGCCCAGAGTTTGCTGGAAGAAGGAATCAAAGTCGTGACAGGAGGACATCCTCTGGAACTCTTGGATGAAGACTTTGCGGTGATGGTGAAGAATCCTGGAATTCCATACACGAATCCCATGGTCCAACGGGCCCTTGAAAAAGGCATCCCTGTTTTGACTGAGGTTGAATTGGCTTACCTCATTTCAGAAGCGCCGATCATCGGCATCACTGGTTCAAATGGAAAGACAACCACCACTACCATGATTGGGGAAGTGTTAACTGCCGCTGGACAAAATGGTCTTTTGTCTGGGAATATTGGTTTTCCAGCTAGTCAAGTCGCTCAAACAGCGACAGCTAAAGACACATTGGTGATGGAATTATCTTCTTTCCAATTGATGGGAATTGAAGCCTTCCATCCAGAAATCGCAGTGATTACTAATCTCATGCCAACCCACTTGGATTATCATGGATCCTTCGAAGGTTATGTAGCTGCAAAATGGGCTATTCAAAAGAATATGACTGCCAAGGATTTTGTGGTACTGAACTTTAACCAAGATCTCGCTAAAGATTTGGCTAAGCAAACGCAGGCTACTGTGGTGCCATTTTCAACTCAAAAAAAGGTGGACGGAGCTTATTTAGAGGATGGTGTCCTTTACTTCCGAGGTGAAGCCGTTATGCGAGCAGATCAAATCGGAGTACCAGGTAGTCACAATGTAGAAAATGCTTTAGCTACCATTGCAGTGGCCAAACTTCGTGGCATTGACAATCAAACGATCCAAGAAACCTTATCAGCCTTTGGCGGGGTGAAGCACCGCTTGCAGTATGTGGCTGAAATTGAAGGGGTGAAATTCTACAATGATAGTAAGTCTACCAATATCTTAGCAACCCAAAAAGCCTTGTCTGGATTTGATAACGCTCATGTCATCTTAATCGCTGGTGGCTTGGACCGAGGCAATGAATTTGATGAATTGGTGCCAGATATTACCGGTCTTAAAAAAATGGTCATCCTTGGAGAGTCTGCTGAACGGGTGAAACGGGCAGCGGATCAAGCAGGTGTGGCCTATCTAGATGCGACGGATGTGGCAGACGCAACGCGCAAAGCCTTTGAATTCGCTGATGCAGGCGATATTGTCTTGCTTAGTCCAGCCAATGCCAGCTGGGACATGTATGCGAATTTTGAAGTGCGGGGCGATGAATTCCTTAAAACAGTAGAAGAGTTGAAAAAATAATATGAAAAAAATAGTATTCACAGGGGGAGGTACAGTTGGCCACGTCACCTTGAACCTTCTCCTTATCCCTCGCTTTATCGAGGACGGTTGGGAAGTTCATTATATTGGAGACAAGAAAGGGATTGAACACCAAGAGATTTTGAAATCTGGCTTGGACATTCAATTCCACTCGATTGCGACGGGTAAGCTACGCCGTTATTTCTCTTGGCAAAACATGTTGGATATCTTCAAGGTCTTCTGGGGGATTCTCCAATCGATTTGGATCATGCTGTGTGTACGGCCACAGGTCTTGTTTTCTAAAGGAGGCTTCGTTTCGGTTCCTCCGGTAGTGGCTGCACGACTTTGTTTCGTTCCTGTATTGGTACACGAATCAGACCGTTCCATGGGCTTGGCCAATAAAATTGCTTATAAGTTTGCGACGAAAATGTTCACGACCTTTGAGCAACCGAAAAGCCTAGTCAAAGCCCAACATGTAGGAGCTGTGACCAAGGTTCATCAGGGGCAAGTTCCAACCCCAGTAGAATTAGAAGCAGTATTTGCTCAATTTGATCCACAGTTGCCAACCCTTCTCTTTGTGGGGGGCTCTGCTGGTGCACGAGTGTTCAATGAGTTTGTTACAAATAATCGAGAAGCCTTGTTGGCAAGCTACAATGTCATTAATTTGACAGGGGACTCCTCTTTAAATGAGCAAGCTCCTCATCTTTATCGCGTGGATTACGTGACGGATCACTATCTTCCATTGCTCCAAAAGGCAGACCTAGTGGTGACTCGTGGCGGTGCCAATACGATTTTTGAACTCTTAGCCATGAATAAGCTACATATCATCGTTCCTCTAGGAAAAGAAGCTAGTCGGGGAGATCAGATCGAAAACGCTCAATATTTCGTTGAGAAAGGTTATGCAGAAACCATCGCTGAACCAGAATTGAGCATGGATCGTTTGCAAAATACGATGGATAAAATGTTCCAAGGGGCAGAAAGCTATCATCAAGCGATGAAGTCTTCGAATGAGCTGCTTTCCTTGGATGAATTTTACAGTCTGGTCCATCAAGAAATTAATAAAAGGAAAAAATGACGGATAAGAAGAACCAAAAAACTCCTAAGGAAGTCACTAAGCTCTCTGAGTGGCAGAGACGAAACCAGGAGTATCAAAAGAAAAAACAATTAGAAGAGCAAGAAGAAAAAGAAAAGAAAGCACAAGAAGAGAAGGAAAGACAGGAACTTCTGAATCAAAAAACTCCCTCTGAAGATCTAGATGCCGTAGAGCAAGATGCCGAGACTATAGATGAAGAGGAAGATGAGAATGTGGCCAATGTAGCTGAGGAGGAATTGCAAGAAACTCTTCCTGAAGAAATAGAAGAAGAGTCTGAAGAAGAAAAAATCATCTACCTAACAGAAGCTTCAGAAGCTATGTTCGAAGAAGAGGTACTAGCGAAGGAGGCTAAAAAGGAAGGCCAAATTGCGAGACGTCACATCTACAGAGCTATTCCAGTTTTGGTTATCAGTACCCTGATTGCTCTCTTTTCTACCTATCTTTTAACGCCCCTAGCGAAGCAAAAAGTGATCGAATTTTCAGGGAATAAAAATACGGATCAGACCCTGTTGTTCGAAAAAAGTCGTATCCAAGATCGGGATTATACCTTGACAACTTTCTTAAATCGGGATCGTTATCTTGCTAATATGAAGGCGGCGAGTCCCTGGGTCAAGGATATATCAATGACCTATGCTTTCCCTACGACTTTTAAGGTTCAGGTTGAGGAATACCAGGTTTTTGGTTACTATGTGAATGAGGAAGACCACTATCCCATTTTAGAGAATGGAGAAGTCGTGGAGACACCGGTTGCTACGGATCAGCTTCCCAAGTCTTACCTAAGCGTTCGTTTTTCTGATCGAGAATTGGTCCGACAATTTGTCAAACAACTGGGGAAAATACCATCTACTGTACGAGATAAAATTGAGTCAGTGGACTTGACACCGAGCAAGGTGACTAAGGATTTGGTGACGCTAACCATGAAGGATGGCACCAAGGTTTTAGTGCCTGTATCTCAGATCAAGCGTAAATTGCCTTATTACGATAAGATTCGTAAACTGATTGAAGATGACAGTGTCATTGACATGGAAGCGGGTATATACAGTTATAATGCAGAAACAATGGCTACTTTAGCTCAGGAAAAGAAAGAAGAAGAGCAAGGGGAAGGGAACAAAACGGAGGAAGCGGACGCCAACTCGACAGATTCTGATGAGAGTGCAGTCGTAACCGAGCAACACGAAGAAGTTCCCGCTGAGTAAGCCCTCATAAATTATCTGAAATAAATGAAGAAAATATGCCCACTATGGGCATATTTGTGTTATAATAAAATTTGGATAGTTCTAACTAAATGGAGCTATTAACTGACGTATAGGAAAACAAAAGAGAGAGGACTGGTGTAATGGCTAGAAACGGCTTTTTTACAGGTTTAGATATCGGTACTAGTTCAATAAAAGTATTGGTGGCAGAACATGTCAATGGAGAAATGAATGTAATTGGAGTCAGCAATGCGAAAAGTGCTGGCGTCAAAGATGGAATTATTGTTGATATTGAGGCTGCTTCGAATGCGATTAAAAATGCAGTAAGTCAGGCAGAAGAAAAAGCAGGAATTTCAATCAATCTTGTCAACGTTGGATTGCCAGCGAACCTTCTTCAAATTGAAGCAACTCAAGGAATGATTCCTGTAACCAGTGATTCAAAAGAAATTACGGATGCAGACGTGGAAAATGTTGTAAGGTCTGCTTTGACGAAGAGTATGACGCCTGACCGTGAAGTCATTACCTTTATTCCAGAAGAATTCACAGTCGATGGTTTCCAAGGAATTCGTGACCCACGTGGTATGATGGGGATTCGTTTGGAAATGCGTGGACTCTTGTATACTGGTCCAAGAACTGTCCTCCATAATTTACGGAAAACAGTTGAACGTGCTGGTTTACAAGTTGAAAACATCATTATTTCACCGCTTGCAATGATTAAGTCTGTATTAAACGAAGGAGAACGTGAGTTTGGTGCGACTGTCATTGATTTAGGTGGAGGACAAACGACAGTAGCTTCTGTTCGTAATCAAGAACTTCAATTTACAAATATCTATCAAGAAGGTGGCGACTACGTTACTAAGGATATTTCTAAAGTATTGAAAACTTCTCAAAAATTAGCAGAAAGTTTGAAGTTCAACTATGGAGCAGCTTATGTTCCTGCAGTTGGTGATGAAGTCTTCCATGTTGAAGTGATTGGTGAAGTAGAACCTGTTCAAGTATCTGAAAAATATTTGGCAGAAATTATTTCAGCTCGGATTAAACACATCTTCGACCAAATCAAACAAGATCTTGAAAGAAGACATTTGCTTGATTTGCCTGGAGGAATTGTCATCATCGGTGGTGGCGCTATTCTCCCTGGTATTGAAGAGTTGGCACAAGAAGTCTTTGGTGTAAATGTGAAATTGTACGTTCCAAATCAAATTGGTATCCGCAATCCAGCTTTTGCCCACGTGATTAGCTTGTCTGAATATGCAGGAAATCTAACAGATGTAGATATTCTTGCTCAGGCTGCTGTACATGGGGACCAACGTCTTCGTCAGCAACCAATTCAGTTCGAACGCCCAACACAGCAACCAGTAGTTCCAGCTTATGTACCGGACGAAATTGAACCTGTAGTAAACGTCGAGCAACAACATCCAGTTGAAGAACAAAAACAAGAAGAAAAAACTACCTTTACAGACCGAATGAAGAATTTAATCGGTAATATGTTTGATTAAGGAGTGTAAGTATTTATGACATTTTCATTTGACACAGCAGCGGCACAAGGTGCAGTTATTAAAGTAATCGGTGTCGGTGGCGGTGGCGGTAATGCCATCAACCGTATGATTGACGAAGGAGTTGCTGGTGTAGAATTCATCGCAGCAAACACAGACGTACAAGCACTTTCAAGTGCAAAAGCAGAAACAGTTATCCAATTGGGTCCTAAGTTGACTCGTGGTTTGGGTGCTGGAGGTCAACCTGAGGTTGGTCGTAAAGCCGCAGAAGAAAGTGAAGAAGTATTGACCGAGGCTTTGCAAGGTGCAGACATGGTCTTCATCACAGCAGGAATGGGTGGAGGATCTGGTACAGGTGCTGCACCAGTTATCGCTCGTATTGCTAAAGCCGTTGGTGCTTTGACAGTAGCCGTTGTGACTCGTCCTTTCGGATTTGAAGGAACCAAACGTAGCAACTATGCGATCGAAGGAATCAATGAGCTTCGCGAGCATGTGGATACTTTGTTGATTATTTCTAACAACAACTTGTTAGAAATTGTAGATAAGAAAACACCACTTCTTGAAGCATTGAGTGAAGCAGATAATGTCCTTCGCCAAGGGGTTCAAGGGATCACTGACTTGATTACAAGCCCAGGATTGATTAACCTTGACTTCGCTGACGTGAAGACTGTTATGGAAAACAAAGGAAATGCCTTGATGGGTATCGGTGTTGGTAATGGTGAAGAGCGTGTGATTGAAGCTGCTCGTAAAGCCATCTACTCACCACTCCTTGAAACAACCATTGACGGTGCGGAAGATGTGATCGTCAACGTTACTGGTGGTTTGGATATGACCTTGATTGAAGCAGAAGAAGCTTCTGAAATTGTTAACCAAGCAGCTGGTCATGGCGTAAACATTTGGCTCGGTACATCTATTGATGAATCAATGAAAGATGAGATTCGCGTAACGGTTGTCGCAACTGGTGTTCGTCAGGACAAAGTTGAAAGAGTTAGTGGAATTGCATCTCATGCACCAAGTTCAGCACGTTATTATCAAACTGGACCACGTGAACAACGTCCACAAACTCCACAATTTGATCGCGAATTCGATTTGAAGGAAGAAATCGACATGCCTACTCCTCAATCACGTGCTAAACAAGAAAAACCTCGTGGATCTGCGTTTGGAGATTGGGACATTCGTCGTGAAAACATTGTACGTCAGTCTGATACTAGCACTGGTCGTCAAGTTGAGCGCTATGTGGATTCTTCTTCAGAAGATGATGAGTTGGAAACACCACCATTTTTCCGTAATCGTTAAGAATGAATCTGATTGAAAATAAAGAGCGTATATTCTCGCAGGTTGCACAAGCAATGGAAACAGCAAACCGCACTGATCAGGTGAATGTAATTGCTGTTACTAAGTATGTCGGTATCGACCAAGCTAAGGTTCTGGTAGATACAGGAGTCCGTCATATCGGTGAAAACCGTGTTGATAAATTTCTAGAAAAATACCAAGCTCTAAAAGATGAGGGACTTACCTGGCATTTGATCGGTAGTCTCCAACGTCGTAAAGTAAAAGAAGTTATCAATTATGTAGATTACTTCCATGCTTTAGATTCTATGAAGCTTGCCCAAGAAATTCAAAAAAGGGCGAGTCACCCAATTAAATGTTTTATACAAGTTAATATCTCTGGAGAAGAAAGCAAGCATGGATTTGCTCCGGAAGAGCTCGATGCTCTTCTTCCAGAAATGGAAAACTTGGATAATTTACAAATTGTTGGCTTAATGACGATGGCTCCTTTTGAGGCAAGTCAGGACGAGTTGCAAGCCATATTTGCAGCAACTCACCAACTTCAAAAAGAATTACAAAAGAAACAGTTGAAAAATATGCCCTTTACAGAGTTAAGCATGGGAATGAGTCGTGATTATGATGTAGCAATTGCTAACGGTGCGACTTTTGTGCGAATTGGGACCTCATTTTTCAAATAGGAAAGAATTATGTCATTTAAAGATAGATTTGATCGATTGATTGATTATTTTACTGAAGATGGAGATGAGTACGATGTGCAAGAAGCGCCTGCTCAAGCAGTCGGTGCTAGCCAACCTGTATCATCCCCTAAACCAGTACAACCATCATCAAAACCACGTCCAAAAGCTGTGGTAGCTGCCAAGGAGCAGAAACCTACTCCTGTTGCAGCAAGTCGTCCACAAGTAGCTTCTACAGCAGTGGTTGAATCAGCTTCATCTCAAAAATCATCTTCTGAAAATATTACTCGACTTCATCAACGTCAACAAGAGTTGGCAAGAAATCGTTCTGCTGCAGATGAAAAGATTACAATTGATGTCCGCTATCCTCGTAAATACGAAGAAGCAACTGAAATTGTTGACTTGTTGTTGGCAAACGAAAGTATTCTCATTGACTTCCAATACATGACTGAAGTTCAGGCGAGAAGATGTTTGGATTATTTGGATGGTGCTCGCTATGTATTAGCCGGGAATCTACGTCGTGTTGCAAGTACTATGTACTTACTAACACCAATCAATGTCGTTGTGAATATTGAAGATATTCGCCTTCCAAATGATGTCGAAATTGCTGAATATGACTTTGATATGAAACGAAATCGTTAATATGTTTGTCCTACAATTAGTTAGAAATTTCTTTCAGGTTTTTGAGCTAGTATTAATCATCTATGCTTTGCTTAGTTGGTTTCCAAATGCATCAGAATCGGCTTTAGCTAAAATGGTTCAACGGATCGTCGAACCATTTTTGAGCCTATTTAGAAAGATTCCTTTGCAATTTGGTGGGTTAGACTTTACGGTCATGTTTGCCTTGCTCGCTCTGTCCGTAGTGGAACGATTTGTCCTTCAATTTTTGGTACAATTTATATGACCAAGGGATTTTATCAACACTATAGTCAAGAAGATCACGTATTTATCGATCGAGTCCTAGAATTAGTGGCTCGGGTAGAGCAACAGTATAGTTTTGAACTGACTTCTTTTTTAAATCCACATCAGGTTGATATTTTACGACAAATTGGTGCCCACCACGGTTTGCAGGTATTCTCAAGTTCAGAAATTTATCCCACAGAATATGCACGGGTGATTCTTGCTCCTAGCTACTATGTGTTGGATGCATCTGATTTTGAGATTTCCTTATTAGAAGTTCTCTATCCGGAAAAATTCTATCGATTAAGTCATTCTCAAGTTTTGGGCTCGCTTCTCCATCAGCTAGGCTTGGAAAGAAAGTCTTTTGGAGATATCGTGGTTGGGCAGGGGAAAATTCATATTTATGTGGATGCACGTTTCTCTTCCTACTTCAAAGAGAATCTTAGAAAAATTGCAAAAGCCTCTGTGAAGATTCGTGAGATCGACTGTCGAGACAGGATTTTTGTAGAAGAACCATCCAAGATCAAAGACCTATTGGTTACTAGTGTACGACTTGATAAGCTAGTAGCCTCGACTTTTAAGCTTGCTCGGTCTGTTGCTGTTCAATTGATTCAGTCTGGCCAAGTAAAGGTAAACTATGCGCCAATTGATAATCCTAGTCGGATGATTCAAGTAGCAGATTTAATTAGTGTTCGAAAATATGGCCGCTTTAAATTTCTATCAGAAAACGGCCAATCAAAAAGCGGGAAATACAAAATAACAGTTGAAGTATTTTCCAGTAGAAAATAAGGAGTAACTATGGCACTTACAGCTTTAGAAATCAAAGATAAACGCTTTTATGTAAAATTTAGAGGCTACGATGCTAAAGAAGTTGAAGAGTTTCAAGACATGGTCTACCGAGACTATGAAAAATTAGTTCGTGAAAAACATGAATTGGAAACAAAAATTAGTGCGTTGGAAGAACGCTTGAATTACTTTGATGAAATGAAAGACTCTTTGAGTCAATCAGTATTGATCGCTCAAGATACTGCGGAACGTGTGAAGCACGCGGCAAATGAGCGTTCAGAAACGATTATTCGTCAAGCTGAGCAAGATGCTCACCACTTAGTCGAAGAAGCAAAAGCGAAAGCGAATGAGATTCTCCGTCATGCTACAGACAATGCCAAGAAAGTTGCAGTAGAAACGGAAGAATTGAAGAATAAGACACGTGTCTTCCACCAACGTTTGAAATCAACTATTGAAAGTCAATTGAGCATCATTGATACACCAGAATGGGATGAAATTCTTCGCCCAACTGCTATGTATATTCAAACAAGTGATGAGGCTTTCCGTGAAGTAGTCGAAAAAGCTTTGGAAGAAACGGTTCATCATAACTACGATGATGAAGCAATTGATTTAACTCGTCAATTCTCACGTGCTGAAATTGAAGAATTGCAAAAACATATTGAAGCTGTAAACCGTGAATTGTCTGCGACTCAAGCTTTTGAAGGATTGAATGAAAAGGTTCAAGAAGCTTTGGAAGAAGCAGAAAAAAATCAAGTAGTTCAAGATTCTATTGAGGAAATTGTTGTAGAAACTCCTGAAGTTGATGATATCGACGCTCCAGAAGGGGAAGAACAACGGGAAACTGTTTCAATTTTATAATCTGTAAAAACAGTGACCTTATCAAATAGTTTTAGCGAGCAGGTGATGGTGGAAGACCTGTACTCCCTTTGTTAAGGTAGATCCTTTTACAAATCTTAGTGGTGAACTGAGTAACCACTAACGCTGGTCAGCGTTAGCGACAAAAGAGGAGAAAGAGACTAGTCTCTTTCTTGAATGAAGGTGGTACCACGACTTGTCGTCCTTTTTGGCGAGGTCGTGGTCTTTTATTTTGTATCATAATTTTTTATAGGAGACTCCATGAAACTCAAAGAGACACTAAATTTAGGTAAGACAGAGTTCCCGATGCGGGCAGGTCTTCCCACAAAAGAACCAGTATGGCAAAAAGAATGGGATGAGGCAAAGCTTTATCAACGCCGTCAAGAATTGAACCAAGGGAAACCTCATTTCACCTTGCATGATGGCCCTCCGTATGCTAACGGGAATATCCACGTAGGACATGCCATGAACAAGATTTCAAAAGATATCATTGTTCGTTCGAAATCTATGTCAGGATTCTACGCACCATACATCCCAGGTTGGGATACACATGGTTTGCCAATCGAGCAAGTTTTGGCCAAACAAGGTGTCAAACGCAAAGAGATGGACTTGGTTGAGTACTTGAAGCTTTGCCGTGAATACGCCCTCTCTCAAGTAGATAAACAACGCGAAGACTTCAAGCGTTTGGGTGTTTCAGGTGACTGGGAAAATCCATATGTCACCTTGACTCCTGACTATGAAGCAGCGCAAATCCGTGTCTTTGGTGAAATGGCTAACAAAGGCTATATCTACCGTGGGGCGAAGCCTGTTTACTGGTCATGGTCATCTGAGTCAGCACTTGCTGAAGCGGAAATTGAATACCATGACTTGGTTTCAACATCCCTTTACTATGCCAACAAGGTTAAAGATGGAAAAGGTGTCCTTGATACAGACACTTACATCGTTGTTTGGACAACAACACCATTCACCATTACAGCTTCTCGTGGATTGACAGTTGGTGCGGATATTGATTACGTCTTGGTGCAACCAGCTGGCGAAACTCGTAAGTTTGTGGTAGCTGCAGAATTGTTGAACAGTTTGTCTGAGAAGTTTGGTTGGGCTGATGTTCAAGTTTTGGCAACTTACCGTGGACAAGACCTCAACAACATCGTGACAGAACACCCATGGGATACAGCAGTAGATGAACTCGTTATCCTTGGTGATCACGTTACAACAGACTCAGGTACTGGTATCGTCCATACAGCCCCTGGTTTTGGTGAGGATGACTACAATGTCGGTGTTGCTAATGGTCTAGAAGTTGCCGTGACTGTTAACGAACGCGGGATCATGATGGCCAATGCTGGTCCTGAGTTTGAAGGTCAATTCTATGACAAGGTTGTGCCAACGGTTATTGAAAAACTTGGTGATTTGCTTCTTGCTCAAGAAGAAATCTCTCACTCCTACCCATTTGACTGGCGTACGAAGAAGCCAATCATCTGGCGTGCAGTTCCACAATGGTTTGCCTCAGTTTCAAAATTCCGTCAAGAAATCTTGGATGAAATTGAAAAAGTGAAATTCCATTCAGAGTGGGGTAAAGTCCGTCTTTACAATATGATTCGTGACCGTGGTGACTGGGTTATCTCTCGTCAACGTGCTTGGGGTGTCCCACTTCCAATCTTCTACGCTGAAGATGGCACACCAATCATGACAGCTGAAACCATCGAGCATGTGGCTCAACTCTTTGAAGAGCATGGTTCCATCATCTGGTGGGAACGTGATGCCAAAGACCTCTTGCCAGAAGGATTTACGCATCCAGGTTCTCCAAATGGAGAGTTCAAGAAAGAAACAGATATCATGGACGTATGGTTCGACTCCGGTTCATCATGGAATGGAGTAGTTGTCAACCGTCCAGAACTCAAATACCCAGCTGATCTTTACCTAGAAGGTTCTGACCAGTACCGTGGTTGGTTCAACTCCTCACTCATTACATCTGTGGCAAACCATGGCGTAGCACCTTACAAACAAATCTTGTCACAAGGTTTTGCCTTGGATGGTAAAGGTGAGAAGATGTCCAAATCTCTTGGAAACACGATTGCTCCAAGTGATGTTGAAAAACAATTTGGTGCTGAAATCTTGCGTCTCTGGGTAACCAGTGTGGATTCAAGCAACGACGTACGTATCTCTATGGATATCTTGAGCCAAGTTTCTGAGACTTACCGTAAGATCCGTAACACCCTTCGTTTCTTGATTGCGAACACATCTGACTTTAACCCAGCTGAGGATGCAGTAGCTTATGAAGAGCTTCGTTCTGTCGATAAGTACATGACCATTCGCTTTAACCAGCTTGTTAAGACCATTCGTGATGCTTATGCAGATTTCGAATTCTTGACCATCTACAAGGCTTTGGTGAACTTTATCAATGTTGATTTGTCTGCCTTCTACCTAGATTTTGCCAAAGATGTTGTCTACATCGAAGGTGCAAAATCTCTCGAACGCCGTCAAATGCAAACAGTCTTCTATGACATTCTTGTGAAAATCACCAAACTCTTGACCCCAATTCTTCCTCACACTGCAGAGGAAATCTGGTCTTATCTTGAGTTTGAAGCGGAAGACTTCGTTCAATTGTCAGAATTACCAGAAGCTCAAACATTTGCTAACCAAGAAGAAATCTTGGATGCCTGGTCAGCCTTCATGGACTTCCGTGGCCAAGCTCAAAAAGCTTTAGAAGAAGCACGGAATGAAAAAGTGATCGGTAAATCTCTTGAAGCTCACTTGACGGTGTATCCAAACGAAGTAGTGAAGACTCTTCTTGGGGCAGTGGATAGCAATGTTGCTCAACTCTTGATTGTCTCAGAATTGACCATCGCAGAAGGTCCAGCTCCAGAAGGTGCGGTGGTCTTCGAAGATGTTGCCTTCACTGTTGAACGTGCAGCTGGTGAGGTTTGTGATCGTTGCCGTCGTATCGATCCAAGTACAGCAGAACGTGGCTACAACGCAACCATCTGTGACCACTGTGCAAGCATCGTAGAAGAAAACTTTGCAGACGCAGTAGCAGAAGGATTTGAAGCCAAATAATAAGAAGTGAAAAAATCGAGAGTGGGACAGAAATCGGTCATTCGTTAGAATTCGATTTCGTCGTCCCACCTCCGCACAGTTGAGTAGGGCTATAAAAGCTGATGTAATCAGCGTAGTAGAGCCCACTCAACCACTGCGTCTTGCTCGACAATCCAAAGACAAAAAAGAGGCTAGGACTTTTGTCCCAGCCTCGACTTTTCAATAAAGAGGAACTGATGTGGTACCGGAAAGAATTTAAAGAACTAGAACTAAAAGAGTTTTACGAGATCGTTCAATTGCGTTTGGAAACCTTTGTCGTGGAACAGACAAGAATCTACAATGATCTTGATGCTATTGATCTTAGAGCTCTTCACCTTTTTCATCAAGACGAAAAGGGAAATGTAGATGCCTATGCACGGATCTTTGAGACGGGGACTACGATTCATTTTGGCCGAGTTGCTGTAGCCAAAGACAGTCGTGGCCAAGGACTGGGAAGGGCTATGGTGGAGCAGATTTTGGATCTGTGTGAACAGAGCTTTCCTGGGCGGGCCATTGAAATTGAGGCCCAAGAACAGGTGGTTGGCTTGTATGAAAAGCTAGGTTTTCAAAGGGTGAGCGAGCCTTTTATCTTGGCTTCTACCCCTCACGTAAAAATGATCTATCAGAAATAAAACATCCGTTCATCTCATTATCGAGGTGAACGGATGTTTTTTTTAAAAAAAAGATAGCAAAGAAAAAAGTAAGGTAGAAGAACCTTACTTAGCAATTGGGAAAGAAATTTCGATCAGTTTATCAGAGTAGAGGGTCTTTATAGCAGATTGGTCAATAATTTGAAGATCAATCTTGCGTTTTAAAAAGAACTCACGAATTTTTTCAACTTCTGTTTCACGAATGGCACGGTGTTTGTTACTAATCAGCAATTCGTAATGTGTAGGAGCTTTGGTAAAGATAACGTCGGTGTTACCAGCTGAATAGACCTCAACAAGGGTAGCATCGGTACTTTCTAATTGACTTTTGACCAGAGTAGCATGACTATTTGTTGTATTCATAAGCTTCATGTGAGATCCTCCTAAGCTCTTTCTCCATTTATTATAACACTTTTTTTTATTTTGTGAAAGAAGTCGCTTACAATTTTTGGGCAGATTTCCACATTTTGATGCCCCACTTATGACTTCCTCTTTTTAATCTGTCAATGGCTTCGTCGATTGGGAACCAAGCAATGTTATTGAAATCCTCTAGCGGTTTTTGAGCTTCTACAAAGTCAGTTACTTCATAGATATAGGCAGGATTATAGTAGTGGGTGTCGCGGTGACTAGAATAGAAGTACTCGTCTGCTTGGCCATAATACTCGCCGATGGTCGCAGTGAAGCCCAATTCTTCGATCAGTTCGCGCTCGAGTGCCAAGAAATGATCTTCTCCTTCCTCGATTTCACCACCTGGTAGGAACCAAGCTCCATTTGGTGCTTGGACTAGGATGATTTTATCCTTGGTTGGATTTGGAATTACCGCATAGACTCCATAACGATTGACATAGTCAACATTTTCTTCTTTTGTCCCAAAAGTTGCAACAGTCATATTAAAACTCGCTTCTTATTTTTTTATCATTATAACATAGATAGACATAAAAAGCAGTAGGAGATAAAAATAAGAGAGAGGGACAGAAATCGGTCATTCGTTAGAATTCGATTTCGTCGTCCCACCTCCGCACAGTTGAGTAGGGCTATAAAAGCTGACGAAATCAGCGTAGTAGAGCCCACTCAACCACTGCGTCTTGCTCGACAATCCAAAGACAATTGAGAGGCTAGGACTTTTGTCCTAGCCTCTTTTAAATGCAATTATTCAGTTACTTTTTCTGCCTCGTTTGCAGGTTTGGTCTTTCCTTTAATGCTAATATTTCCATTGCTGGTCATGACTGCCTTGAGTTGTTTTTCATTTGGATTTTCAAGGTAGTAATCGGTAATCGCATCTTCAATATAGTCTTGAATGGTACGACGGAGTGGGCGGGCCCCCATTTTTGGATCGTATCCCAGATCGACCAATTTTTCTTTCACCTTCTCTGTCACATCCAGATGAATCTCATTTTGTGCGAGACGTTGATTGACTTCATCCAGCATGAGAGTAACGATTTGAAGCAGGTTTTCTTTTGAGAGAGGTTGGAATTCAATGATGCCATCAAAACGGTTCATGAATTCAGGGCTAAAGAAGTTCCCGAGTTCTCCAAGTACAGAGTTGGTGCGACCTTCACGAGCTGCTCCAAAGCCAACATTGGCCTCCGCTTTGCCAGTTCCAGCATTAGAGGTCATGATGATAATCGTATCTTTAAAGCTAACGGTACGGCCTTGACCATCTGTCAAGCGACCATCATCTAAGACTTGAAGGAACATATGCATGACATCAGGATGGGCCTTTTCTACCTCATCTAGAAGAATAAGAGAGTAAGGGTTGCGACGTACTTTTTCAGTCAGCTGGCCAGCTTCTTCATAGCCGACATAACCTGGAGGAGCACCGACCAATTTGGCAACGGCATGTTTCTCCATGTATTCACTCATGTCAAAGCGAATCATACTATCAGCAGAACCGAAGAGTTCGATGGCCAATTGCTTGGACAACTCGGTCTTCCCGACACCAGTTGGTCCAACAAAGAGGAAGCTACCGATTGGACGGTTTGGCGTTCCAAGTCCTACCCGATTACGACGGATAGCCTTAGCAATTTTTTCAACAGCCTCATCTTGGCCGATGACATGAGCTTTTAAATCAGCAGCCAAATTAATCAATTGAGACTGTTCTTTTTCTTTCAAATCTCCAACTGGAATATTGGTCTTTTGCTCAACAATGTGTTCGATAGTCTTTTCGCTAATGACGGGCGTATCTTGGTCGGTGACCTGTTGCCCTTGCATTTCTTTGTACTTAGCGATTTGGTCACGGAAGTAGGCTGCTTTTTCAAAATCTTCATCCCGCGTCGCTTGGGCCTTGAGATTTTCGGCTTCAATTAAGCGCTGGTCAATGACTTTGGGATCGACAAAATTGAGGGTCAAATTCATCTTAGAGCCTGCTTCGTCCAAGAGGTCAATGGCTTTGTCGGGCAAGAAGCGGTCTTGGATATAGCGATTGGAGAGGAGAGCTGCAGCCTCAATAGCACCATCTGTGTAGTGGACGTGGTGGTAGTCTTCGTATTTCTTTTGAATGCCTTTAAGGATGGTAATGGTTTCTTCAACCGTTGGTTCATCCACCTTGACTGGTTGCATCCGGCGTTCAAGAGCAGCATCTTTTTCGATAATACGATACTCATTGAGTGTTGTGGCACCAACTAATTGCAATTCACCACGAGCGAGAGCCGGTTTGAGGATATTTCCTGCATCCATGTTGCCATCACCTGCAGATCCTGCTCCTACAATTTCATGGATTTCATCGATAAACAAAATGACATCTTCACGGCGACGGATTTCTTCCATTAGTTGTTGCATCCGTTCTTCAAATTGTCCACGAATCCCAGTCCCTTGAACCAGGCTAACAACGTCTAACCGAATAACTTCCTTGTCTTGTAATTTATAAGGGACATCGCCATCGACAATCTTCTGGGCCAGGCCCTCTACGACAGCTGTTTTTCCGACACCAGGTTCTCCAATCAGAACAGGGTTGTTTTTGGTTCGGCGGTTTAAAATTTCAATAACTCGGAGAATTTCGTCGTCACGGCCAATGACTGGATCAATGTCCCCACGGCGAGCGATTTCAGTAACATTAATTCCAAACTCTTCTAGGAGTCCTTTTGGTTGTTGTTTGGCTTGAGGTCTATTTGGTCCAGTAGCTCGACCGTTCCCATTTTGTCCGTAGCCATTTCCACCTCCATATCCTCCTCCTGATTGGGTCGGTGGCGTTTGAGGTTCTTGGGGAGCTTGGAAGTTGCCCAGTTGATTGAAGAAATCTTCAAAAGGATCCCGCCCTCCGCGATTTTGTTGGTTTAATCCTGCCAGGAGACTATTGTTAGGATCGGTTTTCATAATTTGATAGCAGTTCTGGCAAAGGTCTACTTGTTGTTGGTGACCATTCACATTCGTATAAAGATGAATGGTTGAATCGTTTATTTTACAGTTTTGACAAAGCATTCTCTTACCTCTTTCTCTAGGGTAAAAAGTGTAGAAACTATTGGTCAGAAATAGTCAAACTTTTATAGTTTCATTATATCAGTATTCTAAAAGTTTGCAAGAATTTAGTATGAAGTCCGGTTTTAGGCATGGAATAAAGAGGAAAAAAGCGGAAAAGTTGATTTTTATTGGAATTTCCTCCTTCTTTTATGATAGAATAGGAGAGTAGAAAGTAAATAGGAGAATCAAAATGGAATCACATTTGGTACGAATTATCAGCCGTTTGGAAGCAATGACAAAAGACGGTGGAAACTTAAAACGTAATTTTGAACGTGAAGGAGTTGTAGTCGCTGAAGTAGCTTACAACTATGATGAAGAAAATGGATCAGTATTTACTCTTCGTGATGTAGAAGCTCTTGAGACCTATACATTCGATAGCATTGACTTAATCGCAATGGAAATCTACGAATTGTTGTACTAAGAAGTATCAATCAAGAGGCTGGGACAAAAGTCCTAGCCTCTAAATTGTCTTTGGATTGTCGAGCAAGACGCAGTGGTTGAGTGGGCTCTACTACGCTAATTTCATCAGCTTTTATAGCCCTACTCAACTGTGCGGAGGTGGGACGACGAAATCGAATTCTAACGAATGACCGATTTCTGTCCCACTCTCTTTTTTGTTGGAATAAAACTGTTATAGTTTCTTCCTATAACCTTGTCTAATCAAGAAGTGTTAGGAGCAGGTTCACAAATCTGATATAATAGAGAAGATATTGAATAGAAAAGAGATTGAGATGACACATGTGATTGATGGGAAGGCCTTGGCAGTAAAATTACAGGGAGAATTAGCTGAAAAGACAGCACGTTTAAAAGAGGAAACAGGGGAGGTACCTGGTTTAGTTGTGATTTTAGTGGGAGAAAACCCAGCTAGTCAGGTCTACGTACGAAATAAAGAACGCTCTGCTCTTGCTGCTGGTTTTCGTAGCGAGGTGGTCCGCTTACCAGAGGCTACTACACAAGAGGAACTCTTGGCACTTATTGACCGCTACAATCAGGAACCGCTCTGGCATGGAATTTTGGTCCAGTTGCCTCTACCAGCACATATCGACGATGAGGCTGTCTTGCTAGCCATTGATCCCAATAAGGATGTCGACGGCTTCCACCCCCTTAATATGGGCCATCTTTGGGCGGGAAATCCAGTCATGGTTCCCTCAACTCCTGCGGGGATTATGGAAATGTTCCGGGAATACGATATCGATGTTGAGGGAAAAAGTGCAGTCGTTATTGGTCGCTCCAATATTGTTGGAAAACCCATGGCCCAGCTTCTATTAGCTAAGAATGCTACGGTAACCTTGACCCATTCACGGACCCATCATCTAGCAAAGATTGCAAGAAAGGCAGATATCCTGGTGGTGGCTATCGGCCGTGCCAAATTTGTCACAGCTGACTTTGTCAAAGAGGGAGCTGTCGTCATTGATGTTGGTATGAATCGCGATGAAAATGGGAAGCTCTGTGGAGATGTCGACTACGATACCGTGGCACCACTTGCTAGCCATATTACGCCTGTTCCTGGTGGAGTGGGTCCTATGACCATTACCATGCTTATGACTCAGACCTATGAAGCAGCTGTTCGGGCTTTGAAAAAATAAACCAGCTTGGATGAAGTCGGGACAGTGTTTGGAGCGATAGACAGATTAGAAAAATTTTGAAGGTTGGAACTTGCTTTCCTGCCTTTTTTTAGTCTAAACGTGATAAAATAAAGAGAGAAAGAAGGAAAGCTTATGTTAAGAGTTGACAAAAAATTGCTACAACAAGTTATTGTTAGTCGTCAGTCAGACTCCTACAAGGGTGACTATGGTCGTCTTCTCTTGATTGGGGGAACTTATCCCTATGGGGGAGCGATTATGATGGCTGCTCTAGCGGCCGTTCAAAGTGGAGCGGGTCTAGTCACGGTTGCGACAAATCAGGAGAACATCTCTGCCCTTCATAGTCAGCTACCCGAAGCCATGGCATTTGCTGTGACTGACCAAGATTTATTAGCTGAGCAAATTGCAAAAGCAGGCGTTATTTTATTGGGGACAGGCCTCAAGGACAATGATCTAGGGACACACCTTGTAGAGCTAGTTTTTGATAGGGCTCAGTCTCACCAAGTGTTGATTCTAGATGGCGGAGCAATTAGTATCTATACTCGCTTAGCTTTGCCTCTTCCTCAAGCTCAGTTGGTTTTCACTCCTCATCAGAAAGAATGGGAGGCGATGTCAGGTCTAGCAATTGGGGAACAAGGAGAAGATAGGACACAAATGGCTGTGGGAAAACTTCCAGAAGGATCTATCTTAGTTCAAAAGGGACCTCAGACCAAGATTTGGCAACAAGGACAACCAGACTATTACCAACTAACAGTTGGGGGACCTTACCAGGCAACTGGAGGTATGGGCGATACCTTGGCAGGGATGATTGCAGGCTTTGCGGGACAATTTCCACAGGTTGGACTCTATGAGCGCGTGGCAGTCGCGACCTACCTTCATTCAGCTATTGCTGAAGACTTGAGCAAGGAGGCTTATATAGTTTTACCGACAAGCATTAGCAAAGAAATCCCAAAATGGATGAAGAAGTGGAGTGACAATTTAAACGAAAATGTTGAAAATGAAACGTTTTCATGGTAGTATGGATGAAAGGAGGTGAAAAAATGAATGAGCAAAAAAAAGTCGATTACCATGAAGGATGTTGCAGCAGAAGCTGGAGTTAGTGTTGGGACAGTCTCTCGTGTCATCAATAATGAAAAAGGCATTAAAGAGGTGACCTTAAAAAAAGTTCAACAAGCAATTGAAAAACTTTCTTATGTCCCAGATGAATATGCGAGAGGATTAAAAACGAATCGTAGTAATATTATTGCTTTACTCATTCCAACTATATGGCATCCTTTCTTTTCTGAATTTGCTTATCATGTTGAAAAAGAACTATTAAAAAATCAATATAAATTATTAATTTGTAATGCTGATAAAGATTCTAAAAATGAGATAGAATACATAAAATTACTTGAGAAAAATAAAGTAGATGGAATTATAGGGATCACCTATTCAGATATTGATAAGTATGTTTCATCAAATTTACCTTTTGTCAGTATTGACCGTCATTTTTCTGAAAATGTCTATTACGTAACTTCTGAAAATTTTCATGGTGGTCAACTAGCTTGCCGCGAATTAGTCAAACGCGATTGTCAAAATCTAGCTTACATTAGTGGTGTGAACAAACATTTGAATGAAACAACGGAACGGGGGAGAGGTTTCAAAGCGGAGGCTAAACAGAAAAATACGAACCTTTATTGTCTTGAAATGCCGGAACCACTGAATCAAGCAGAAGAGCAAATAAGAACCTTTTTTGAAAAGCATCCTCAGATTGATGGGATTTTCACAGTAAATGATTTTATGGCCCTTCGTGTGATAAAAGTTTTAGGGGAGATGGGAAAAACTCCTGTAGAAGATTATCAGATTATTGGTTTTGATGGATTAAGACCAGCTTTTGATCAACCTTACTTACTTTCTACGATTGTTCAACAAATAGCTCAGATGGCTCAAGCAGCAGTTGAACTATTGCTTAAATTAATTCGTGAAGAAAAAATAGATCAGAATGTAATTAGTTTACCGGTACTTTTTTTTGAAGGAAACACAACAAAAAAATTATAAAAAGTGCTTGACAAATTATGAAAACGCTGTTATAATTTAGCTATAAAATGAAACGTTTCAAAAAACTCAACTATTTTAGCTTGAGTTAAAAAAAACAAATAAAAAATGAAACGTTTCAAAAAGGAGGACGCTATGCGTAAAGGTATTAAGTTATCTGTAGTTGCAGCACTATCATTAGGATTGCTTGCAGGATGTGGTGGGGGATCAAAATCCAAAACTGCAAGTTCTTCGGACGAAATAAAAGTCTGGGTTCAATTCTCAGATGAAACAGCTGAGGGAAAAGCTTGGCAACAAGTTGTTGATAATTTCAACAAGTCAAAGAAAACCAAATACAAGGTTGTGACAGAGTATATTCCACGTAGTGGTAGCGGTGGAGGATATGAAGATAAGGTAAACGCTGCTATTACGACAAATAGTTTACCAGATGTTATTACGCTAGATGGTCCAAATACTGCTGCCTATGCAAAATCAAAAGTGATTGCTCCCTTGGATGATTATCTAAAGGACAATGACATGGATGATGTACTGGACAGTATTAAGCAACAGGGAACTTATGATGGTAAATTCTATGCGTTTGGTTTTTCTGAATCAAATGTAGGTGTTTACTATAACAAAAAGATGTTTAAGGAAGCAGGAATTGATGAAGCGAGTTTGCCAACCCTTGAAAAACCATGGACATGGTCTGAGTTTAATGCTATTGCTAAAAAATTAAAAGATCATTTTAATAAACCAGCAATAGATTTCCGTTTGAATTCAAATGATGAGATGTTACCATATGCTTATATGCCACTTATTTGGTCAAATGGTGGGTCTGTAGTAAATTCTAAAGGGACAAAAGCTGAAGGTTACTTCAACAGTAAGGAAAGTGTTGAAGCTGTTCAATTTATTCAAAATCTAGTAAAAGAGGATTACACTACAGTTAGTCCTGTTGAAAAAGGATTTGAAACAGGTGAGTATCCGATGGTTCTAAGCGGGTCTTGGACGATTGGGGATCTACAAACAAATTACAAAGATATTGATTTTGGTATTCTTCCTTATCCAGTTTCAGATAAAACGAAGAAATTGGTCTCACCTTCAGGTAGTTGGCAATTAGCTGTTACGACAAAATCTGATAAAAAAGAAGCTGCTGCTGAATTTGTTAAGTTTGCAACAAATACAGAATCTAGTGAAATTATAAGCTTGGGGAACAGTGTTCTTCCAATCAGAAAATCAACAATTAAAAATATTAAGGATAAAGTATCTGAACCATTGCGCTTCTTGATGGAACAAAATGCTGCATCAGCTCATCCTCGTCCAGTTGTAGTAGCTTATCCACAAGTTTCACGCGCTTTCCAACAAGCGATGCAAGATATCAGCTATTATAAAGATAATCCAGATGTACAAAAAGTATTAGATGCTCGTACGAAAGAAATGCAAACAGCAATCGACCAATCTTTAAATAAATAGTTGATATTCAAAAGGTGGAAGGAAAGTTATGAAATGTACCTTCCACCTTATTTTATTTAATGATTTCATCTTAGGAGACGAACAATGAGCGAAACAAAGAAAGTCGAAACAAAAAAGAAAGAACGTCTTAAAGAAAATATTATGGGCTATAGCTTTTTAGCTCCAGCCTTAGTATTACTTTTTATTTTTTTAGTGATACCTGTTGGTATGGTCATCTATTATGCCTTTACAGATTATTACCTATTGACCCCAGAGGACAGAAAATTTGTAGGGCTACAAAATTTTATGCGCTTAGCACAAGATCCAATCTTTATAAAAAGTTTCTTGAATACCTTGAAATTTGTAGTTTGGATTATTCCAGTGCAACTTGGAGCGGCTCTCGGTATGGCCTTAATTGTTAATAAGAAACGTAAAGGAAATATGTTCTTTAAGGTAGCATTTTTTGCTCCTGTTGTGATGTCTCTTGTCGTTATATCTATCCTCTGGTTATACTTGTTAAATCCAAATAATGGTTTGCTCAATGCTCTACTGAATAAAATTGGTATTTCTTCACAACCATTTTTGACAAGTCCAAAACAGGCCATGTATGCCATTGTATTTGTTTCTGCATGGCAAGGTGCAGGGTATCAAATGTTGTTATTCCTTGGAGGAATGCAAAATATTCCACAAGATATTTATGAGGCGGCAGAGTTGGATGGATTTTCAAAATGGGCTCAATTTAGATATATCACAATGCCTTTATTAAAACCAACGGCCTTGTTTGTCCTATTGACAACGTTGATTTCAGCCTTTAAATTGATTGTGCAGCCAATGGTCATGACTCAAGGTGGACCTCTGAACTCGACAATCACTATGGTATATTATATTTACCAACAAGGTTTCACAGACCGTCTCGTTGGTTATTCAAGTTCTATTGCCCTAGTATTTACAACATTGATTGGTATGATTAGTCTTGTACAACGGCGAGTTTTGAAGGAGGACGATTAGGATGAAACGTTTAAAACCGACTACTATTTTAGAATATATTTTATTAATTCTATTAGCAGGCCTCTTTCTATTTCCTATGATCTGGATGGTGGTTTCAGCTATGAAACCAGAAGCAGATGTGTACAAGAATTTAACAAGTTGGAAAGCATTCTTACCTAGTTTAAATCCAGCTGATTGGTTTAAACCATACCAAGAAGTTCTTTCGCGTTTTAGTATTCTAACATACCTGGGGAACAGTATTTTTTATGCAGGAACATTTGCACTTGGTTCTATTATTGTTAATGCCTTAGCGGGATTTGCATTTGCAAAAATTAATTTTACAGGTAAAAAAATTCTGTTTGGATTTTTATTAGCCTTGTTAATTATTCCGATTGAAACAGTTTTGATTCCTCAATTTACAATTATTAATTCACTTGGCTTAGTCAATAATCGTTTAGCGGTTATTATCCCTGGATTAGCTAGTGTCTTTAATATCTATCTTTTCCGAAACTTCTTTATTGCCATTCCAGAAGAAATTATCGAATCTGCAAAAATAGATGGTGCAAGTATCTTGCGGATCTTTTTCAAGATTATGTTGCCTATGTCGAAACCAGCAGTTGCCACAGTCGGTGTTCTTTCCTTTATTTCTAGTTGGAATGATTATATCTGGCCATTGATGGTGTTAACCGATTCTTCAAAATTTTCAATGCAGGTTGCGATTACAACCATTAATACAACTCAACCAGTTTATATTAATCAAGTGATGGCTGTTTTGACAATTTCTACAATTCCACTTATTCTAGTATATATCGTAGCACAAAAATATATTATTCAAGGTTTAGGTGGGTCTGGAACAGGTATTAAGTAGGTGATAAGTATGAGGGAAACTATTCGAAAAGCGAATCAGTATATCGATGAAAACAGGGAGAAGGTTGACCAGCAATATAGAGGATCCTTTCACTTACTACCTCCAATTGGCTGGATGAACGATCCTAATGGCTTTGTTTATTTCCGTGGGGAATACCATTTGTTTTACCAATTCTATCCCTATGATAGTGTTTGGGGACCTATGCATTGGGGGCATGCTAAGTCAAAAGATCTCCTCCATTGGGAAGAATTACCAGTAGCTTTAGCACCAAGTGAAAACTATGATAAGGATGGTTGTTTCTCAGGAAGTGCTATTGTGAAAGATGACAAGCTCTATTTGCTTTATACTGGTCATATAGATGATGAGGAGAAGCGAGAAGAGACCCAGTGTCTTGCAGTTTCAACGGATGGAGTTACTTTCGCAAAATTGCCAGCCAACCCAGTGATCCATGTGCAGCATATTGAGGGTATCGCAGATATTGCTGATTTTCGTGATCCCAAAGTCTTTGAATACCAAGGAATCTATTATACTGTAGTTGCTTCCAAAACAGTAGATGATCGAGGGCAAATTCTCTTGTTTGCGTCAAGTAATCTAGAGGACTGGAGCTTTAAATCAGTCTTACTGGAAGGTGAAAAAGGGCAAGGTATCATGTGGGAATGTCCGGATTTCTTTCCCTTAGATGGTAAATGGGTCTTGATTCTGTCTCCCATTGAAATGGAAAGACAGCAAGAAAAATACTGGAATTTAAATTCGACTGTTGCCTTTATCGGTGACATGAATTGGGAAACGGGTCAGTTTTTTGTCGATACATATGATGAAATTGATGGTGGCTTGGATTTCTATGCTCCTCAAACTTGTCAAGGACCAAATGGCGAACGATACATGGTTGCTTGGATGCAAATGTGGCAACGTTCCATCCCTAGTCATGACTTAGGTCATGGTTGGGCAGGAAGCATGACGATTCCTAGAAAATTAGGCTTGAAAGACGGAAGATTGGTTCAGGAGCTACCTGAGTCTGTGAAAAATCACTTTCTTGTAGAGAATGCACCAGAAACCATTGTTAAGGGCAATCAGATCATTATCCCGGCTAGAGGGAAACAAACCTTATTTGAGATAGATTCCAAATCAGGTCGCTCCTTTATCCTAAAATATGGGGATGAATCCGATGTTGATAGTGCCTTGCAATTGATTTACGATGCCTCCAATAAACGCTTTAGCTTGAGTCGAGACCAATTTGGACATCTCATTTCTGGAAAAGAAAGCCCAGAATTTCAATCAAGATGGATTCAGTTGAATGGTGAAAAGGATTATCATTTCTCGATTCTTCGAGATACCAACTCAATTGAAGTATTCGTGGATGGTAAAACTCTATCAATGACCTTTTATGAAACGACTGAGAACCCTGTTTATACCTTCAAAGCAGATGAAGGGGTCGATTTAGTTGTAAAAGCCTATCAAAAATAGGTATATAAAAATCTCCTAAAGAAGACAAGTCCTGAGACTTGTCTTTTTGTTGTATCCTAAATAGGTTTTGAGTTTCATCGAAGAAAATTTAGGAATTGGCCTCATGACCGTTCTGACTCTTTTTCCAGAATATCCAAATCTTGTCAAAATTCCCCTGGTTGAAGAGGAAAAAACAGTCTTCTATATTAGTTATGCCTATCCAAATGAAGGGGAGCCCCAAGCACTTCTTAGCTCCTTTATTGAACGATTAGAGAAGTGTGACAAATAGGGAAGCTGGTTTAAAATAGACTAGTAGAAAATGACTTGAATAAAATGAGGATTGTAGAGAAAGGAAATTCATGATTTCGTTTGTCTACCAGCCTTTTTTGGTGTTTTTTGGTATAATTAAACTTGATCATATTCTGCAGAAAGGAGTTCCTATGTCCAACTATTTATCGGTATCCAGTCTGACCAAATACCTCAAGTTGAAATTTGATAAGGACCCCTATCTGGAGCGGGTCTATTTGACGGGTCAGGTTTCGAATTTTCGGAAGCGTCCCAATCACCAGTATTTCTCTCTAAAGGATGAAAAGGCTGTGATTCAGGCGACTGTCTGGGCTGGAATTTATAAGAGTTTTGGTTTTGAGCTAGAAGAAGGCATGAAGATCAATGTTATTGGTCGGATCCAACTTTATGAGCCAAGTGGTAGTTATTCCATTGTCATCGAAAAGGCGGAGCCAGATGGTGTGGGCGCTTTAGCTATTCAGTTTGAGCAGTTGAAAAAGAAACTCCAGGAAGAAGGTCTTTTTCAAGAGAAGTTCAAACAGGCCATTCCCCAGTTCTCCAATAAAATTGGGGTTATTACCAGTCAGAGTGGAGCTGTTATTCGCGATATTATTACGACTGTCACTCGGCGTTTTCCTGGCGTGGAGATTCTCCTTTTTCCAACCAAGGTACAAGGAGAGGGGGCAGCTCAAGAAATTGTCGCCAATATCCAGAAGGCTAATGCTCGGACGGACCTAGATGTCTTGATCATCGGTCGTGGTGGTGGGTCCATCGAGGACCTATGGGCCTTTAATGAAGAGCCAGTTGTGCGTGCTATTTTTGAGTCTAGAATTCCCATTATTTCCAGTGTGGGACATGAGACAGACACCACTCTGGCAGACTTTGTAGCAGATCGGCGGGCAGCCACTCCTACAGCTGCGGCTGAGCTAGCGACGCCTGTGACCAAGTTGGACCTACTCAATCATTTGCAGAAGCAGGAAGGGCGGATGGCAACCGCTATGCGCAACCGCCTAGTATATAATCGGGAGCGACTGCAAAAACTAAGCCAATCGGTCATCTTCCGTCAACCAGAGCGGCTGTATGATTCTTATCTGCAAAAAATAGATCAGATTCAGTTGCGAATGAAACAGGCTGTGTCAGAGTCAGTTACCAGAAATAGCCACCAGTTACAAGAACTCTGCCATCGATTGGCTTCTCAAGCGCCCCAGCATCAACTTGAGCGCTATCGAGACCAGATTCTCCAAATGGAGCGATTGATGACCTTGAAAATCAAGGAGCTCTACCAGACAAAAGCAGCAGATGCCAAGCGCCTATCAGAAGCTCTCTTGATGTTGGATACCAGTCGTATCGTGGCTAGAGGCTACGCCTTGGTGCAGGCTGGAGATCATGTTCTGGATAGTGTAGATACAATCAAAGAAAAGGATGCCTTGACGCTAGTCATGCGGGATGGGCAAGTAGAAGTAGAGGTAAAGCATGTCGAAAGAAAAGAAATTTGAAGAAAATTTAGCTGATTTGGAAGCTATTGTCCAAAAATTGGAAAGTGGGCAAGTGCCCCTTGAAGAGGCCATCTCAGAGTTTCAGAAAGGAATGAAGCTATCAAAAAACTTGCAAGAAACGCTTGATCAGGCTGAAAAGACCTTGGTCAAGGTTATGCAAGCAGATGGCTCAGAAACGGAACTGGTATGATTTTAGAAGAAAAACTGCAAGGGGTTGAAAGAGCGATTGAAGGTTTCTACGAGACCAAACAAATCGCTCCCCGCTTGGTAGAATCCATCCTTTATTCAGTCCATGCAGGGGGCAAACGGATTCGGCCTTTGCTCTTATTGGAATTACTAGAGGCCTTTCATGCTCCAATCCTTGAGGCTCATTTTCAGGTAGCAGCCGCTCTTGAAATGATCCATACGGGAAGCTTGATCCATGATGATCTACCAGCGATGGATAATGATGATTATCGTCGTGGTCAATTGACCAACCACAAAAAATTTGGTGAAGACTTAGCCATCTTAGCAGGAGACTCGCTCTTCTTGGATGCCTTTGGCTGTGTGGCAGAGGCGGATCTTCCAGCTTCTATCCGGGTGCAACTGATCGCCTTATTATCGGATGCTTCAGGGACAGCTGGGATGGTGGCAGGCCAAGTCTTGGATATGGAAGGGGAAGGAGCGAGCCTGACCTTGGACCAGTTGCAAGTCATCCATGCCAATAAGACGGGACGACTGCTAGCATATCCTTTCCAAGCTGCGGGGATCCTTTTAGAGCTTGAGACAACTGTTGCGACTCTCTTAGAGGAAATTGGCCTCCATTTAGGCTTGGCCTTTCAGATTCGGGATGATATTTTGGATGTGATAGCCGATTTTGCCTCTTTAGGAAAAACCCCTCAGAAGGACCTGCAGGCTGAAAAATCAACCTATCCAGCACTACTTGGTCTAGATGGAGCGCAGGCTTATTTGGATCGGGAGTTGGATGCCTGTGAGGACTTGCTCGATCGCATTTCTAATCAAGTTTCCTTTGAAGGGACTGGAATCAAGAAGATAATAGAAAGACTTAGAATTCATGGTCAAGGAAAGAGTTGACGTACTGGCCTACAAGCAGGGACTATTTGAAACCCGGGAGCAGGCCAAACGCGGTGTGATGGCTGGTTTGGTCGTTGCGGTCCATAATGGCGAGCGCTTCGATAAACCAGGTGAAAAAATTGATGAAGCGACTGAATTAAAACTCAAGGGTGAAAAACTCAAATATGTCAGTCGCGGTGGTCTCAAGTTAGAAAAGGCCTTGGCCCGTTTTGAGATTAACTTGCAGGACAAGGTCACGCTAGATATTGGTGCCTCAACAGGGGGCTTTACGGATGTTATGCTCCAAAATGGAGCAGCCTTGGTCTATGCAGTGGATGTAGGGACCAATCAGTTGGCTTGGAAACTCCGTCAGGATCCTCGTGTCATCTCGATGGAGCAGTTCAACTTCCGCTATGCGACGTCTGAGGATTTTGAGCAAAGACCAAGTTTTGCTAGCATTGATGTTAGTTTTATTTCCCTCAACCTTATCTTGCCTGCCCTCCATGGGATTTTACAAGAAGGAGGCCAGGTGGTCGCTCTTGTCAAGCCCCAGTTCGAAGCTGGTCGGGAGCAGATTGGGAAAAATGGGATTATCAAGGATGCCAAGGTCCATCTGTCCGTCTTGGAACAGGTTCAAGGCTTTGCGTTAGAACATGGCTTCTCTGTCTTAGGAGTGGATTATTCACCGATTCAAGGGGGCCATGGCAACATTGAATTTTTACTTTATTTAGAAAAAAATACCGGGCAAAATTGTCTCGATCAGCAAGAGTTTGCAGCTGTCGTCAACAAAGCCCACACTGATTTTAAACATGAATAGTAAACAAAACCGATTAGAAAAAATACGCCGCTTTATTCGTGAAAATAAGGTCGGTACTCAGGATGCAATTGTTGAGCATTTGAAAGAAGCAGGGATTTCTGCGACACAAGCGACTGTTTCCCGTGATATTAAAGAGTTAGGGATTATTAAAACGCCATTAAAAGGTTCAGCCTATGTCTATGAATTGCCACGCGTCCAACATAGTGGAAAATTAGCAGAAAATAATCTTCAATCGTTTGAACGCATGGGGAGTTTTTTGACCCTCAAGCTTGTCCCAGGGACAGCCTATTTAGTCAAGCGGCATCTGCAGGAAGATTTTGATGCCATCATCTTTAGTATGATTTCAGACGATAATAGTATTTTCATTGTGGCCCGCTCGGAAGAGAAGGCACAGTTTATCGAACAACGATTGATGGAATGGTAGGAGAGAGATGCTATTAGAAATTTCAATTAAAAACTTTGCCATCATTGAAGAAATCGCTCTGAATTTTGAGACGGGGATGACGGTTTTAACCGGTGAAACTGGAGCAGGAAAATCCATCATTATCGATGCTATGAATATGATGCTGGGGAGCCGAGCGACGACTGATGTTATCCGCCATGGTGCTCCTAAGGCTGAGATTGAAGGCCTCTTTGCGATTGATGAAAACCGTGCCCTTCAGCAACTCTTTGAGGAGCAGGGCTTAGAATGGGCAGATGAGTTGATTATTCGCAGAGAAATTTTCCAGAATGGTCGGAGTGTCAGTCGGATCAATGGGCAGATGGTTAACCTCTCCGTTCTCAAGGCGGTTGGCCAGCATTTGGTAGATATTCATGGCCAGCACGATCAGGAAGAACTGATGCGGGCTCCATTGCATATCGCTATGCTGGATAGCTTTGGGGAGGATGCTTTTTTTGCGACCAAGAAGGCCTATAGAGAGACCTTTGAAAATTATAAGTCCTTGCGTAAGCAGGTCTTGCAGATCCAAAAAAATAACCAGGAAAACCAAGCTCGCATCGAGATGCTGGAATACCAAATTTCGGAAATCGAGGCGGCCGCCTTGTCCTTGGATGAAGATGTCCAGTTAGAGCAAGAACGGCAACGCCTGCTCAATCATAAGATGATTGCGGATACCCTAAGCAATGCCTACGCTATGCTGGATGCAGAAGACTTCTCCAGTCTTAGCAATGTTCGATCGGCCATGAATGATCTGCAAGGTATCGAAGAGTATGATCCAGAATACAAGACCTTGTCTGACCAACTGGCTGAGACCTACTATACTCTGGAAGATCTGACCAAACGCTTGGAGGATCTGGTAGATGGCTTGGACTTTGACGGCAACCGATTGATGCAGGTAGAAGCTCGATTAGACCTGATCCACTCAATTACGCGTAAGTACGGCGGTCAGGTAAAAGATGTCCTTGATTATTTGGAGCAAATCAGTAAGGAATATAGCCTGTTAACAGGAGCTGGAACCTCTTCTGAAGACTTAGAGAAGGAACTCAAGTCTATGGAAGGCCAGCTGGTTGCCTTGGCCAAGGAACTGAGTCAAGGGCGCCATGCCTTAGCTCAAGAGCTGGAAGCAGAAATTCAGCAGGAATTGGCGGATCTCTACATGGAAAAAGCCCGTTTCCAAGTGCGTTTTACTCCATCTAAGTTTAATCGGGAAGGAAACGAAACAGTTGAATTTTATATTTCGACCAACCCTGGAGAGGACTTTAAGCCTTTGGTAAAAGTAGCCTCAGGTGGTGAATTGTCCCGTCTTATGTTGGCCATCAAGTCCGCCTTTTCTCGAAAAGAAGGCAAGACCAGTATCGTCTTTGACGAGGTGGATACAGGGGTATCTGGTCGGGTCGCTCAAGCCATTGCTTCTAAGATCTATAAAATTGGACGTTTTGGTCAGGTGCTAGCCATCTCTCATTTGCCTCAGGTAATTGCAGTAGCCGATTACCAATTCTTTATCGAAAAGGTGAGTGATGAATTTTCAACAGTTTCGACCGTTCGCTTGCTCAGTCATGAAGAGCGGGTAGAAGAAGTAGCCAAGATGCTTGCTGGTGAAGATGTGACAGAAGCAGCCCGCCTGCAGGCGGAGCAATTGCTAAAACGGCCAAGCTAAGAAGAAAGGAACCGATATGGGAAGCTATTTCGTAGTGGGAGATATTCATGGAAAAGCAGGCATGTTGGAGGAACTGATGACCCATTGGGATGGTCAGTCTCGGCTGGTTTTTCTCGGAGATTTGATAGACCGTGGGGAAGATAGTCGTAGAGTTATCGAACTGGTCAAAGATTTTGTCGACCATCAAGGGGCAATCTGCCTCTCTGGTAACCACGAATACATGTTTTTAGCCTGGATCGATAACCCGATTGAACGCTATGACCATTACCGACGAAATGGTGGTGATACCACGATCAACTCTCTGCTTGGCCGTCCCCTAACGACTCCAGTCGATGGAGTAGAGGATGCTCGTCGCGTGCAAGAGACTTGTGGGGACCTCGTCGCTTTCATCCGTTCGCTTCCTTTTGTTTATGAAACAGAACACTATATTTTCGTGCATGCTGGGATTGACTTGACTCTAACGGACTGGCATGAAACGACGGATTACCAAAAAGTCTGGATTCGCCAGCCCTTCCATGAAGCAACCAATCAGACAGGAAAGACCATTGTTTTTGGCCATACCCCTGTCCACTATCTCTTGGATCAAAAGATTGGAACCAAAGAACTCTGGGTGACCGAAGATGGGAAGATTGGCATGGATGGTGGGGCTGTTTATGGTGGTGTCCTCCATGGTATTCTCTTTGATGAAAATGGAATGAGGGCCGATGTTGCTTTGGTTAATGATGGATTTGCAGCCATCGATGATTAAGCAAAAAGGACTTTGTCCCACAAAAGCCTAGAAAATTTGATATAATAGAATGGATATATCTAAGAAAAGATTGTAGGAATGTTATGTCACAAGTAAAAATTGTTACAGACTCATCCGTAACGATTGAGCCTGAAGTTGTTGAAAAATACGGAATTACCATCGTTCCCCTCTCTGTTATGGTGGACGGTGTTCTCTACTCAGATGCGGAATTAACCGAAGGTGAGTTCCTTCAGTTGATGAAATCCAGTAAAAACCTTCCAAAGACTAGCCAACCTCCAGTAGGTGTGTTTGCGGAAATCTTCGAAGGATTGGCTGAAGAAGGGGCGCAAATTATTGCAATCCATATGTCTCATGCCTTATCTGGTACAGTGGAAGCTGCACGTCAAGGAGCTACCTTAGCCAATGCAGATGTAACAGTTATCGATAGTAGCTTTACGGACCAAGCCATGAAATTCCAAGTGGTCGAAGCAGCAAAACTGGCTCAAGAAGGTGCTAGCGTAGAGGAAATTGTAGCTCGCATTGAAGAGGTCAAGCAAAATACTAGACTCTATATTGGGGTTTCTACTTTGGAAAACCTGGTTAAAGGAGGCCGGATTGGACGCGTAACTGGTTTATTGAGTTCACTTTTGAATATTCGGGTCGTCATGGAAATGAAGAACGATGAACTGCAACCGATTGTCAAAGGACGCGGACAGAAAACCTTTAAAAAATGGTTGGACGAGTTGATGCAAGACTTATCCGGTAAAGAAATCGCTGAGATAGGAATTTCCTATGCTGGTGGACCTGACTTTGCTAACGAAATGAAGGCGCAATTACAGCCTTTGGTTGCAACTCCAATCTCTGTTTTGGAAACAGGTTCGATCATTCAAACCCACACTGGTGAAGATGCTTGGGCAGTTCTTGTCCGATTTGCATAGAAGCCCGTCAATAAAGGAATTTATTCCTACATAAAAGTTTATAAAAACAGGTTTAGTACTTGACCTAAAAGCATTTTTTAGATATGATAGAGATGTTAAGGGTAAAACCTAAAAAAATTTGGAGGATTTGTTAAATGGCTAACAAACAAGATTTGATCGCAAAAGTGGCAGAAGCTACAGAATTGACTAAAAAAGACTCAGCAGCAGCAGTTGACGCTGTATTTGCAGCTGTTTCAGAATACCTTTCAAAAGGTGAAAAAGTTCAATTGATCGGTTTCGGTAACTTCGAAGTTCGTGAACGTGCAGCTCGTAAAGGTCGCAACCCACAAACTGGTAAAGAAATCAAAATCGCTGCTTCTAAAGTTCCAGCATTCAAAGCTGGTAAAGCTCTTAAAGACGCAGTTAAATAATTGTGATTACGAAAGTTCCTTCTAGCTTGCTAGAGGGAACTTTTTGTATTGGAGTCCTTTCTAGACAGGGCCTATAAATAGGAGTATAATAGAAAAAAGTGAGAAATGGAGGGTGGGCCATGAGATGGATTTTTGGAATCTTTGTTCTACTCATGATTAAACCAATTATTTATCTATTGAAAGGTCTCTGGTTTATTGTGGAACTCTTCTTTATGTTCCTCTTTGTTAAATTTTTACTAGGAACCATGAGATGGATCCTTAATTGGGGAAGTTAAGAATAGAATACAAAAGAGAGTGGGACAGAAATCGGTCATTCGTTAGAATTCGATTTCGTCGTCCCACCTCCGCACAGTTGAGTAGGGCTGTAAAAGCTGATGAAATCAGCGTAGTAGAGCCCGCTCAACCACTGCGTCTTGCTCGACAATCTAAAGATAATTGAGAGGCTAGGACTTTTGTCCCAGCCTCTTTTCTTATTTACAAACATTCTAATTAGGCAAAATTTGGCATTCGTGATATAATAGTTTTAAAGAAGAGACAGAAAGGGGGAAGACCATGCTAGCTTGTTTAACACTTGATTCCGTTCAACAACAAAAAGTAGAAGATGTATTGCAACACTTGCGTGAAAAATCTGTACGGATTACAGAGACGCGTCGAGCGGTCCTTTCCTATCTTGTCAAAAGCCAGGAACATCCAAGTGCGGATGCCATCTACCAAGATTTAAAACCAGCCTTTCCCAATATGAGCCTGGCAACCGTTTATAACAATCTCAAGGTCCTCATTGATGAAGGCTTTGTCTCTGAGATAAAAGTACGCAATGATACCACGACCTACTTTGATTTTATGGGACACGATCATTTGAATCTGATTTGCGAGTCTTGTGGGAAGATTGACGATGTTGACATCGAAGTTCCAGACGTGAGAGCAGAAGCGAGAGAAAAAAGTGGCTACATCATTACCAAGTGCCAAACCACCGTTTATGGAATCTGTCCAGAGTGTCAGAAGAAGCAATTATAAGCAAACCTCTTGTTAGAGGTTTTTTTGTTTGGTATGGTTTGCGGAAAAAGATAGAGAGGAAAGATTTAGAAGCTGATGAGTGAAAAATGTAAATGTCCATGAAAAAGAATTGATATAATTTCACTAAATCTCCGTTCAGACTTTTTTTGTGAGAAATTGCACTTTTCTATGGTCACCACTAGATTTTTTACTGAAAATCTAGTAGAATAAAATAGATAAACGGGGGAAACCTCGGAGAATATAAAGGAGATCCATCTAATGGTAAAATTGGTTTTTGCTCGCCACGGTGAGTCTGAATGGAACAAAGCTAACCTTTTCACTGGTTGGGCTGATGTTGATTTGTCTGAAAAAGGTACACAACAAGCGATCGACGCTGGTAAATTGATCAAAGAAGCTGGTATCGAATTTGACCAAGCTTACACTTCAGTATTGAAACGTGCGATCAAAACAACTAACTTGGCTCTTGAAGCATCTGACCAACTTTGGGTTCCGGTTGAAAAATCATGGCGCTTGAACGAACGTCACTATGGTGGATTGACTGGTAAAAACAAAGCTGAAGCTGCTGAACAATTTGGTGATGAGCAAGTTCACATTTGGCGTCGTTCATACGATGTATTGCCTCCTGCAATGGCTCGCGATGATGAGCACTCAGCACACACTGACCGTCGTTACGCTTCACTTGACGACTCAGTCATTCCAGATGCTGAAAACTTGAAAGTTACTTTGGAACGTGCGCTTCCATTCTGGGAAGATAAAATCGCTCCAGCTCTTAAAGACGGTAAGAACGTATTCGTAGGAGCACACGGTAACTCAATCCGTGCCCTTGTAAAACACATCAAACAATTGTCAGACGATGAAATCATGGACGTGGAAATCCCTAACTTCCCACCATTGATATTCGAATTTGACGAAAAATTGAACGTAGTTTCTGAATACTATCTTGGTAAGTAAGATAGCAGGATTCGTTATCAATAATAGAAAGCTGACTTAGGTCAGCTTTTTTGTTTATCTTGTCTAGTCCCCTAGCGCTTTTTTGGTTTTCAGGGCCTCCTAAAAATGATATAATGAAGTGTTAGTACATAAGGTTTCATTAGCCTTGAAAGGAAAAGAAAATGACAAAATCATTCTACATCACAACCCCTATCTATTACCCATCTGGTAAATTGCATATTGGTTCAGCTTATACAACCATTGCCTGTGACGTCTTGGCGCGTTACAAACGCATGATGAACTACGATGTTTTCTACCTGACTGGTCTCGATGAGCACGGGCAAAAGATCCAGCAAAAAGCAGAGGAAGCTGGGATTACGCCACAAGCTTATGTAGATGGGATGGCGGTTGGAGTGAAAGAACTCTGGCAATTACTCGATATCTCATATGATAAATTCATCCGTACGACTGACGATTACCATGAAAAAGTGGTGGCCCAAGTCTTTGAACGCCTACTTGCGCAAGATGACATCTACCTGGGTGAATACTCTGGTTGGTATTCAGTCTCTGATGAAGAGTTCTTTACAGAAAGCCAATTGGCTGAGGTTTACCGTGATGAGAATGGTAAAGTCATCGGTGGGGTAGCGCCATCAGGTCACGAAGTAGAATGGGTTTCTGAAGAATCTTATTTCCTTCGCCTCAGCAAATACCAAGACCGCTTGGTCGAATTTTTCAAGTCCCAACCGGATTTCATCACGCCGGATGGCCGTCTCAATGAAATGTTGAAAAACTTCATCGAACCCGGTTTGGAAGACTTGGCGGTATCTCGGACCACCTTTACCTGGGGAGTCCCAGTCCCATCCAATCCAAAACACGTAGTCTATGTATGGATTGACGCCCTTCTCAACTACGTGACGGCACTTGGTTATGGTCAAGAGCAGCATGGCAACTTTGACAAATTCTGGAACGGAACGGTCTTCCACATGGTTGGAAAAGACATTCTTCGTTTCCACTCTATCTACTGGCCAATCCTTCTCATGATGCTCGATATCAAATTGCCAGATCGCTTGATTGCCCATGGTTGGTTTGTCATGAAAGACGGTAAGATGTCTAAGTCTAAAGGAAATGTCATCTACCCAGAAATGTTGGTGGAACGCTTTGGCTTGGATCCGCTTCGCTACTACCTCTTGCGCAGTCTGCCAGTTGGTTCAGATGGTACTTTCACACCAGAAGACTATGTGGCTCGCATCAACTATGAATTGGCCAATGACCTTGGAAACCTCCTCAACCGGACGGTGGCCATGATCAACAAGTACTTTGGTGGTCAAGTCCCTGCTTATATCGAAAATGCCACTGCATTTGATGCAGATTTGGCCAAGGTAGTCGAAGAAAACATCGCTGAATACCACAAGCAAATGAACGCGGTTGATTACCCACGCGCTTTGGAAGCAGTATGGAACATCATCTCTCGTACCAACAAGTACATCGATGAGACTGCTCCTTGGGTACTTGCTAAAGAAGATGGTGACAAGGAACAATTGGCAGCGGTCATGGCTCACTTGGCAGCAAGTCTCCGTGTCGTAGCTCACCTCATCCAACCATTCATGATGAACACCTCAAATGCCATTATGGAACAACTTGGCTTGGGCTTGGACTTCGATCTTGAGAACTTGACCCTAGCAGGCTTCCCTGAAAATGTCACAGTAGTTGCCAAAGGAACTCCAATCTTCCCTCGCCTGGATATGGATGAAGAAATTGCCTACATCCAATCTCAAATGACTGCTGGTAAAACAGAAGAAAAAGAATGGATTCCAGAAGAAGTGGAACTCAAGTCTGAAAAAGATGAGATTAAATTTGAAGACTTTGACAAGGTCGAAATCCGTGTGGCAGAGGTCAAAGAAGTTGAACGCGTCGAAGGATCTGACAAATTGCTTCGCTTCCGCCTAGATGCAGGAGATGGCGAAGACCGTCAAATCCTCTCTGGTATCGCAAAATTCTATCCAAATGAACAAGAATTGGTCGGCAAGAAACTCCAAATCGTGGCCAACCTCAAACCACGTAAGATGATGAAGAAATATGTCAGCCAAGGCATGATTCTTTCTGCAGAACACGGGGATCAATTAACAGTCTTAACCGTTGATCCATCTGTGCTAAATGGCAGCATCATTGGCTAAACTGATGATTGTATACTAAAAGCACTCCCGCGGGAGTGCTTTTGTTGTATCGCTATAGTTTTCATCAGTGAGAAAAGAGTCTGAAACAGTTTCGTTTCAGACTCTCGGAAGATTTGAGACAGTAGGCTCAAATTTTAGGTATGGAATCCCAGAGGGATTCGCTACCGTCCGTCCTCACCTAAGGAAAGTCTCCAATTACTTTTCTTAAGATATTTCCTATTCATCTGGCCGGTATTCCAGGATATCTCCGGGCTGGCAGTCCAGTTCTTTGCAGATAGCTTCAAGGGTGGTGAAGCGGATAGCTTTGGCCTTGCCTGTCTTAAGGATGGAGAGGTTGGCGGTAGTGATGCCGATTTTGTCAGCTAGCTCATTGGATTTCATCTTTCGCTTGGCCAGCATGACATCTAGATTGACGATAATCATGGTCCCCTCCTTAAATGGTCAGCTCATTTTCTTCAGCGATCGCAATTCCTCTCTCTAAAATCTTGCCAAGGACCCAGACAATTGGGACAGCGAGGAGGAGTCCCGTATTAAAGGTCAATTGGAAGGTAAAGGGAAGGAGATAAACGTCGCCACTGGTTTCAAGTGTACCAGACATAAAGGACAAGACCAATAAGATCTTCCAAGCTCGGTTGCAAAGATCAATGTTGGAGTGAGAAAAGATCTTTTCTTGGTAGAGATTTTGGAGGAAGCTACGAATGGTGATGAGAAGAAGAATATAAATAGCACTTGAGGCTAGTGGGAAGAGCAACTGCCATAGGGGTTGCAGATGTTTTGGGAAAAGCTGGATGCCATTCACCTCAAAGGACAAGCGCCCAGATTGAACGAGATCCTTAAACACACCCATCCGTGAAAGCAGGTGGATGACCAGTGCTGCCACAGTCATAAAGCCACAGAAGTAAATGAAAGCCGTTAAGACTTCAATAACATTTTTTAAGGTTTTTGAGTTTTTCATCGCAAGCCTCCTTAAAGTTTATTTATTATTTACTTATAGTATACTCTTTATAAAAAATAAGTCAATAAAAAAGTATCGAAAAACGATAAAAAATTTATGAAATTCGGTCAAAGTTTGCTTTAAATAGAATTTAAGGTATACTAATAGGTAACTACCATTTCAAGGAGGTATTGAAATGATCAAAAAGTTAGATAAGAAATATCTTTGGATGATCATCGCTTTTGTGAGTGCAGTGGTTCTAATTGGAGGAGTCTATCTCTACTCTAGCTCCAATATCCAACCGGATCATCAAAAAGAGTTCAACCAGACCTCGAAGACCTCGTCCTCATCTAAGGAAAAAGCCATCGATTTGTCTGGTGAATATGTCTCTAGCGCGCGTGATAAGGCCAAGATACAGAAAGATGGGAAATCTTGGAAAATTGATTATCAAACAGATGATGGTGCTGTTTCAGCAACGTTCTCAACGGATTTCAAAGTAGAAGGTGCCAATAAAGTTTCTACTAGTCAGATGAAAAAGTCTGATGGAAATACTGATTTCACCGTCACTGTGCGTATCTTTAAATACCAATCAGATAAGGATCCCCTCATTACGGTAACTATGTCAGATAAAGACCCCGATCATGAGATGGTCTTTGCCAATCGGAAGGATTTCTTCAAGTCGACGAATCCAGATGATGCGGTATTGGATGGGGATTTGACAACCTTCTCAGGAAGTTATTCCAATGAATCGATTGAAAAGCAGATCGCAGATTCTGGCTTTAAGTTGTATGGCTATAGTCCAGAAGATTATTATAATCATCGGACTACTGTCTTCCCTTCTATCTACTCTGATCAGGATAAGGGATGGAGCTTCTGGAGTGGAGCTAGCAATGTCCAATTTGTCCTCAATAAAGATAAGAAACCGAAGAAAGCTGGATCGACCTATCAGGTTTACTTTGTCCAAGCTGGTACAAGTGGAGAAACTCCTGGTCAGGAATTGATTGTCACCTTGATTCCTGAAAATGTTCAAGGTCCTGATGGTGTCGTGTCGCCTTTGAGACGCATCTTCTACCATCAAGCCTCCTTCCAAGCCTACCAAGACAAATGGTGGGAAGCCTATCCAGAGCCTAAGAAGGACGCAGACCTTGATATTACGGCCATCAATAGTGGAGACTTCTCAAGTCTAGCAGGGACATGGCGCAATGCTAAAGGCCAGGAGATGGTCATCCAAGAAGATGGAACTGTAAAGGGCCAAGGAAGATTAAAAGCAGTGCCGAACTCGGATAAGACAAGTAAAGTCCCTTATGTAGATCTACGTGTGGGAGAAACAGGAGTGGCAGTTGGCCTCTTTAAGATTGGTTTTGAAAATCCTGATGGAGACCAGTCAGATAAGAGCAAACCTCGCTTAGTTGTTACCCAATCAGCTGGAAACTATCCAGCAGATCAATACTTCTATCGTCAATAAGAAGCGAAAGAGAGTGGGACAGAAATCGGTCATTCGTTAGAATTCAATTTCGTCGTCCCACCTCCGCACAGTTGAGTAGGGCTGTAAAAGCTGATGAAATCAGCGTAGTAGAGCCCACTCAACCACTGCGTCTTGCTCGACAATCCAAAGACAATTGAGAGGCTGGGACTTTTGTCCCAGCCTCACTTTTCTCACTGCGGAAAGTTTTAATTCTACTTAAATAAATTTAAAAATAGAAGTCATCCTTTTGAAGAATCATTTAGCTATTTTATGTAAAAAAGTAGTTTGTCTACATTCAAAACCCAGGAACTATGTGATATGTACCCAGAATCCTGGACACATGTTATGAACTAAGTGGAACACATGGATGCTATCCTGTACATTACAGGTGGCATCCATTTTGTTTTTCCTTGTATTCTTTCATTGTTGTAATAACTTATGTATTCATCTAGTGCTTTTGAAAAGCTCTCAAATGATTCATATTCTTTCTCGTAGCTGTAGTACATTTCATTCTTTAGACGTCCAAAGAATGTTTCCATAATGCAATTATCTATACAATTGCCACGTCTAGACATTGATTGGATAATTCCCCTGTTTTTTAGTTACTGACGATAGTAGTTGTGTTGATATTGCCATCCTTGATCTGAATGAAATATTAATCCTGTAAGTGATTTGAACTTTTTAAACGCCATCTCTAGCATTCTCTTGATTTGATTTAGGTTTGGACTCATCGACAAGTCATATGAAATAACTTCATTTGTGTACATATCAATTATCGGAGAAAGGTAACACTTTCCCCATGAAAAGTTAAACTGAGATACATCAGTTGTCCACTTCTGAAGTGGTGCTGTTGCTGTAAAGTCTCTATCTATTATGTTTGGTGCTACTTTACCTACTTCACCCTTGAATGAGTGATACTTTTCTTTAGGTCTTTTGCCTTGCAATCCAAGTGAATGCATGATACGTTCTACTCTTTTATGATTGACAGAATTTCCACGTCTTAAGAGCTCTCTATACACTCTTCTCACACCATATCTACCTTTATGCTGGCTAAATATTTTCTTGATTTCTTCAGTGAGCTTAATATTTCTAAAGTCTACAGTATCAACTTTACTGATTTCGTAGTAGTAAGTTGATTTAGGCATATTTAAACCTTTTAGTAGGTGCTTTAATTGGTATCCTTCTTCTCTGAGCGCTTTGATGATTGCTGCTTTTTCGCCTTGAGTTGCGCAGCCCATCTTTCTTGCCTCAAGGCGATCCTTTTTTTTACTACTTCAATCTCCGCTTTCATTGCCGCAATTTCTTCTCTCAGTCTGATTAACTCTTCACGTTCTGATTCAGTTAAAGGTTTGGGCTTAATCGTTTTCTTTTTCATAACAGGGTTCTTACTCTTGCGACCTTTCTTTTTATTCACAAGACCATTGTAACCTAATTCTTTGTATTTGCGAACCCAGGTATATAGCATTCCATTATTTATACCTGCAGAAACAGCAACTGACTTGTTGGATTGTCCTGCTAATACTTTAGCAACTAATTCATATTTCGCTTCAGGGGTCCACACTTTGTTATTACCTAAGTGCTTTAATGCATCTGGTCCATTTTCTTCTTCGATACGAGCCCAGTATCGAACCATTAGATGAAAGTTTGATGTTTTTATTCCTTCTGGTGTTTCAGGCCATATTCCTTTTCTATATAGCTCAATACACTCTAACTTATACTCATGACTGTAACGCATGAAAATACCCTCCTTACTGGGTGTCCAGTAAAGAGGGTACATATCAATGATTTCCTGGGTTTTGTTTTACTTCAATTCATTCTCTTTCTATAAAAAATCGTTTACACCTTTTGATCTAAACGATATTGTTCCATTTCATAAAATAGAGTTGAAATGGTCACTCTTTGTGCTCAAGAAGCAGAGGTTAGGAAGACTCGACGGCTTTTTTTCGTTTGAAAAATGCAGCCATTTGAACTAGGATGCGGGGAACCGTCTGCCATTTTTTCCAAGCTTGGACACGGGTATCGAGGAGTTGCTTGGCTAGACGTTCTAGCATTTCCCTTTCTGTTGGATCTAGGTCCTGAGCATTTTGAAAGATTTCTTTGATCTTGGAGAAATTTTTCAAGTTCATCAAATCATTAATCGAAGTGATGCCGGCGTCCAGAAAAATGCCAAAAAAAGTATCAAAGAACTTCTTGCGCTCATCCGCCGATGTTTCGCGAACCCACTGCTTCAGGGTCTCGACGGTCTGCTGGCTATCAGGACTGGTTTGATCTAGTGTCACAAATCCATCCTTTTCAACCATCCAAGTAAAGGCGTCATGCTGGGCAAAGCCACCAAAGGCACGGGTTTTGACAATCTTAGCAGGCTCAGGAACTTCCAGCATCATCCCAACGATGGACCCTTGCGGGACAAAGCGGTGAACGAGGTGCGCGATTCGTTGATAGCCCTCCGTTTCGATAATGGCCTTGTTGAGGCCAGGAGCGTCGTAACAGTAGATGGCGTTGACCCGTTCAATCAGATGATCTGGAAGGTAAGAGCAGGCGTAGGCTGCGAGATTGCCTCCTTTGGAGTGGCCGGCTACCATAAAGCGTCCTTTAGGAAATTCCTTCATGGCATGTTGTAGGTAGCTGGCTGCACGCCTCTGAGATGGGACATGGTCCATATAGGTCATGTGGAAGTCTTCCTTCCAGCCGATCAAGGTATCATCCGTCCCTCTATAGACAACTAAATAAACATCCATGGTAAGACGATAGGTCATCGCCGCAAACTGCTTTTGAACATCAGGGTCGTATTCGTCGACATAGTTAAGAAGTTTGACATTCCTAAAGCGTTTGGATGTGGCCAACTTATCTACTAACTGCAGGTGTTGATTCGTCACGGTGAAATTAGTCGTTCGATCGACCAGCTCTGTCACATCAGACAAGCGGACTTCAATATTGGTCGTATCTCCTTGGGGAACAATCCGATCAAAAGGAAGATAGGTCAGCTCCGTTAGTGCGAGGACATCCAGTTCCTTAAAAGGGCGATCGTAAATTGAATCATAGGTGACATGGTCTAGATAATCAAAAATCGTGGACATGAGATTCTCCTTTGTATCTGTATGTTCAGTATAGCATAAAATACCGGAAAAGCCCCTCAGTAAAAATAGGTAATTGACCAAAGGGAGTAACCTATAAGTCGAGATGTCGAAAAATATGTGTGCTCCTTGGATAATTTGATATAATGAAAGGGTAATACTCTAGTAAGAAAGAGCAGGAAAGAGCATGCATAAAATTCTTCTTGTCGAAGATGATGAAACCATTCGCCAACAGGTAAAGAAAATCATGGAACAGTGGGGCTTTGAGGTCATTGCAGTTGATGATTTTATGGATGTATTGGGCACCTTCGTCCAAACTAATCCTCATCTGATATTGATGGATATCGGCCTTCCTCTTTATAATGGTTATCATTGGTGCCAGGAAATTCGTAAGGTGTCTAAAGTCCCGATCATGTTTTTATCCTCACGCGATCAAGCGATGGACATCGTCATGGCCATCAATATGGGAGGAGATGACTATGTGACCAAGCCATTTGATCCCAATGTCCTCCTGGCAAAAATCCAGGGGCTTCTTCGTCGTTCTTATGAGTTTGGAACTGATCAAGATTTGTTAGAACACCGGGGGGCCATCCTCAATCTCAAATCCATGGATCTGGTCTACGAGGGAGAAGTAGTTAATCTGACCAAAAATGAATTTCAAATCCTTCGCATCCTTTTTGAAAAAGCTGGAAGTGTAGTGGCTCGGGATGATCTGATGAAGGAACTATGGAACAGTGACTTCTTTATTGATGACAACACCCTCTCGGTCAATGTAGCTAGACTTCGGAAGAAACTCGAAGAAGCAGGACTGGAGAATTTTATCGAAACGAAAAAAGGGATAGGATACGGGTTGAGCAATGGGTAATCGATTCTTATTTGTCAAACACTATCTAATCTCTCATCGCCGCTATCTCTATTTGATCGGTTTACTCCTTTCTTCTCTTGTTTTGTTTGCCTATATATTCGAAGGCTACCGCAATTTTCTTCTCTACCTGACTGGCATTTTGGCTTTTTTGAGCCTTCTTCTCATTATGTGGGATGTAGCCACTGGGTATCAGGCCTATCGGAAGGAAGTGCTCTATGGGGAGGGAGTAGCTGAGACCCCTCTAGAAATGGTCTTGAGTCAGAAGCTAGCAAGCAGTCAGCAAGCCCAGCGTGAGCAAACCACGGTGAGTCTAGAGGCCTATAATGACCTGATGGATTACTATACTCTCTGGGTCCACCAGATTAAGACACCTATTGCGGCCAGCCAACTCCTGGTTCAAAATATAGAAGACAGCGACCTGAGAAAACAAATGGAGCAGGAGCTCTTTAAGATTGACTCCTATGCCAATCTGGTCCTCCAATATCTGAGACTCGAAAGCTTTCACGATGATTTGGTGCTTAAGCGTGTTCCACTCGAAGAGCTGGTCAAAGAAGTGGTGAGAAAGTACGCTATCTTCTTTATCCAAAAGGGATTGACGGTGGATCTGCATGACTTAGATGTCGCTGTCATTACCGATCGCAAGTGGCTCTTGGTCATCATCGAGCAATTGCTGTCTAATAGCCTCAAGTATACCAGTGCTGGCGGGATTGAGATCTATTTCGATGACCAGACCCTATATATCAAAGATAGTGGGATCGGAATCAAGGATAGCGATATACTCCGTGTCTTTGAGCGGGGCTTCTCCGGCTACAATGGTCATCTGACTCAGCAATCTTCAGGACTAGGCCTCTACCTAACTAAAAAGATTGCCGATCAGCTAGGACACCAGATTCATATGACGTCTCAGGTTGGTCAAGGCACGACTGTTGCCATACGTTTTGAAGAGAAAAAGTTGGTGATGGATTAGGGGAACTCGTCGATACTAATGATTCTTTCCCTCAGGTTCTCTTTTATTTGAAAATGACAAAAATGTAAGATTAGATTTTAAAAATGAAAGGTTAGGTTATGGCGACCACCTTTTATTTTTTATACAATAGTCTCATCAAATAAAGGAGGTCAAGAAAATGAAACTCTTGAATTGGATGAAAGAACCCAAAAAGATTAAGAAACCAAATAAGAAAACCGATTTGGAAAAGGCGGAATTTGGTCGCCAAGTCCTACAACAAACCCAAGAATTTTTCTTGATCTACTAGTAAAAGGAGAAAAGCATGTCATTACTAGACGTTCAACATATCAAAAAAATTTACAAAACCCGCTTTCAAGGAACGCAGGTCGAAGCCCTAAAGGACATTCACTTCACTGTTGAAAAAGGGGAGTATGTCGCAATCATGGGGGAGTCAGGGTCCGGGAAATCCACTCTCCTCAATATCCTAGCCATGCTGGACCAGCCGACGGAAGGACGGGTCTACCTAAATAGCATAGACACCTCGACCATCAAGAACAAGGATGCGTCCAGCTTCCGTCGCGAAAAACTAGGCTTTGTCTTTCAAGACTTTAACCTGCTCGACACCTTGTCTGTCAAGGACAATATCCTCTTGCCATTGGTCCTTTCTCGCAGACCAGTCAAGGAAATGATGAGCAAGGTCGATAGCGTAAGTCGGGAGTTGGGCATTCACCAGCTATTGGAAAAGTACCCTTACGAAATCTCTGGTGGACAAAAGCAACGGGTAGCCGTAGCGCGGGCCATCATTACCTCACCAGAAATCCTCCTTGCGGATGAGCCAACAGGGGCACTGGATTCTAAGTCTTCGGCTGCTTTGCTAGATGTCTTTGAAGATATCAACACCATGGGCCAAACCATTCTCATGGTGACCCACTCAACCGCAGCCGCAGCGAGGGCCAAGCGCGTGCTCTTTATCAAGGATGGGATTCTCTACAACCAGATCTTCCGTGGGGAAAAAACAGAACGTCAGATGTTCCAAGAAATCTCGGATACCTTGACGGTCATGGCAAGTGAGGTGGAGTAGATGTTTCGATTAACCACTAAATTAGCTTGCTCCAATCTCATCAAGAACCGCAAGCTCTATTATCCCTTTGCGATTGCGGTCATTCTCGCAGTGACCATCGCCTACCTCTTTGACTCCCTGACCTTTAATCCCAACATTTCTAAGCTGCGAGGGGGATCTTCCATACTCTTCACCCTAGGCTTGGGACTGTTTGTGGTCAATGCTGCTGGAGCCATCATCGTGCTCTATGCTAATAGCTTTGTCATGAAAAACCGCTCCAAGGAGCTGGGACTCTACAGCATGCTGGGCCTTGAAAAGCGGCATCTCATCAGCATGATCTTCAAAGAACTCTTGATTTTTGGTTTTGTGACTATCTCAAGCGGTATCTTGATCGGCGCCCTCTTTGACAAGCTGATCTTTGCCTTTCTCTTGAAACTGATGAAGATGAAGGTCCAGCTAGTATCTACCTTCCAACCTGGGATTGTGGTCGCAGTCTTTGTTACCTTTGGCCTCATCTTTGCCCTCTTGGTTCTTCTCAACGCTTGGCGCATTCTTCGTTTGAATGCCCTGCAATTGACTCGTGAGAAAGCGAGTGGTGAAAAGAAAGCTCGCTTTTTGTGGCCCCAAACCATCCTGGGTTTAGCTTCTCTCGGTTTTGGCTACTACCTAGCTTTGTCTGTCAAAGACCCCATGTCTGCGATTGTAACCTTCTTTCTAGCAGTTGTCTTGGTTATGATTGGGACCTACCTGCTCTTTAATGCAGGGATCACCGTCTTCTTGCATCTGCTTAAGAAAAAGAAGAGTTATTATTACCAACCCAACAACATGATCTCGGTCTCTAACCTCATCTATCGCATGAAGAAAAATGCAGTGGGCCTTGCGACCATTGCCATCCTCTCAACCATGGTATTGGTGACTATATCTGCTGCCACCAACATCTATATCGGTGGTGAAATGATCAAGAAAATCATGAATCCACATGATTTCTCCATTCAAGGAAAAGGCGTGGATTTGGAGTTAATCAATCAGAAATTTGATGAGTTTGCTTCTGAGCACCAACTTGAGATCAAAAATCGTGACCTGATGAACTATGCCACCTTTGGGGTCGAATCCCAAAAGGGCACAGACTTCACGGTCTATCCTGATGATGAACACGATGTCAGACCGAGAACAGTCTTTCTGGTCTTTGATGCAGCTAGCTATGAGCAGATGACAGGAGAAGACGTCGATCTGACTGGCAACCAAGTCATCCTCTTTGCCCACAACAAGGCTCTGAAAGGGCAAAAGCAGTTTACTATTAATGGGCAAGACTTTCAAGTCAAGGAAGAAGTGACCAAGGATTTTATCACCGATCATGTCCCAAACATCTTCAATATGCTGACAGAGGATTTCAATTACCTGATCGTACCTGACCTTTCAGCCTTTGTTGCCAAGTTTCCGAACCTTGCTGTCGTTACCCAAATCTATGGTGGTTTCAATGTCAATATCGATGAAGAACACCAACTTAAGTTAGCTGACAGCTATGACAAGCTAATTGATGATTTTAGTAGCCAGCTGACAGATATGCAATTTGTATATGGAGGCAATCGAGCATATAATGTGAGAGAAATGAATAGCCTCTTTGGTGGCATCTTCTTTATCGGTATTTTCTTGTCATTGATCTTTATGGTCGGAACAGTCATCGTTATCTACTACAAGCAAATTTCAGAAGGCTATGAAGACCGTGACCGCTTTGTCATCCTCCAACAGGTGGGACTTGATGAAGATGAGGTCAAACGGACCATCAACCGTCAAGTGCGGACCGTCTTCTTCCTTCCCCTTATCTTTGCCTTTGTCCACCTGGCCTTTGCCTACCATATGATCCGCCTTATTCTTAAAGTGCTCGGTGTCATCAATAGTAGCCAAGTCCTCGTCGTCACCCTCAGCGTCTGTGCCGTCTTTCTCGTCACCTACCTGGTTGTCTTTTGGATCACCTCTCGGAGCTATCGTAAGATTGTGCAGATATAAGGAAAAAGAAGAGAGTGGGACAGAAATCGGTAATTCGTTAGAATTCGATTTCGTCGTCCCACCTCCGCACAGTTGAGTAGGGCTGTAAAAGCTGATGAAATCAGCGTAGTAGAGCCCACTCAACCACTGCGTCTTGCTCGACAATCCAAAAATAATTGAGAGGCTAGGACTTTTGTCCCAGCCTCTTTTTGTGCGAAAACCGACAGCGATTGTTTTTGCTTTTCAAAGGGATATACAAAAAAACCGAACCACTAGAGTTCGGTTTTTTATCGATTTCTTTTAGAGTGATGTTAGGAAAGTCAATCCTCCTAGGATGACACCTGCTGAATTCGGAATAATCAAAATCCAGTCTTTTTTAGGTTCCTTTGTCCAACCATAAATGACCCAGATCAAGCAAGAAATAGCAGCTGACAAGGGTTGGAAAGGTTGGGCCTTATGTCCCTGTAAATTGGCAATAATTTGTGGGATGTAGGCAATGAAAACGATAATCCCAATAAAGGCACCGATCGAGCCAACGATTTGGTTGATTTTTTGTTTGTTCATAAAATTTTACCTCTGTATATCAAAATAGCATAAGTAGGAAGATAATGCAATTAATTTGCATGCTACGCAAAATGAAAACGATCACATTTGCAAAAGAATTAGACAAAGTGTCAAAAAATGGCAACTAGAGAGAAAATCCACTCGAAAAGAAATCCATCTTCCTGCAAAATCACAAGATTGTGACATTTTACAGTTCGGTAACATTTGAAAAAAGCACTTGAATTTTAAGAGGGCAAGCGTTAGAATAGTGCGTACTTAAAAAATGAAAGGTATTTTGAAAATGAATGAAAAACAAATGAAAATTCTTGGTTGGGTTGCGACCTTTATGTCTGTGATGATGTATGTCTCTTATTTCCCACAAATTATGGATAATCTCGCTGGTCACAAAGGAAACTTTATTCAACCTTTAGTGGCAGCCATCAACTGTAGTCTTTGGGTCTACTACGGACTCTTCAAAAAAGAACGCGATATCCCACTTGCTGCAGCCAATGCTCCAGGGATTATCTTTGGGTTGATTACAGCCATCACAGCCTTATAAGAAGGAACTAGCTCCCGCATGGAAGCTAGTTTTTTAATACCTTACAGAAATGTAAGAAATCAGGGTAAAAATGAAAGGTTAGCTTATTGTAGATCTCTTTCCAAATCGTTACAATAGAGATGTAAGAAGTTCTATTAATATCAATCATATAACTAGATGGAAATGGAGAATGAAAATGGCCTTATTAGATGTACAACATGTGAAAAAAATCTACAAAACCCGCTTCCAAGGAACGCAGGTCGAAGCCCTAAAAGATATCCACTTCACCGTGGAGAAGGGCGAATACGTCGCCATCATGGGGGAATCGGGATCCGGGAAATCGACCCTCCTTAACATCCTAGCCATGCTGGACCAGCCGACCGAAGGGCGGGTCTACCTCAATGGCACCGATACTTCAACCATCAAGAACAAGGATGCGTCCAGCTTTCGTCGGGAAAAACTAGGCTTTGTCTTTCAAGACTTTAATCTGCTCGACACCTTGTCTGTCAAAGACAATATCCTCTTGCCTCTGGTCCTTTCTCGTAGACCGGTCAAGGAAATGATGACTAAGGTGGATGGCGTCAGTCGGGAATTGGGCATTCACCAGCTTCTTGAGAAATATCCTTACGAAATCTCTGGTGGGCAAAAGCAACGGGTGGCTGTAGCACGGGCCATTATCACCTCACCTGAAATCCTCCTCGCTGATGAGCCAACAGGGGCGCTGGATTCCAAGTCTTCGGCTGCTTTGCTAGATGTCTTTGAAGATATTAATAGCATGGGCCAAACCATCCTCATGGTGACCCACTCAACCGCAGCGGCAGCTCGGGCCAAGCGCGTGCTCTTTATCAAGGATGGAATTCTCTACAACCAGATCTTCCGCGGGGAAAAAACAGAACGTCAGATGTTCCAAGAAATCTCGGATACTTTGACGGTTATGGCGGGTAAGGAGGATAGCGATGTTTAAATTATCGAGTAAATTAGCCTTTTCTAACCTCAAACAAAATCGCAAGCTGTATTACCCTTTTGCCTTGGCTGTTATTTTAACGACCATGATCCTCTATAGCTTTATCGCTTTGGCATCAACCCCTCATTTAGAGGATTCTTACGGAGGGGGGGCGGCGAGAACTGTTCTTGGTTTTGGTAGTTTCGTCGTCCAGCTGGTCGTCATCATTTTGGTGGCTTATGCCAATGGCTTTGTCATGAAAAATCGTTCCAAAGAACTGGGCTTGTACAGTGTTCTGGGAATGGAGAAGAAGCATCTCCTCATCATGACCTTATGGGAATTGCTCTTCTTCTATGTTCTCACAGTTGGAGTAGGACTAGGTTTGGGGCTCTTATTTGATCGCCTGATTTTTGCCTTGCTCCTAAAATGTATGGGGCTACCAGTCGTCATTCAATCAACCTTCCAGCTAGGAGCTGTCATTGACACTTTACTTGGGTTAGCCTTAGCTTTTGGCCTCATTCTCTTGTTGAATTCTTTCCGCCTCTTGCGCTACAGTTCCCTCCACCTCATGCAACAGAAAAAAGCAGGAGAGAAGAAGGGACGCTTCTTGCTGGTCCAAACTCTGTTAGGACTTGGGCTCTTAGGAATTGCGTTTTATATAGCGCTAACCGTTGAGCGTCCGGTAGCGGCTGTTCAAGGATTCTTTATTGCTGTCATTTTGGTCATTCTGGCGACTTATCTCTTATTCAACGCAGGCTCCATTACCTTCTTAAGATTTCTCAAAGGTAGGAAATCCTACTATTACAAGCCAGAGAATTTTATATCCGTCTCTAACTTAATCGCTCGGATGCGAAAAAATGCAGCGGGCCTTGCGACCATTAGTATTCTTTCCACCATGGTCTTGGTCACCTTAACCGGGTCGCTCAATATCTTTATTGGAGGGCAGAACTACCTAGATACTGTTTACCCTTCTGATTACATGATTAGTGTGGGGCATATGCCTTCAGATGCTGAGACAGAACCGGTTATCAAGGATGTTCAAGCTCAAATTAAGAAAACAGCCGATGCGACAAATCTATCAGATTATCAGGTGGCACAGACAACATACTGGTCGGCTGAAATTCGAAAGATTGATGGAAGGAGCTTAGAGGTTTATGAACAAGCTGGTCAGGAGATGAAGACAGAGGGAACAGTCTACTTTTTTGATCATGCGACTTACGAGCAACTGACGGGTCAAAAAGTTGAGCTTGGGGAAAATGAAATCCTAGCCTATGGGTATCAGTATCCAGGAAAATTAGATTCGCAATTAGAAATCAATGGGAAGACCTTCACGATTAAACAAAAACTAGACTCCAATTTTATCCAAGGAAAACTCCCTCAATCCGACCTGTTTCAACATCAAATGGGTTTGTACCTTGTCCTCCCTGACTTGAACCAACTGGGTCTAAAAGTTGATAAGAATTTAGAATTCTCTATTAATGCCAAAAATAAAGACAACAAAGATTTTACTGGTGGCGTGACCAAAGAGCTGTATTCGACAGACAAAATGAGTCAATATGGTGCGACTTATTTTGGTGGATATGAACGATACAGTATAGAGAAGGAGTGGCGTGAAACAGCAGGGACTCTCCTCTTTATTGGGATTTTCCTATCGGTCATCTTTCTATTAGCTACAGTTCTCGTGATTTACTACAAGCAGATTTCAGAGGGTCATGAGGATCGGGATAATTTTGTGATCTTGCAACAAGTAGGATTGGACCAAAAGCAAACCGGCACCACCATTCGCAAACAGATTCTCACCGTCTTTTTCCTTCCACTATTCTTCTCCTTCTTGTACCTAGGAGTAGCCTACAAGATGATTGCAAAGATCGTTGCCATCTTAGGAGCGACCAATGCGGGACTGGTCCTTCAAACAACCTTAGCAATCTGCGCTGTCTTTTTCATCTCCTATGTCCTCGTCTTTCTGCTGACTTCCAGAAGTTATCGGAAGATTGTCGTGAGGTAGCGTTTGATACGATGGAAGCTCTTAGGAAAATAGGTGAAGAAGAAATTAACTGGAACACTTTTTTCAACCAAAAACACCGAGGATTACATCCCCGGTGTTTTTATCGTGATTATTTCACGTGTTTTGCAAGTTCTTCTTGTGCTTTTTTATTGGTTTCTTCTTTTTCTTTCAACCAATTCTTATAAGCTTTGTCGTAGTCAGCCGTTGTGACTGTATCACTTTGTAATTCCATGTACTTGTAGTAGCTAGCCCCGTCTTTGATACCAATCAAGGAGAATGCTTTTGTAAATGGTTTGATCTTCGTGATAGAAGGGACAGCACCCTTAGAGTAGACAGGAAGTGCAAAGGCATTGTCTGTCAACCAAGCTTGAGCAACAGCATATTTTTCATAACGAGTTTTGGTATCCAATTGTTCCGCATTGGCATCATCCAATAGTTGTTTGTACTCGTTCAAACCTAGTTTTTCAATTAGGGATTGGTCAGTTGACGGATTGATTCCCATTCCTGCTAAGGCTGAACCATCGACTGGATTGAAGATATCCAAGTAAGTTGATGGGTCTTGGAAGTCAGGTCCCCAACCAGCGATATCCATATCAAAGTCTTTTTGATCAGGACTTTGAGCGAAGTAGGTTGCATTGTCCGCATCTTCCGTAGACATTTTCTGAACATCCACGACGACATTTTCTTTTCCTAATGTTTTTTCGATGGAGTCTTTCATTGAATCAGCTTGTTGCACAATGCTAGCAGAAGACTGGTCAACTACATAGTCGATGTGGATTGGGAATTGGACACCTTGCGCTTGGAGCTCTTCTTTGGCTTTGGCAAATTGTGCTTTGGCCTTGTCCGCATTGAACATGCTATCTTGCGCATCAGCTAGGCTGACATCCTTCCAATCATCTCCTGTTGCAGCAAGTTTTTCTTCGACAACGCTACCGAAGTCTTTGTTGTCTACTTGCACAAATGTTGGAGGTACAAGAAGCGTACGAAGGGTTTTGCTAGCGCCATCTTTCCCGTTTGATTGGGCACTTAGTGAAGTACGATCAAGGGCAAAGTTGATGGCTTGACGGAAGTTTTTGTTTTGAAGAGCTGTTTTGGTTTGGTTCTTCTGGTCGTCTGTTGTTTTCTCAGTATGACCGTAGTTTTGACGGTTTACGTTGAAGTAAACATAGTAGACAGTCGCATCTTGTGGTGAATAAACGATATTGTCTTTGAATTTTTTCTCAATGGTACTAAATGTTGAGCTCGTTGGGAAGAGACGCGCAGTGGTCAAGTTTCCATCAGAGAAGTTACGAGCAAGGTAGTCTTGGTCAGAACCATCGAAGTAGGTCAATTTGATATTTTCAATCTTCACATTGTCTTTGTCGTAGTAGTTCTCGTTCTTGGTGAACTCCATCAAAGATTTGGAAGTGAAGGATTTCAAGTAGTAAGGACCGTTGTAAAGGATTCCAGAAGGTTTGACGCTACCGAAGTCTTTACCTGCAGATTTGAGGAATTTTTCATTGACAGGCATCATGGTCGAAGTTGTCAATTTAGAATTCCAGAAGGATTCAGGTTGAGCCAAGGTGTATTGGAGGGTATGGTCATCAACGGCTTTGACCCCAACTTTAGAGAAGTCTGTATTTTTACCAGTGACATAGTCATCCAGGCCGGCTACTGAGTTTTGAACCAAGTAGAGGGCATCTGACTTGTTGTCAGCTACATACTTAAGAGAAGTGACGAAGTCCTGTGCAGTGACATCTGCATATTCGTTTCCTTCTGAGTCGTACCATTTTGCATCTTTACGGAGTTTATAAGTGTAGGTTAATCCGTCTTTAGAGACAGACCAATCTTCCGCTAGTGCAGGGACGAGATTACCATATTGGTCATTTTCAAACAATCCATCAACCAAGTTAGTTGTAACGTCACTTGTTGTAGAACGGTTTGAAAGGAGGTAGTTCAAAGAATCTGGATCAGTACTAAACACGTATGAGTAAGTGTTTGTCTGAGAAGATTTTGAAGATGATCCACATGAAGCAAGGAACAGGGCTGAAGCAACCGTGACACCTGCAAGGAAAGCTAGTTTAGATTTTTTCATCACTTATCTCCTTTAATAAAGATTTTGTATTATTATACACCTTTTTTTATAAAAAGCAAATTTTTTTTGAAATTAATTGTATATTTAGTCATATTGTTCGGATTTATTGAGTTTTATTCAAGATTTCACTATTATGCTTTACAAACTAGCTTAGGTGGAGTATACTAATAGTGAAAGAGCTAGTATGTAAAACAAACTAGCTAAAAGAAGCCTGTATAGAAAGGGGGAGAAGGATGAAAGAGTCGCAATTGCTAAAGGGTGTCCTGGAAGGTTGTGTTCTAGAAATTATTTCAAAAAAATCTATCTATGGCTATGAATTGATCCAAAGCCTCAAGGAATCCGGCTTTGATAAGATTGTTGCGGGGACTGTTTATCCCTTGCTTCAGAAGTTAGAGAAGCAGGGAGTTATAATAGGAGAGATGAGGCCCTCTCCAGATGGCCCTGATCGCAAGTATTTTTCACTAAGTGATGCTGGAAGAGAGCGCCTAGAGGAATTTTGGTACCAGTGGCAGGATCTGGTCATTAAAGTAGAACGCGTGAAAAAGGAGGGGAAAGCAATATGACATCAGCTATTTATTATGAAGAAACGCAGGCTTTGGTTGAAACCTTTAGCCAGGAGGACCAAGCTTACTTCCAAGATCTCTGGGATTATTTCAATTTCACCGGTTTCTTATATGAGGAGAAGGCTTTGAGAGAGCAGGTCTATAATCTAGCGCTAGATTTTTCGCAAGCAAGCGGAGATGGATTGACGGCTAAGGACTATTTTGGACAGGATCCAAAGGGAATGGCAGACCAAATCCTAGAGAATATGCCCAAAGAATCCACGCGCTCTGTTCTGAAATATGGTGCGATTGTCTCGGGAATTGTGATTTTCTATCGCCTCTTAAGTGATTTTGCTTCGCAAGCAGTCCTGGTTCTCAAGCCACTCGTCTATCTAACGGATAGTATTTTAGGTATTTTAGTCGTTGGGTTACTATTCTATCTCCTTCGTCGCCTTATTTTTGCAGAAGAGAAGTCAAAAAAAGCAATTTATGTAGCAGTCGTTTTCGTTCTAGGATTCTATTTCGCTAGTGAGATAGTGGGTGTCCGTTTCTTGCCAGCTATTGCTTGGTTAACAGTGCCAAATCCATGGGATACCTTCCTCATTACAGGGGCTTGTGCAGGACTTATCCTGTGGCAGTGGAAAGAAGAGTTTGCTCGTGCCTTCATCTTTCCTATTCTGTCCTTCTTAGTAGTGGGATTCTTGCATCGCTGGACCTTGGCGCAAGGAATTCAGAATTCTACCATGACTATCATTCTGCCTACGGTAATCATTGTTATAGGATTGATGATTTACTATTGGTTCACGATTCGCGCCTTGAAAAAGAACAAGACAGAAAATGGTGAATAGAGTGAAAAGGGGGAGGAAACTCCCCTTTTTCTGTTGAAAAACAACGAGCAAGCTTGATTTTTGTTATAATGAAAGGGACTATAAATCAAAGGAGAAGATGATGACATTTGAAGAAATCTTGCCGGGACTAAAGGCAAAAAAGAAATATGTCCGTACGGGTTGGGGTGGAGCAGAGAACTATGTTCAGCTTTTTGATACCATCGAGCAAAATGGAGTGGCTCTAGAAGTGACGCCTTATTTTCTCATTAATGTCTCTGGTGAAGGCGAAGGATTTTCCATGTGGAGTCCAACTCCTTGTGATGTCTTAGCGACAGATTGGGTGGAAGTCCATGACTAAACGGGTCTTGATTACGGGCGTGAGCTCCGGGATTGGTTTGGCTCAAGCTCGTCTCTTTCTAGAAAAGGGCTACCAGGTTTATGGGGTGGACCAGGGAGCTGATCCCCAGTTGCCAGGGGCTTTCCATTTTTTGCAGCGGGACTTGACCTTGGATTTGACGCCGATTTTTGACTGGTGTCCTGAGGTCGACGTCTTGTGCAATACGGCCGGCGTTTTGGATGACTACAAACCACTTCTTGAGCAAAGCGCTCAGGAGATTCAGGAGATCTTTGAGATCAACTATGTGACTCCGGTAGAGTTGACAAGGCATTATCTGACTCAAATGTTGGAGAAGAAGCAAGGGATCATCATCAATATGTGCTCCATTGCATCTAGCCTAGCGGGTGGAGGCGGTCACGCTTATACCTCCTCCAAGCATGCCCTAGCGGGCTTTACCAAGCAGTTGGCCCTAGATTATGCAGAAGCTGGTATTCAAGTCTTTGGCATTGCACCAGGTGCTGTCAAAACAGGCATGACCGCAGCGGACTTTGAACCAGGAGGCCTAGCAGACTGGGTGGCTAGTGAGACCCCTATTAAACGCTGGATAGAGCCAGAAGAAGTGGCAGAAGTCAGCCTCTTTTTGGCCAGTGGGAAGGCCTCTGCCATGCAGGGGCAAATCCTGACCATTGATGGTGGCTGGAGTTTGAAGTAAGGGCTGAGATAAGCATAAAAGATAAGAATGAAATGAGTCTAGTTGAACAGCTGGACTCATTTTCTATTTTAGCTTTATGGAAAGGAAATCTTATGGTATGATAGCCTAAAAGGGACCTGTAATATGGAGGTCAAATAAAAAAAGCCTTTGGGAAGAGAGACTCAAAAGGAGACGGGATGCGAAAACACCAAGAACTTTCACTAGAGCAGATAATTGAGCAGGTGCGCGTAGATCAATTAGTATCAGATGATTTTTGCCTCTATGGCAAGGAGGATGGAGAACTGGCACTAGCTAGGCTCTATTGGGTATCCGATTATCCGGATGTCGTGGAAGACCGTGATGTCTACCCGACAGAAGTGACGGAGCAAGATCTGCAGCTAGTCTACTATGGAGAGCAGTTGATTGATGTTCTTGCAGTCGCACTTGAGGAAAAACCAAATGCTAGTCACAATGACTTGGTCGAGGCTTTTAATTATTATCAGCAGCATGATAGCTTTATGCCATTTGAAGATTAGCTAGGCCGATTAGAGAAATGGTATTCAATGACTGATAGTGATAAGGAGAAAAATGACAGTCAATATCGATGAATTCGTGAAGGAGCACGGCTTTTCTGTGGTAACTTCAGAGGAGAAACCATTTCGTCTTGATGAGATTCGTTTCAACCTCTTTGCTTATTTAGAAGATTATTCCAAAATGGGTTTTTCTTTTGTTAAAGCAGGTGACGAACTAGTCGAACTAAGGAAAAATCAGGAGAGTTATAGGTTTGTTGGCCGGTGTTTTTTAGGATTTTTTGTCATTGGAGAAGAGGAGCAAATCTTTTTACTTTGCAATCAAGAAGGAAGGGAAGTTTTTCAAGAAGCGAGGATTTATGTCAATTCTTCCTTGCAAGCTTTTGTTTCCTCTTATTCGCTTTTTCTATCAGCACTCTTTCTTTTAAAAGCAAAATTTTATGAAATTGAGCAAGTTGAAGTCGAAGAGATTGCAGTAAACTTGAAGAATCAAGTACTTGCCTTGGAAGCTCACCCTGAACAAGAATTGCCCTTCTGGGAGCACATGGCCTATTTGATAGAAGACGATGGAATTGTACTAAGAGATGATCTCTTTCATATCTTAAATAAAGAGCAGTAGGAATAGAATTAAATTAATCATGGAGAAAAAATTGCCCCAGATAAAGATTCGTGAGTGGAATGAAAAGCCAAGAACAAAACTCCGATTTATTAAAATTGGTGATATTTTTTGCTATCAATTTTTGGAGAAAATTTTTGTATTTGGTCAAATTATTGGAAAAGTGAACGTTGGTCATGTCATCCAATTTTTCGATATCTTTCAAGCAAGTCCTACTATAACAGTTGAGGAGCTAAATCGTGCTCAATTTATAGGTAAGCCCATCATTGTAGATTCTTACACCTTGTTTGATCGAAGTCCAGTATGGTCTTGGCAGATAATTGGTCATCAAGTGGATTTTGATCCAAGCCCTTTTAAGGATTTAGCCTTTAAATGGGGAGATCCAAATGGTCCTCACTTTGGGAAGGTCTGGATAGATGGTAGGACAGAACCTAAGATTTTTTCTAGGGAAGAAGTTGAGGAGCTGGACTGGGAAGCCTGTGTCGGAAGTATAGTTTATAACAGAATATTGGAAGAAGAACTGGCAAGCAGATGAAATAAAGGAGTTTTAGATGGACTATGTAGATGAGTTAACTTCAGGACGTACGCCCTTGGTAAAAAAAGCAGCTAAGAAAATTTTAAAGGGCAAACTAAAAGGATATGGACCATTTTTGCATCAGGCCTTGGAAGGGGAGATGGAAAAACCTAAATCATGGGAATCACAAATGTACTTACTCTACGCCATAGCCGCAACGGATTGTACAGAAGAAGTCACCTATCTCAAGTCATTACTGCTGAGAGACATCCCAACACCTGTAACCTACCGCTCTCTAGCAGTAGCGATTGCTTATTTAGAAAATTTAGAAACAGAGAACTTGTCTTTTGTTTATGAGTCCTTGGAATCGAATAACTTCTCGCAAGTTGCAGGTGCTTGTGCTGCTATTTATATGAAAAAGATAGTACTTAAAGATGATGATTTTAACAAAATTATGTCTTATGTAACTCAGCCTAAATACCTTGAGCATATTGGCAAAGTCACAAATCCATTTTTATTTATTTTAGCAGCATCTTATTTATTTTCTGAGAAAAATCGAGAGAAAATTGTAGACTTTTCCCGTCAGTTCGATATATCTACCGTCAAGGACTTAATCAATGACGTTACAAAAGGAAAGGACGGCAGGAGGATTAGTCTCTTTTAAAGTCTATTTAAAGGAAAAAACTATTACTTATTTAAAAGAGTACAAACATTGGACCTTGACTTAAGGATGGACCTTTATACAAGAAAAACACTGCGAGATCACAAATATGAAGTTACAATATTTTGAACTAGATAGGCCCTATGTGGAAAATCGTCAGAGGATTGAGGAGCTAATGGACTCAGCTACACTAACATACGAGGAAGCTAGAGTTGAGGACTACCGACAGAATTGGAAAGACCTGCGAAGAGAGTTCGTATATAAATCCAAATGTATGACCTCTATGGTAGAGCGCCTCTTCAAACCAGTTGTGACCAAGGATTGTTGGAAAATCATCGTAGAGTGTGTAGATACGATTAGCAATCCAGCTATCATGAACCTACTTGGTGCCTATACTGTCCAGGTCTTATTTGATTTTTCTAGCTATGAAACCTTAAGCCCATTGGATCAGAAAAAGATGCTCTTGGAAGCCTTGCTAAAAGGGGTGAAGCGCGTGTTTCAGGAACTCTCTATTCCATGCTCCTTGATAGAGGATGTACGAAGTGAAATAGAGAAAAATGATTATGAAAATAGCTGGGAGTGGAAAAGGAAGAAGATCCACTCCACGACCTATTCTATTCAAGTGGAGCACCAGCTTGATAAGGTGGATTTGTTTTGGAAGATAGAACATAAGGACAAGACTATCCATCAGTTGATTCAATCCTGCCCTCCTCATGAGATGGATTATGGGGCTAAACTTGGTAAACTGGAAGCAAAAGGGAACTTCCTATATCTGTTGGATAAACAGAATGAGATTGTGAGCAAAATTTCTGTTTCAGAATGATGGAGCAAGAACAATGAGTGACGTAAAAAAGAAATTATCCTTATTAAAAGTGGAAAGACGAATCAAGAGTTTGAAGGGGATAAAGGATGTCCATTTTCTGACCACTAAACCGAAAGAAATTGCTTGGTATTCCGGTGAGTTGAATCCTATAGACTCTCCGATTGCTTGCCTTTATGAGTTTCCTGCCGACCTTATTACTAAAGATCTAAGTAGGTCGATTCAAAGTCTTGTTGGCAATAGCAGTCGGTTTATCCTAGTTTTTTGGGAGTTTTCACCAGTTTACGTCTTGTTTCAAATGGAGTCTTTGGATGAATTTTTGCCCTCTTATTCTACTGAATTTTCTACCAGAGACCTGACACTTTTCTTTCGAGACCAGGAAAAAGTACTGGATCTCCATTTAGCGGAGGATAAAGTAGAAGTGAGAGTCTTGGAGAATAAGGCTAAGAACCGGTAGATTCTATAAATTGAAAATGAACATAGAATTAGTCGATGAAAGAGGCAAAGAGGAAAGAATGCCATTCTTGTAGAGACAAATGGTAAAGGTGGTTCTAATGTGTGAAAAAGAATATTATTATTATGGCAATAGTGAGTTTATGTCAGGTCTAGGAGTTATTTATACAGAGTTTACTGGTCAGCGTGCAAGTCGACAAATTAACGTTTTGAATGGGCACTCTTATGCTTCTTCTTGCCTACAGGATTATGTTCCAGAAGTAGGGTTTCTACTCTATGATGGTCGAAAAGATGAGTTGGATCTATCAGACTCCATCAAGATTAGTCAAGAGGAATTTGAACGAATTTGGACTCAGGCTGTCGCTAGCGGTCAGAATGAAACGTAATCGTCAGTTGAAAATAGCCAAATAGAATCCCAAAAATGTGAGAGGAGTCCAATAATGATGCTTAATTTGTTGAAGGAATTCGTAGAAGTCTATCATAGAAACAAGGGCTTGGGAGAGTTAGAATTTACCAGTGAAAGTCTCTATGTCGAAAAGCCAGATTTGTCTGGTCAATTGAAAGAGTTCTACCAGCATTTAGACTTTGATGAAGAAGCTTATTTTAGAGGAGCTCCCTATGATCTTGCTCTAATTCCTCTCCCTCTATGTGAAGCTGCATCAGAAGGATGGCAGGATCCTAGCTGGAAAGAGAGTTATGTGGTTTTTGCTCACATGATGGGGGATGAAGTTATCTTTTGTGACCTCGAGAATAATCTCAGTCCAGTCTATGGGAGAATCCCAGGAGATTCTAAGCTCTATGCTCTCAGTCCTTCTCTCTCTACTTTCTTAACTACTTATATGCTGATGAAAAAGCTAGAAATCACCCAGTTTGAGAACAATATTTATATTGATGAGGATTTATTGGACTATAAAGAGGGCTTCTTGGAGGAGATTATGGCTATTATTAACGAGCATATTCCTAAAGACTATCAAAAGGATTTTATAGACTTTATGATGGGCTGATGATAAAAACCGGAGAATGAGAAAAGTAGGAGGAAACATGACTCATACGAATCTAGCAAAAGAAACCTTACTCCAGTTTATGCAGGCTATGTATTCTTGGGAGAAAAAGGCCACTAGGAGCCTAAGAAACCAAGCCTATAAAGATATGTTGAAGGATGAATTAGCTACTATTTTTGATCAGTTTTGTATATCTAAAAAAACACTCAGAGAAAGGGAAGTATCTTTATCTGTCCGGTTTCCGTTTGACTATAAATTAGAAACACATCCCATCGTTGATGAAGAGCATGACGGGAATCAAGCTTATTTCTACATCAAGGAGAATCGTTCTGGTATAGAAACCCTCTATCGTATTCATATGGTGTTTCAAAAGGGGAAATGGTGGATTGATAAGAAAGAATGGCTTGATAATAGGAAGTGGGTTAATTCTTTTTTGTGATATACATGGATAATGTAGGAAGCCGGGGAGAGATGAACTTCAAAAACACCGGTAGTTGAGAGTAAGAAATGAAATTTTAGAGGTCAATATGAATAAAACACTTTCAAATCAAAAAAGAAAATTAACAAGCATTAGAAATCAAGTACTGAAGGCAAGAGATTTTGCTCTTGAAAAAGAACAGTTTTCTGTGACAGAGGCTGTTTTAAAAGCATTAGAAGCTGGTCAAAAAAGCCTTGAGATCAATTGGGAGGAAAAGGGAAAAACTGAAACCTACACCTATAAACATGTGCGAATGATTCATGTTATTCGATCATATACTTTGGTTGCTGAATTTATAGAAAACAAAACATCAGAAACCTATCAATCTTTACTAAACGGCTGTTTTTGTTCTGTAATGGGTGATATGGCTTCTGCTAAATATTTAGCTAAAGGTGGCTCAAACTTTGATACAGATATTTGTTTGAATATCTTATTTGCCCTTGCCTATTTAGATGATGCTTATGTAGAGTTTTTAATTGATAAATTAGTCTATTTTAAAGAAGCTCAAGTTGAAAAAGGGAAGCAACCTATTTTCTTTTCATCCAGTAGTTTATTGCCTTTAGTCGTTTTTCTTTATGGAAATGGAGAGCATAATCGACTTGCTAGCCTACTGGAGAATGCTTATGATCCTAAATATAAACCATTGGACTCGAACCCTTATCATAATGTGAATGATGCCTATAAACAGGTTATGGAAACTATTTTTTCAGAAGATGTTGATGTTTTTAGAGAAACAATTTTATCCATGTGTGATTATCATTTAGCGAACACCAAAGATAGTCATTTAGTAGACTTCAATACCTTACTATGGCAGTATTTCCCAATTGAAATCTTAGTTTTACTAAAAGAACGTCAGAAAAGAGGCCTCCCAATCGACGGTCTTAGCCATCCCTTGCTTGATGACTTTTTACCCTATTTCATGGATGACTTTCAGATATCCGAGCAAAATAAGATGATACTTGGAACAATCTTAGAGTAGCAATGTAGAATACATGGAGAAGTCAATAGGAACAAAAGAATTTCAAATAAAAAAAGTAAACGAACAGCAATCAGCAAATACTAAAAGCCAGAGATTTTGCTCTTGATAATGAACAGCTTTCTGTAACAGAGGCTGCTTTAGATGCATTAAAAGCTGGTAAAAAGTATAGAAGTTACTGATAGGGGCAATGGTAAAACCAAAATCTAGAATTATTAATTGTAAAGGTAGATTAAGCTAGGAGAAAACGATGAATTATTATTTTATAATGGATGATAAATCCAATAAGACTTTTAATTTTGATGTTGAATATGGGCGAGTTGATTTTGAAATACAAAAAAAACCTTACGAAGAAGAATGGACTAAACCAATAGATTATATTTACAATCCAAATTGTCCTGATGTGATCTATTATAATTTTGTGAATAAAAAACAATACATAAATAAAATAAATTTTGATTATGATTATTATTGGTATTCCCATGGTTTTATCCTTTCTAAAAAGTTAGCAACCATTTTTAAACAATTCAAGATTCAAGGTCATGTTTGGAAAAAGCTTAAATTTACAGTGAATGGCGATGTCATGGAATCTCCTGACTTTTATCTATTAAAATTTAATACCTATACCAAAGATAATCCTGCTCCTGATTTTATTGATTATGAGAAAACAGAATCATTACCTTCTAAAACGATGTATACAGTTTCAAGAAAACTGGTCTTAAAAGAGGATGTTGACTATGATATTTTTAAGCCTGGAAGGGTTGAATTACTTGCAGCGGCTGGCTTTGTCGTTACGGAGGAAGTAAAAGAAGCCATCGAAACGAATCACTGTGGTCGAGGCATTCGTTTTTTACCGATTGAAACAGCTCAAGAAGAATATTGTAAGAATAGTTTTAAGGATTTTACTAGTTTATTAAAAAGAGCAAAGCCTAAATTACCCTAACATTAAGTATTCCTTTAAAAAATAAGACTCTAGTCTACATCATTCGAGATTTCAGGCAGAAAATATCAGAAGAAAATGCTTCTAAAAGGAGAGATAAGATATGAAGAAAACATACTTTGTTTATCAAGATAGTGGAGCGATAGAAAGGCAAAGTGACGGAGTTGAGTTCTGTAAAATACCGGAGTTTTGTGATGATCAGATCTATTTTTATTGCGATGAATATATGCTTTTTTGGACCTCCATTGAGGATGTAGGTAACATGAATAAAGCTAGGGATTTTGAATTAAAAGATAACATAGTACCAGCAACGCTAGAAGAGATTAGTGATGAAGGATTGATTGGCTACATAGATACAGTGAAACAATACAATATTGAGAATGGAAAAGTTGTAGGAATGATCTATATCCATTTAGACTCCTAGTAAACTGTAACGAACAACTCTTAACATCCTATGAAAGAGCAGGTAATGAAATGAAAGAGGCCAAAGAACTCTTCGTAAAAAATGGCTTTTCGCGACTAAAGCGAACCAATAACTATTATAAAATCAATCATGATTTTTACACGGTGATCTATTTTCAACGAAAATCAGATGGGACTGCCTATTTCGTTAATATTGGCATTCATCCCCTCTTTCTGGACTCGGGACTGTTAGAAGAAGTGGATTGTGCTCTAAGGACTCGATTAGGTTCTATCGATAATAGAAATGGCATGGATCAAGCTGAATTGGAAAATGCTGTCCAAGAGGCCATCGATTTTACTACTCAGTATTCATCGTATCCTACCGTATTTTCAAGCATAAATCCCGAGAAGGATCTTGAGAAGGATGGGTTGCTAAAAGAATTCTCTATCACCAAAGTGAACTTATGCAGATTGTATGTTGAGTATTATGATACCATCGATTCTGAGAAGGTAGCTTTAGATTTTGCAAACTATGGCTTATCCATTACACCTAAGATTGCCTCTGTACCTAAAAACTTCTTTAAAACCTATATTCGTTCGGGAGAAGTTTTAAAATAATATTACCAGTAATTTGAGATTAGGAAGGGATGATGGTCAAAGGGGAGAGTTTCTCAATAAAGTAAGTAATAGTCAAGAATGCTAGTCTAAACCTGTTCAGTAAAGGATGTGTCGCAAAAATTGGGGGAAAAGTTGAAAAGTAGAGATAATTTTCATAGACACTATTTAGTATTGTGGAACCTAATGATGTCCATAGAAAGTAATGTTGTAACCAGTGAAGAGGCTGAGTTTCTATATCCTTTTGATATGAGTAAAAAGGAAGATGTCCTTAAAGTATTTGATGCATTTGTGAAAGAGGATTTCTTGAGCCTAGAAGAAGAGAAGCAGAAGCAAGTGCTTGAGACCATTGAGGATGTTATACGGGCTGGAGATAAAGTGGTTGAGCATTTTTTTGAATATGAATTTGGTTTTGCTTCAAAAGAGCCAAGAAATAAAGTTGCCTTTCTAGAATTGGTTAAGGATATATTAGTCTCTTATTTGTCCATCTCAGACTAGTCATCTATTTTCCTTTGAATTTTAAGAATGAAATTTATGGACTTCGAGGTCGCGTATTTTAAGAGTAGTTGACAGCCTCAACCCAAGACTTAGCTGAGTGAGGATGATCTATTTAAGGTTTATAATCCTCACATGGGAAGAGTACTTACGCAAAATAGCGGATAGGCAAGAAAGAATGGTTTGATGATTCTAAAAGGAGAAATAAGAAATGAAAAATTATCTAATGGACGAAAAGATATTCCAGTATCCTGAATCGTTTAAAAAATTGATCGAACTTAATTTAGTTGATTTTGATATTTGGTATCTGTTAGATTCAGAATGGGCCCTGTCTTTGTATGAGGGATTGCAGGAAAGGTACCCAACCAGAAAGTTGATTCCATTTGCTAAAAGAGGAGATTGTGATGATACAGCTTGTTTTGAAATAGGAAAGGGCAATAAGGTCCAACTCATCCATGATTTTGCTACCGAAGGATGGGAGCAACGAAAAGAGTTTAACGATTTTTGGGAATGGGTGGAATATGCGGTAAAATGCATGATAGAGTATAACAAAGAGGATGGGATTGAATAATCGTAATCTCTTTTCTAGGGACGAAGGAACTCGTCTCTAATGATTTACAAGGCAAGGAGAACAAATGGAAATGATCCCCCAATTATTAAATGAGATTGAAAAATGTCTCCAACAGTTAGATCATCCTTGTTTAGACCATCTTAATTCGGGAATATCTTCTCAAAAAATTCAAGAATTGTTTGAGGAAATCCCATTGCAGCCAACTCAGGACTTGCGTGCCCTTTATACTTGGAGAAACGGATCAAAAGATTGTGAGGGAATCACACTCGGTGAGCTGGCATTTTTTCCTGGTTTCTATTTGATGTCTCTGGAAGAAAGTATCCAGACCTATCAGGAGTTGAGGAAGACTTCTACTTGGAATCAATGCTGGTTTCCAATTTTTGCCAGCGGAGGGGGAGATTTTTATGCCATGAATCTAGCTTCAGAAGCTCAGGGGCATATACTTGGTTTCTACGTGTATGAAGAGGATCCTCAGGTAGAATACCAGTCATTAGAATCTATGCTCATAGCTCTTAAAAACTGTTTTGAACAAGGTATTATTTTCCGGAATGAACAAGGCTACTTGGATATGGATTATAGGAAGCATGCTGAGATAGCACATGAGTTAAATCCAGATCTGCAGATATGGCTGGAATTCTTAAAGGAGACGTAAGAGGAATGACCAAGGAGAAAAAATGGCAGTAGTTACTGTATTAAAAAAGATCATTAGACTCTATGAGGAAACAACGTTTATCCCCCAATCGGTGAGTTTTTCAGATACAAAATTAAGTACCCAGTCTTTCAATTTGACAGGAGAATTACTTGATTACTATCAACATATAGTGTTCAAAGAGGATTTATCTTTTGCCAATCAAAATTTTAATATCATTTTGTTGCCATTAGATTCTCCTACCAGGACAGTCGAATGTTGGGCCTTACAAGATGTTCTTCAGTTTAGTGAAGGGCAATACCAGATATTCGCTACTACAGATACAGACGATATTCTTTTCTGTGATATGCAAGATGAAAGTTCTCCAGTTTACGCGGGCAGGCCTGGAGATCCTATTTTCTACAAACTCAGCGATAGTTTGACGGAGTTTTTGGAGTTCTATTTCGCTTTTTCAAATTTTTGGGGCCAAAGAGAAGATGTCCCTCTGGAGGAATTTATTGCTGGGACAGGTGACTTAATAGAGCACTACCTTTCCCCAGACGTCCAAGCGACAGCGAAAGAATTTCTATTAAGGTAAGAGTGAGCTGAGATAGATTTGCAATTAAAGCCCTTCTCTATAACAAAAAATGAACTGGATAGGAGAAAAGAAATGAATGTTAAAGAACTAATTGAAGAGGTTGAAAATGATGTTGATTTAGCATCCTATATCAGTCTTGTACCCAAAAAGAATAAGAAGACCCAAGCTGTCTATCTCGAATCACTGAATCATCTGGCCTATTTACTTTATCTGGATGGTCAAGAGGAAACGGCTAAGGAATTATTAGATAGGATCATACAGGTTCCATTTGAAGGGAATTTTAACACCTGGACCTTTATTGATAGCTCTCTGGTTTTATTGGCTTATCTGGAAAGAGAGGTAGAAAATCAGGTATTCGTCTATAAAAAACTCCTTTTGTCTCCGTTAGAACAAGGGGAGGAATCAACTCAAAAAATTAGAAGGAGAGTTCATCAGAGATTTTTGAATGGCGATAGCCTGGAGCAAAAGCTTGCAAAAATCGAAAAGGCTCCAAGCCCTGAATCAGAAATGGAACGTCGTCTGCTATACTTGGCAGATTTGTTGAAGATTCACCTCTTTATTACTGAGTCAACTTGTGAAGAGATAGATATTCAGACAAAAATCGAAGAGAATATGGAGATACTAAAGAAGTATATCAAGGAGCATGAAATTTATAGCCTCTTTCCTTTTAAGGGATAAGGTGAGCTAGCAATCTTGGATTTTTATACTCTTCGAAAATCAAATTCAAACCACGTCAGCTTCGCCTTGCCGTACTCAAGTACAGCCTGCGGCTAGCTTCCTAGTTTGCTCTTTGATTTTCATTGAGTATTAGAAAGAGTAGAAAATGGAAATCAAAAATCACTTTGGCGTCTATGGCGTTTGCTTTGAAAATGGAAAATTACTCTGCATTGAGAAAACGAGAGGACCTTATCAGTATCGTTTTGATTTACCGGGTGGTAGTCAGGAACTCGGTGAGGGGTTGACAGAAACTCTCAAGAGAGAAGTTCAGGAAGAGACAGGATATGCGATAAGCTCTTATTCAAAACCTAGGATTTATGATGTGCTGGTTCAGGAAGAAGGGCAAGATTTCGCAGTACACCATATCATGGCCTTTTATGATATCGTCCTCGATTTCGAACGCTCTCAACAATCCCTTCCTCAGGAGCTTCTTGATGGAAGCAATGATTCAGCAAATGCAATTTGGCTTCCTCTTGAGCAGATGACCGAAGAAAATGCCTCGCCTTTAGTATTGAAGGCCAAGGCGGAGTTACGAGGATTTCCAGAATTAGAACGGACAAGCTATAAGAATTGGAAGGTAAAATAGAGGGATAATGGAACTATTTAAAACATGGAAGAAATATATGGTTCTCTATGGTCTTAAATCTCAAATCGGGACTGTTTATCGAAACAGTGATAGGACAACGAGCTTTTATGATATTGGGAATTTTCTATACCTAGCAGGGGAGCTAAATTCTAGATTTTGGGAAGATTTTGTTAGGCAATATGGTCTAGATTATAGGATTATTATTTCAGAAAATACCAATTGGCAAGATTTTCTGCATCAGAAAGTGGAGCTAATTTCTTTTACTCGTTATTCTTTTAAAGATAAGGCAAATTTTCAAGTTGAATTTCTAAATAATCTAGTTAGTCAGTTAGAGGAAGATTACAATATTGTGCCTATTGATAATCATATTTATGACAGCTTTTCTGAGGAAGAATGGTCACAAGATTTACAAGGGGATTTTGAATCCTATCAGGATTTTGCTTTAAAAGGTGGATTTGGCTTTGTGATTCTTAAAAATAAAGAACTGATTGCTGGGATTTCCTCAGGGTTAGTTTACCAAGGTGCAGTTGAAGTGGAAGTTGCAACTAGACCAAACGAACAAGGAAATGGATTTGCTAAAAAGCTTGGTGCTGCAATGATTCTAGAGAGTTTAAACAGAGATATGTTTCCACTTTGGGATGCTCATAACGAGGCTTCCAAAAAAGTAGCAGAATTTTTAGGATATGAGTTAGTTGAACCTTATGAAGCTTTTGAACTAGAGGGAAGTGTCGTATAATGATATCTGATATTGTATCTTATAAGACGAGGTGAATGGACATGCAAAATCAACTGGCTCTTAGTGGAGAAAAAATTATTGAAAAAGTTTATCTTCAACTATTTCACCACATTGGTATGATTCGTGGGGAATACTTGCTAAGAGAGCTCAACCAAAACATCCTGTTACCAAATTGTCAGCAATTTGTGAAAGATTATCTAGACACTATTTGTCATTTGTACTCAGATGAAGAAGTCTGGTATCGCTTTTCAGAGTTAACAAATGCAGAAGCAAATAGTCTAGACGGGACTAAAGAGTATTTTGACGAACGCCACCCCTTATTTGGATACAGAGGTATCAGGCGTTTGTTGGCGTGTCCAGATGAATTTCAGGCTGAGACAAATGTTGTTACAGAAGTTTTTCAAACCAATCTCAATCTGTCTGTTATTTTTCCTTTTGTCAATGATGCCGAACAATTAAAACAAGCTATTACAGTATTGCGTCAGTATGGTTTTACCGGGAAAGTCGGCACGATGATTGAATTACCATCAGCTTATTTCGACTTGGACAGGATACTGGAAACTGGTATTTCAAAGATTGTAGTTGGAATGAATGATTTAACTTCTTTTATTTTTGCGACTGTGAGAAACAGTCAATGGCATGATATGGAAAATCCAATTATGTTAGATATGCTGAGACAGATGCAGGAAAAAGCAAAGACTAAAAAGATTGATTTCGCTGTAGCAGGTTATCTGAATCTTTCTTTCATACAAAAAATGAATCAGATGGGTATCGAATGTATTCTCCATTACAGCTCTATTCCAGAGATTTTTGATTTAGAAATTGACCATCCAGACCATCTCAAACGCATAAAAGAAGAGAGTAAAAAATTACAAAGGAGCCCCCATGACACCTCAAGAAATGTGGAAAGCCTACAAGCAAATCAACCCCTCGATTGGAGATGAGATAGATGCCTGGGCTTTTGGAGTGGAAGCTGATCTCTTGGCTGACTTAGTTTTAAAAGGTGAAAAGACGGCAACAGCCTCTGCTTACGACCTCTATACACTAGAGGACGAACCCCTTCCCCAAGAAGGGACCTTTGATGTCATTTTAGACAGTCAAGATCAGGCTGTCTGCATTGTCGAAATCACCAAGGTTTCCGTTCAGCCTTTTCATCAAGTGTCAGCTGACCATGCTTACAAGGAAGGTGAGGGAGACAAATCTCTAGCTTATTGGCGTCAGGTTCATGAAGATTTTTTCAAAGACTGCTTTGGAGAAGCAGGGTTGACTTTTACCCCTGATAGTAAGGTTGTTTTAGAAGAATTTCGTAAGGTTTATCCAATATAGGACAAGAGGCTGAGACAAAAGTCCCAGCCTCTCAATTGTCTTTGGATTGTCGAGCAAGACGCAGTGGTTGAGTGGGCTCTACTACGCTGATTTCATCAGCTTTTACAGCCCTGCTCAACTGTGCGGAGGTGGGACGACGAAATCGAATTCTAACGAATGACCGATTTCTTTCCCACTCCCTTTGGTTCGGATCTAATTTTCCAAAAGGGCTAAAAAATGGTATAATGTAAGCGATATTGTACAGAAAAGAGAATGTATATGCCAAATTATGCCATTATTTTAGCAGCGGGAAAAGGTACCCGTATGAAATCAGATTTGCCGAAGGTTCTACACAAGGTTGCTGGGATCTCTATGTTGGAACACGTTTTCCGTAGTGTTGGAGCCATCTCACCCGAAAAGACTGTAACGGTTGTGGGCCACAAGGCTGAATTGGTGGAGCAAGTCTTAGCGGGACAAACAGAATTTGTCAAGCAAACGGAGCAGTTAGGAACAGGTCACGCTGTGATGATGGCGGAGCCAGTTCTTGAAGCCTTGGAAGGTCACACCCTTGTCATTGCAGGGGATACACCTTTGATTACGGGTGAAAGCCTCAAACACTTGATCGATTTCCATATCAACCACAAGAATGTGGCAACGATTTTAACAGCAGAGGCAGCTAATCCATTTGGTTATGGCCGGATTGTCCGTAATGACAATGCGGAAGTGCTTCGCATCGTCGAGCAAAAAGATGCGACAGATTTTGAAAAGCAAATCAAAGAAATCAATACAGGAACTTATGTCTTTGACAATGCCCGCCTCTTTGAAGCGTTGAAGAATATCAACACCAACAATGCCCAAGGCGAATACTATATCACAGACGTGATTGGGATTTTCCGAGAAGCAGGAGAGAAAGTTGGAGCCTATACGCTCAAAGACTTTGATGAAAGCCTCGGCGTTAACGACCGCGTAGCCCTTGCGACAGCAGAAGGCATCATGCGTCGCCGCATTAACCAAGCTCATATGGTGAATGGAGTGAGCTTTGTTAATCCTGATGCGGCCTATATCGATATCGATGTTGAGATCGCACCAGAAGTACAAATCGAAGCCAATGTCACTCTAAAAGGGCACACAAAAATTGGGGCCGAGACAGTCTTAACCAATGGAACCTATATCGTGGACAGTGAAATCGGTTCAGGTGCCGTTATTACCAACTCTATGATTGAAGAGAGCACGGTAGCGGATGGTGTGACAGTAGGACCTTACGCCCATATTCGTCCTGGATCTAGCTTGGCAAAAGATGTCCATATTGGAAACTTTGTCGAAGTCAAAGGTTCGTCTATTGGCGAAAATACCAAAGCTGGTCATCTGACCTACATTGGCAACTGTGAAGTTGGCAGCAACGTCAACTTTGGTGCGGGAACCATTACCGTCAACTATGATGGGAAAAATAAATACAAGACAGTAATTGGCAACAATGTCTTTGTCGGTTCGAATTCGACCATCATTGCTCCAGTTGAGCTAGGAGATAATTCTCTAGTCGGTGCTGGATCTACCATTACCAAGGATGTGCCAGCAGATGCGATTGCGATTGGTCGTGGTCGCCAAGTCAATAAAGATGAGTACGCGACTCGCCTTCCCCACCATCCTAAAAATAAATAGGAGATTTTCATGCAATTTGAAGAAAAAACCATTGAGCGCAAGGAGATTTATCAAGGACCGATTTTCCAAGTAGTCACAGATCAAGTGGAACTACCTGACGGAAAAGGTCAAGCGCAGCGTGATTTAATCTTCCATAATGGAGCAGTAGCGGTTTTACCGATCACAGATGAGGGCAAGACCATTTTGGTCAAGCAGTACCGCAAGGCGATCGAGAGGACTTCTGTAGAAATCCCAGCAGGGAAGTTGGAAAAGGGTGAAAATGCGGATCCTCAAGCAGCTGCTTTGCGTGAATTGGAAGAAGAAATTGGTTACACAGCGGATCTAGAGTTGTTGTATGATTTTTATTCTGCCATTGGATTTTGCAATGAGCGGATCAAACTTTATGCTGCGACCAACTTGAAAAAAGTGGAAAATCCTCGCCCTCAAGATGAAGACGAGACCTTGGAACTCCTTGAGGTGACTTTAGCAGAAGCGGAGGACTTGATCCAAACGGGTGATATCTGCGATGCTAAAACCATCATGGCAGTTCAATATTGGAAACACCTACAAAACAAATAAAGAATAGAGGAGACACCCATGGGCAAACCTTTATTAACCGATGAAATGATTGAGCGGGCCAACCGGGGAGAAGCTATCTCTGGTCCCCCTCTCTTTGATGAGGAAGAAACAAAAATTCTCCCGACTGGAAACAGGGGATTTGGTTATGAACGGCCAGTGACCTCAGGGGAAGGAGATAGTGGACATGGAGCATCGTATCCTCAGGAGACTATTCCAATCAGAGTCCAACCTACAGTGACCAAGAGCCGTCGGATTGAGAACCAAAAAGATGAGGTGATTCAATCAAAATTGAATAAGATCTTATTTTGGGTCATCCTGCTCCTCATCTTGTTAATTCTTGCAATCTGGCGCTTATAAGCTGCGTCTACTAAAGGAGTGACGAATATGAAAATTGGAATCATTGCGGCCATGCCACAAGAATTAAAAATCTTAGTGGAAGCTTTGCAGAACGGAGAGAAACACCTTCGCCTAGGAAAGGTCTACTATACAGGGTCGATTGGTCGCCATGAAGTGGTCTTGGTTGAAAGTGGTATCGGAAAAGTCATGTCAGCCATGAGTGTGGCTGTGTTGGCCAACGATTTTAAGGTGGAAGCCATTATCAATACAGGTTCTGCAGGTGCCGTAGCACCAGGGATGGCTGTTGGAGATATCGTCCTAGCGGACAAATTGGCCTACCATGATGTCGATGTGACAGCTTTTGGTTATGACTATGGCCAGATGGCAGGGCAACCTCTTTACTTTGAATCCAGCCGCTATTTTGTTTCAGAGATGAAAAAAGTGCTAGCTGAGGAACAAACACCAACCCATGTTGGCCTGATTGCGACTGGGGATAGCTTTATCGCGAGTGAAGAAAAAGTCGCAGCGATTAGGGAACATTTCCCAGAAGTATTGGCCGTTGAAATGGAAGGGGCAGCTATTGCCCAAGCGGCTCATGCAGCTGGCCGTCCTTTCATGGTTATTCGGGCTATGAGTGACACGGCAGATCACGCAGCTAATATCTCTTTTGATGAATTTATCGTAGAGGCTGGCGAGCGTTCTGCTCAAACCTTGATGACTTTCTTGAAGAGATTAGTATAGAAAAAGATAGAGAGATTGAACATGTATCGGGAATCATATTTTGATGGAGGCCTACTTTCATATATTGGCCATGTTTTATTATCAACATTAATTACAGTATTTACTTTCGGTATATGTGCTCCTTGGGGCATGTGTATTATGTATAACTGGAAGGTCAAGCATACCGTGATTGATGGTCATCGTCAATACTTTGATGGAACAGCTATGCAATTGTTTGGTAATTGGATCAAATGGTGGTTCTTTACCATCATTACTTTTGGAATCTATGTGTTCTGGTTAAATATCAAGGTTACTCAATGGGTTACCAAACATACTCATTTTATAGACTAATAGAAAAGGACTTGTCAACAGGCTAGTCTTTTTTGTGAAGCCGATTCTTTAAACATTCTGGGTTCTTCATGCTATAATAGATTCTAGTAATGCAAAGGAGAAGTTATGGTCTTATCAAAAAAACGGGCCCGTCATGTGATTGAAGAAATTATTGCCCTCTTTCCGGATGCTCAGCCAAGTTTGGATTTTCGCAACCATTTTGAATTATTAGTAGCGGTGATGCTTTCTGCTCAAACAACAGATGCGGCAGTTAATAAGGCAACTCCCGCTTTGTTTGAGGCTTTCCCAACTCCTCAAGCCATGGCGGTCGCTAGTGAAGCCGACATTGCCAAGCATATTTCCAAATTAGGTCTCTATCGCAATAAGGCTAAGTTTCTCAAAAAATGTGCCAAACAATTGTTGGACAACTTTGATGGCCAAGTCCCTCAGACACGGGAGGAACTGGAGAGTTTAGCCGGAGTGGGACGTAAAACAGCCAATGTGGTCATGAGTGTCGGTTTCGGAATTCCTGCATTTGCTGTTGATACCCATGTAGAGCGGATTTGCAAGCACCATGACATTGTCAAGAAGTCAGCAACACCATTAGAAGTGGAAAAACGAGTCATGGATGTTCTTCCTCCTGAACGCTGGCTCCCAGCTCATCAGGCCATGATCTATTTTGGACGGGGCATTTGCCATCCGAAAAATCCTGAATGTGATCACTATCCGCAATTGTATAACTTTAAAGACAGTTAAAAAGCGAGGTCTAATGACTTCGCTTTTATTTGATAGGGAAGAAAGTAAGTAAGAGCCAAGAAATCAGTAGAGTAATAGCACCAATTCCAAGGCCAAATAGAAGAGGAAGGATGATTCTTTGGTAGGGAGCTTTGCCCCTTTCCTCAGCTTCTTCAATCTCGCTCAGACTGCGTCCTTGTTCATAGGCGACAATCTGGCGATAAGTACGAAGATTATGCTTTTTCTTGAATTTTTCAATGCGTAGGGCGTAGAATATAGCGACAGCAAGAATCAAGCAACTAATAGCGATACCGTATCCATCCAAATAAAGAATGAGGGGAGTGCTGATGATAGGACTGCCAATTAGCAGTAAGCTAAAGACCATTTCATCTTTTTGATAGCGCATAAATTCTTGGTCGTGAATAATTTGTTTCATAGTTTCCAAATCTCCTTTGACTAGTTTGTCCAATGACACTTCAAAGACCTTGCTTAGTAAGAGCAGGTTTTGAATATCAGGATAGGTTGCGCCGCGTTCCCAGTTGGAAATGGATTGACGGCTGACAAAGATGATTTCAGCTAATTCGTCTTGAGATAAGTTTTTCTCTTTACGATAGTGCTGGATTTGTTTTCCGACTTGCATAAGATTTCCTCGCTTCCTGATTTCATTCTACTCAATTTTATAAAAAAGGGCTATCAAAGTTCTTTGACATGTTGATTTCATAGGGTTTAGCAACTGTTTTTGACTATAGATTTACAAGCCTGTCAATGGATAGTTACCTACTGAAAAAGAGGCCAAGAGCCTCCTTTTTCTTATTCACTAAATCTTAAAAAATAACCATCTGGATCCAAAATCGCAAATTCATGGGGATAAATAAAGCTATCTCCGACTCGAAATTCTCTTTTTATCAGCGGACGATAGATGGGATAGTTGGCTTCCAGCAATTTTTGGTGGAGTTGTGGGACATCCTTGATACCAAAGGAAATATTGACACCACGCCCGAAAGGATAAGTCAGTTGGGCTAATTCTTCTGTACTGCCTTCTTCTAGCATAAGTTGGCAGTCTTCAAGCGAGAGAAAGAGAAATTTCTCCTCTGGACGCTCGTATTCGACAGAGAATCCCAATAAGTCGCAGTAGAAGTGACGCGATTGCTCGATATCCGATACGACAAATTCAGGGATGACAGCTTGATAGTCCATTCGTTTTCTCCTTAGAGCTCAATCTCCATGACAATTGGTGTATGGTCTTGACGGGCACCAGAATCAATCATAGCTGATTTAGTTACCTTATCCGCAACTCGGTTAGAAGTGAGCCAGTAGTCAATTCTCCAGCCTGTGTTGTTGATTTTAGATGTCTTGCTACGTTGTGCCCACCAAGTATATTGATCTGGAAGGTCCCCATGCAAGTGGCGGAAGGTATCGGTGAATCCTTTGGCTAGCAAGTTGGTGAAGCCTGCCCGTTCTTCATCAGTAAAGCCTGGGGAACGACGGTTGCTAGCTGGATTGGCCAAGTCGATTTCCTTGTGGGCTACGTTGTAGTCTCCTGTTGCCAGAACAGGCTTTTGCTGGTCTAGTTCTGCCAGGTAGTCTGCATATTTGGCATCCCAGATTTGGCGTTCTTCTAGGCGTTTGAGCCCATCCCCAGCATTCGGAGTATAGACCTGGGTCACAAAGAAGTCATCAAATTCAAGGGTAATAATTCGACCTTCGACATCCATGGTAGAGGGAGCACCGATTTCTGGGAAAGTTACGGTCGGTGTCAATTCTTTTTTGTAGAGGAACATGGTTCCTGCATAGCCTTTGCGGGCTGGTTCTACAGAGGAGCGCCAGGTGTTTTCATAACCAGGGAAGAGTTCTGCTAAGACCTCTAAGTGTTTTTTCGTTGGTCCTTTGGCAGATAATTTTGTTTCCTGGATGGCAATGATATCCGCATCCTCGGCTACCAAGGTTTGGAGGACGTCTTGCGAGAGCTTCGCGCGCGCAGAGTCACTCGTCAAGGCGGCATTCAATGAGTCAATATTCCATGAGATTAGTTTCATATCGTTTCCTTTACTAACTTTGTCGATGCTTCTATTATACCAAAAAATATCCAGTCTCCTGTCTCTTGTGATTTGATGAAGGATCCGCTTTTGGTAGAAAATTGTTTATATTGTTCATATTGCTAAAAGAATAGTTGCCATGGAGTTCACAATGGCTATTTTTTTATCCGGTCTAGCGACTCGCGTCTGGATGAAATGTGCTATAATGGAGGTTGAGTTTAAAATAGAAATATTCCTCAGGTTCCCTTTAAAGTTATCCTATTTTTAGGTTGCCTTGATAGGGGCTGGGGCTGAGAATCCAGATGAAAGGAGAGGTATGGCTCGAAAATCTAAACGTTCAAAAAAAGCGAATGCAAAGGTGAGAAAATTTGATAATCGGTGGATTACTAGACGACTTTATTTGTTATTCAGTCTAGTCTGTACCCTCTTTTTGATTTTAATTGCTCGACTAGGGTATATGCAGATTACTCATCAAGGCTTTTATACACAAAAATTAGCAAAAGCTACCAAAAAACATTTAACAAGAGGAAGTATCCGGGGACAGATTTATGATGCTTCTGGTCAGCCACTAGTGGAGAATGTCGATAAGAAGGTCTTGTCCTTTACACGTAGCAATAAATTTACTGCGGAAGAGATGCGTCAAACAGCACAACTTCTCCTAAATTACGTAAGCGTGTCAAATCCTCAAGTCACCAAGCGTCAAGAAATTGACTTTTATCTCGCAAACACAGAAGTCTACAAAGAAGTAGTGGACAAACTGCCCAAGGAGGAACGCATCGATACGGATGGTAACCCACTTCCAGAATCAAAAATCTACCAGTATGCGGTGGACAGTATTGACCCAGCTAAATTAGGCTATACGGATGAAGAAAAAAAGGCCATCTATCTCTTTAGCCAAATGAATGCAGTCGAAAACTTCGCCAGTGCTACGATTGTGACGGATCCGATGTCCGATGAACAAGTGACGACGGTCAAAGATCATTTAAAAGAATTTCCAGGATTTGAAGTGATCACGAGTTGGGATCGAAAAGTTGTCGATAGTCCTTTGGCATCCATCGTTGGTAGTGTGTCGACAGAGCAAGCTGGCCTACCAGCTGAAGATGTGAACGATTATTTGGAAAAAGGCTATGCCTTAAATGATCGCGTCGGAACTTCTTATTTAGAAAAACAATATGAGTCAGTCCTTCAAGGAGAACGGGTTGAAAAAGAAATCCATTTGGACAAGAATGGCAATGTCGAAAAGATCGAAACCCTCTCAAAAGGAAGCAAGGGAAATAATATCAAGCTTTCGATTGATTTGGATTTCCAAAGAGGAGTGGAAGACATCTTGAAGAAGTCCTTCCAGGCAGAATTAGCTGCTGGCAATGCGACCTACTCAGAAGGAGTCTATGCTGTTGCCTTAGATCCAAAAACGGGTAAAATCCTTGCTATGGCGGGGATGAAGCATGAAGCAGGTTCTCAAGATCTTACCCCTGATGCTTTAGGGACGGTGACCAATGTCTTTGTCCCAGGATCTGTCGTTAAAGCGGCTACCTTGACAGCAGGATGGGAAAATGGGGTGATTTCTGGGAACCAAGTCTTGTTGGATCAACCAATCTCATTTTCTGGTTCAACTCCAATCACTTCTTGGTTCACCCAGTTTGGAAGCCGAGAAATCAATGCGGTGCAAGCGTTAGAATATTCTTCCAACACCTATATGGTGCAGATTGCTCTTGGTTTGATGGGCCAACCCTATCAGCCTAATATGACCTTAAAGACAGATCAATTGGATCCTGCTATGGAGAAGTTGCGTTCGACTTTCGCCTCCTATGGTCTGGGAGCGGAAACAGGGATAGACCTTCCAAATGAATCAACGGGCTATGTTCCCAAAGAGTATTCGATTGGCAATTACTTAACAGACGCTTTTGGTCAGTTTGATAACTATACGCCTATGCAGTTGGCTCAATATGTGGCAACCATTGCCAACGATGGGAAACGCGTGGCTCCACACCTGGTTCAAGGAATCTATGAGAATGATGCCAAGGGAGGTTTGGGTCCTCTGAAAGAAGAGATTGCAACAAAAGAACTCAACCAAGTGGCTATATCACCTGAAAACCTAGACATCATTAAACAAGGTTTTTATCAGGTAGTATATGGAACCAGTGGCTTTTCGACTGGTAAAACCATCGGAGAAGGTGCGGCGGTACCAATCAGTGCGAAAACTGGGACTGCAGAAACATTTGTAAATGGTGGGACCCCTGCTGTAAACACCAATGTCATCGCCTATGCTCCGTCTGAAAATCCTCAGATTGCAGTTGCAGTGGTCTTCCCACATAATACTAATCTCCAAGCGACAGTCAGTCACAGTATTACCAGAGAGATTATCAATCTCTACCAGCAAAAACATCCTATGAATTAGAAAGGAAGCTATGCTCTATCCAACACCTATCGCAAAATTAATTGAAAGTTATTCGAAGCTCCCTGGTATTGGGATCAAGACAGCAACTCGTCTGGCCTTTTATACCATCGGAATGAGTGATGATGATGTCAATGAGTTTGCAAAGAATCTTTTGTCAGCAAAGCGGGAATTAAGCTATTGTTCCATCTGTGGGAACCTAACAGATGAAGAAGAGTGTGCCATTTGTCGAGACGAGACTCGCGATCCATCGACCATCTTAGTGGTGGAAGATAGTCGAGATGTGTCGGCCATGGAAAATATCCAGGAGTACCACGGACGCTACCATGTCCTTCATGGCTTGATTTCGCCCATGAATGGGGTCGGACCGGATGATATTAATCTCAAGTCCTTGATCACACGATTAATGGATCATGAGGTCCAAGAAGTGATTGTGGCGACCAATGCAACAGCAGATGGGGAAGCAACTTCTATGTATATCTCACGCGTCCTCAAACCAGCTGGTATCAAAGTGACCCGCCTGGCACGTGGATTAGCCGTCGGAGCCGATATCGAGTATGCGGATGAAGTGACCCTTCTTCGGGCTATCGAAAATCGAACCGAGTTATAAGCGGTTACAGAGAGGCTGGGACAAAAGTCCTAGCCTCTCAATTGTCTTTGGATTGTCGAGCAAGACGCAGTGGTTGAGTGGGCTCTTTGTTCGCTTTTTAAGCTCCAAATATGGCCTAATGAGGGAAACAAAGTTTCCTTTATCTGCAACCTTCAACAGTCTCCCAGACTGTTGAAGCTGTGCGGAGGTGGGACGACGAAATCGAATTCTAACGAATGACCGATTTCTGTCCCACTCTCTTTTTTGTTTTTTAGGTGTTCTCACTCGTTTTCTTTCTTTTTAAAGTGTGGTATACTAGAGGGACGAACTCGTATGTGAGGAGTGCTTTTGATAAGTCGATTATGAAGCACAAAATTAAATAAAGGATTAGGACCAAACAATGGCAAAAGAAAAAATTGTACTTCTTTATGGTGGCCGTAGCGCAGAGCGCGAAGTGTCTGTGCTTTCCGCTGAAAGCGTCATGCGGGCGATTAATTATGACATGTATTCTGTTGAGACCTATTTCATTACTCAAGCTGGAGACTTCATCAAGACTCAAACTTTTGAAGAGAAACCTGCTGAAACAGAACGCTTGATGACCAATGAAACCATTGATTGGGACGCTAAAGTATCTCCGAGCAGTATCTCCCAAGAAGGAGCGGTTGTCTTTCCAGTCCTTCACGGACCGATGGGAGAAGATGGATCGGTTCAAGGTTTCCTAGAAGTATTGAAACTCCCTTATGTGGGCTGTGATATCCTTTCTTCTAGTGTGGCGATGGACAAGATTACCACCAAACGGGTCCTAGAATCTGCAGGGATTCCACAAGTTCCTTATGTGGCTGTCCTTGAAGGAGATGAGCTAGAAGCTAAGATTGCCTTAATCGAAAAGGAATTGACCTATCCGGTCTTTACCAAGCCTTCTAATATGGGCTCTAGTGTCGGGATTTCAAAAGCAGAGAACCAAGCAGAACTTCGCAAGTCTTTGGAATTGGCCTTTAAATATGATAGCCGTGTTTTGGTTGAGCAAGGTGTCGTAGCGCGCGAAATCGAAGTAGGATTGTTAGGCAACTACGATGTCAAGAGCACCCTACCTGGTGAAGTGGTCAAAGATGTAGCCTTTTATGACTACGAAGCCAAATACATCGATAATAAGATTACGATGGCGATTCCAGCTGAAATTCCTGCAGAAGTTGCTGCGACCATGCGTCAGAATGCAGAACTAGCCTTCCGTGCCATTGGTGGCAAAGGTCTCTCCCGTTGTGATTTCTTCTACACAGAGGACGGGGGCATCTACTTGAATGAGCTCAATACCATGCCTGGCTTTACCCAATGGTCTATGTATCCTTTACTTTGGGATAACATGGGCTTGGCCTATCCTGATTTAATCGAGCGCTTGGTAGAATTAGCCAAAGAAACCTTTGAAAAGCGCGAAGCGCACTTACTTTAAGAAACTGTTCCTAGCGGGAGTGGGAGATGAAGTCAACTCATAGAGGAGTCGCTTTTCTTCCTGCTCCCACTTTTTAGAGGAGAATACCATGAATGTAACCTTGCACGAAGTGGCTCGTGTCCTGGCTATTCGCAATGATATCAGTCAATTTGAAGATTTTGATTTACAGAAGCCAGAATTTGATAGTCGTCTTATTGGTCCGGGGGACCTCTTTGTCCCTCTCAAGGGGGCGCGTGATGGGCATGATTTTATTGAAACCGCCTTTGAAAATGGGGCTGTAGCGACCTTGTCTGAAAAAGAAGTAGAAGGCCACCCGTATTTGTTGGTAGATGATGTTCTAGGGGCCTTTCAAAAATTAGCTCAATATGTTTTGGAGAAGAGTCAAGTAGATGTCTTGGCGGTCACAGGTTCAAACGGTAAGACAACGACCAAAGATATGTTAGCTCAGTTATTATCTACTACTTATAAAACCTATAAAACACAAGGGAACTACAATAACGAGATTGGCCTTCCTTACACGGTTCTCCATATGCCAGAAGGAACAGAGAAGCTTGTCCTTGAAATGGGACAGGACCATCTGGGAGATATCCATCTCCTCTCAGAAATTGCCCATCCTAAGGCAGCAATCGTGACCCTCATTGGGGAAGCTCACTTGGAGTTTTTCAAAGATCGCACAGAAATCGCTAAAGGGAAATTGCAAATTGCGGACGGTATGCCAGCTGGTGGCTTGCTCCTAGTACCGGCCGATCCCATTGTAGAGGATTTTTTACCCAACCAACAAGAGCTTGTGCGCTTTGGTGAAGGAGCAGATATCCGCATTACCAAGTTGGAGGAACGCAAGGACAGCCTAACCTTTGAAGCGAATTTCTTATCAGATGCTATTGACTTACCTGTCACAGGCAAATACAATGCGACCAATGCCATGATTGCGGCCTATGTTGCCTTGAAAGAAGGAGTCAGTGAAGAGGCCATCCGTGCAAGCTTTAAAGGCTTAGAGCTTACTAAGAACCGTACAGAATGGAAGAAGGCAAGTAACGGAGCGGATATCCTATCCGATGTCTACAATGCCAATCCGACGGCCATGCGCCTGATTTTAGAAACCTTCTCGACCATTCCTGCCAATCCAAATGGCCGCAAGCTAGCGGTCTTAGCGGATATGAAAGAACTAGGGGAGCAATCTATTGATCTGCACAACCAAATGATTCTCAGCCTGTCACCGGATGTCTTGGATACCGTTATTTTCTACGGTCAAGATATTGCGGGACTGGCTCAATTAGCGAGTCAGATGTTCCCACTCGGACATGTCTATTATTTCAAAAAGACCGCTGAGAAAGACCAGTTTGAGGACCTGGTCAAACAAGTCAAGGAAAGCTTAAAAGAGCAGGACCAAATCCTCATCAAGGGAAGCAATTCTATGAATTTAGCCAAATTGGTAGAGGAGTTGGAGAATGGCGAGTAATAATGTGCTAAAGAACATTCAGCGCTTGATTTCAATCACTAATACAGGCTTAGCGTTCTCAAAAGATCCATTTGATCAAGAGCGCTATCAGGATATTCGTGCCATTTTACAGGATCTTGTGAGAGAAGCGACTGATTTGAATCCACAAGAATTATCGGATTTGTTTCGCCCGACAGACCATTACGACACTCCCTTGATTGATGTTAGGGCATGGATTGTCAAAGATGGAAAACTTTGTCTGGTGAAAGGTCAGGGAGAAGAGACCTGGGCCTTGCCGGGTGGCTTTGGTGAGGTTGGCTATTCTCCGACGGAAAACATTTTAAAGGAAATCCAAGAAGAAACGGGCTATTCTGCGCGTGTAATCAGATTGTTGGCAGTATTTGATACCAATCGCTACCAATTGCAAAGTCGCCAATATGTGAAATTGGTATTTGAATGTGAATTATTAGATGGAAATTTTGAAAAGAACCAGGAAATTTCCGACCTTGCCTTTTTTGAGAGAGAAAAAATACCTGCTCTTTCTACCAAGCGCAATACAGAAGAACAATTGAACTTCCTTTGGGAGGTCTATGATGGGAAACGAGATTTGTATTGTGATTAAAAACGATCTATAAATTAAAGGAATATGAAAATGACACTTTGGGATTTATTGTTTACAAACCAAAAATCAGCCCCGCCTGAATTTGGGCTCTGGTATTTCATTCTGCCAGCTTCTTTGTTGGTGGTTGGCTACTTTTCCATCAGATATGCGCAGTCCAAAAGCTACCAACGCTTTTGGTATTGGGCGCAGTTGATCCAAGTCTTGACTATTAATGCTTGGTATATTCTTGCCCACATGCCTTTGACGGATAATTTGCCGTTCTATCATTGCCGTTTGGCCATGCTGGTGATTCTCTTTGCCCCTAAAGGGACCTATATCAAGCAATATTTTGCTCTCTTGGGAGTTCTAGGATCGATTGCGGCCTTGGTTTACCCAGCCTTTGATCCCTTCCCTTTCCCTCATATCACCGTTCTGAATCTCATTTTCAGTCACTGGGCCTTGCTTGCCAATAGTTTGATTTACCTACAGGATCATTATCAATCTGAAAAGCAAGACAGTTTGAGAATTGTCAAGATCACCTTTGGCATGAATGCCTTGATTTTCTTGGTTAACCTATTGACGAAAGGGGATTATGGCTTCTTACGGCGTCCACCAATCATTGGGGACCATGGTGCTCTCCTGAACTACTTTTTGGTTAGCTTGGTGATGGTAGCTGGAATTTGCTTGGTCAACCAGCGTTATAAGTACAAATACAAGATGGTTGAAGAGACGGTCGTTTCACGTTCAGAATAGAAAATTGATGAGCTGAGGTTAGGAAATCATGCCACTTTGGGATTTATTTTTCACCAGTCAACCAACGGCCCCTCCTCAATTGGGAGCTTGGTACTTTTTGTTGCCGACCTCATTGATGGTGGTAGGCTATCTGTCTATTCGATTTGCTTCTTCCAAAGGCTATCAAAACTTTTGGTATTGGGGGCAATTGATTCAGTTGCTGATAATCAACTCTTGGTATATTGCAGCACACTTACCTTTTTCAGAGAGCCTGCCCTTCTATCATAGTCGGATGGCTATGTGGATAATTCTTTTGGCTCCCAAGGGAAGCTTCAAGCAATATTTTGCTCTTGTTGGTGTCTTTGGGTCCATCATGGCCTTGGTTCATCCCGTCTTTTATCCCTATCCCTTTCCTCATGTATCCTCGATCAACAATGTTTTTGGCCACTGGGCCCTCTTGGCCAATTGCTTGATCTATCTGGTCCAATTCTACCAAGTAGAAGAAGGAGACGTTTGGAAGATCTGTCAGATGACCTTTGGTGTCAACGCTATTATTCAGCTTGCTAATCTCGTAACGGGTGGAAATTACGGCTTTATGCGTCGTCCTCCTGTAATTGGCGATCATGGGCTCGTGTTCAATTACTTGATTGTGACTATCCTGATGACAGGAACCCTCATCCTGATCAATCATCTTATTAAGTCCAGTAAGAAAAGAAAAAGAACATCTGAATCCGTTTAATAAGGAGACCTTATGCATCATTTTTTTACAACTGAATCCACTGTACCACCTGTTATACCGCTCCTTTGGTATGGGGTCATGGTTCTTTTAATCGTAATGGCAGTATGGGCTTCATTACGTTACTATCAAAATGAACAATTTCGGAAGATTTTTCGAAACTTACAAATATTTCAATTGATCTGTCTCTATATCTGGTATTTTGCTTTTCAGCTTCCCTGGTCCAATAGTTTACCCTTGTACCATTGTCGGTTGGCTATGTTTGCTGTTTTGCTGTTGCCAGACCGATGGAAGAGCAAGCAGTTCTTTGCCTTGATGGGAGTGAGTGGAGCGATCTTTGCCTTGGGCTATCCAGTCTTTGATCCCTACACCTTCCCTCATATTACGAGCTTTTCTTTCCTCCTCGGGCATTACTGTCTTTTGGTTAATTCTTTGATTTATCTCTTGAGATGCTATGATTCGAGCCTCTTAAAAAATCGAGAGATTGTTCTCTATACTTTCGTTTTGGATCTATTTCTAGTCGGCGTCAACCAAGTCACTGGAGGGAATTATGGACTCATGGCCCGGCCACCGATTATCAAAGGGGACAGCCTCTTGGTGAATTACGTCGTGGTCTCTAGCATCTTAGCAGCAGCCTTGCTTCTCTTTAATGTATTTTTCAGTCGTAAGCCTGCAAGAGAAAGAGTTCTTCGATAAAAAGAAAAAGGAGGGTGGGACCATCAGTCTCAGCCTTCTTTTAGTTAATAGGAGTTTGAAATGAAGAGGTTTTTACTAGTCATTGTCATCTTGTGTGGCTTATTTTTTACGGTTAGTCCGGCTCAGGCAGATGATGAAGTTCGTTATTCGATTGAGTCCTATGTGGGACACCTCCACTTGCAGGAAGATAGCCAGGCGACATTTACGCAAGAGATTACCTACATTTTTTCAACTGGCTACAATGGACAGTATGTAACGTTAGGAAGTGTAGATCCTCTTCCCAAAGGATTTAAAATCCATGAAAATCCTCAAGTGGAAGCTTATGTGGATGGGGAAAAACGAGAGATCCGTGTAGAAGAATCGGATCTCGGAAATGGACGTCTATTAAAAATCTACAATTCGAGGATTGTTGGTGGCAAAGTTACCATCAAGGTTGTATGGAAGATTGATCATATTCTAGAACTGTATTCCGATATCGCCGAGCTCAATTGGTTCCCCATTTCAGATGGGGATGAGGACGTCGCGAAATTAGATTTTTATGTGGATGGCTTGGATGCCAAGCAGGGAGAGTTGTATGCTCATACCGGTTATTTTAATCCACCAGCCCAGATTGAACGGACTGAGACTGGCTATCACATTCAGTTATGGAACTTCCCAAAGAATGGAAAATTGGAGCTCCACGCATACTGGCCCATGACAGAAGCTCTACGTCGAGGCCAATCTAATGAGATTAAAAAGGAAAAGGGAAAGGATAAATTTCTTAAAAAAGAAAAATCCATTCAACAAAAAACAGTCATCTACAAGACACTGTTTCTCAGAGTCATTCCAATTGTAGCAATTCTTTTATTTGTTCTAGCTTTCATTCCATGGATCCGCTATATGATCAGTACCAGAACTCGTCGGATTGCAAAGGGAGTACGATTATACGAACCTCCACAGAATTTGCCACCCTTTGTCCTAGCCAAGGCCTTGTATCAACTTGATTTTGAACAGATGGTCATGTCTAGAGAGAAAGGTCAACTAAAATTTAATCATCTCATCCAAGCAAGTATTTTGGATCTCATTGATCGAGGAAATCTTCGTTTGACGAGAGATGACAATGGGGGAACCTTGACCTGTCTACACCATGAAGGCTTGGCTGATTTTGAATTGAAGTTTATTGAAATGATCTTTGATCAAGAAACTGAAATCAGGATCAGCGAAGTATTTTCAAAGTATAAAATTAATCAAGCAGCCCTAAAAAAGGATTTTCGAGCTGCTAAAACAGACACACAAAGAGACCGTATTCGAAAGGTCGGAAGTGACGTTCGATCGCTTTTACAAAAGGATGCCCAGCAATTGTCAAAAGGTGTCGATAAGGAAATTGCGAAATTAGGTTTGCCCTCTTATTTTAGAGACTTATCTGAGACGGAGGCAGCTTTTTCAAAAACAGGCTGTGCCTTACACTTTTGGCTCTTACTGATCTTGTTTGTGAGCATGTGTTTCTTATCTTTTGGATTTGGTTCATACCTATCTTCATTCTATTTTTGGACTATTTTATGTTTGATTTTGTTATTCATTCCATTTTATATTGTTATGAAACTTCGTGAAGATCATCTACAATCCTTAGAGAACTTGGATTCACAATTTGAATGGATGGCCTTTCGAAATATGATTGAAAGTATTCCAAATTTCAATCAAGCAGAACTTGAGAGTGTTGTCCTATGGAATCGTATCTTAGTCTATGCGACCTTGTATGGCCAAGCTATAAAAGTGAGTCAGGTACTCCAAAATCATCAGATTTCCGTGCCATATGAAGACTGGGACACTGTTCTTTGGCTGACATCCTCTCCAAATACCTTCCTAGACGGTTCTACCTTGATGAACTATGCAGATGATTCCTATAGTGTTTCAAGCTTCTCTATTAACTCCTCAGATGGCAGTGGTGGCTTTGACGGCGGTGGCTTTTCTGATGGCGGTGGTGGTGGAGGATTTGGAGCCTTCTAATAGCCCTTGTGATTGAATGAAGTCTGGGATGTAGAACCATTGTAGTTCTCCCTCAGGCTTTTAATTTATAAATACACTGATGATTGAAAAAAGGCTCTATTTCCGCTATAATAAGTTAGTTAAGGTAAAAGGAGAGAACCAATGTAGAAGGATCCTACTTACTAAAAAATATGCTTTTAAAAAATAACTGAGGATGAAAGAATGACAATCACTGACGAAATTAAAAAACGCCGTACCTTTGCCATTATCTCTCACCCGGACGCGGGGAAGACAACCATTACTGAGCAGTTGCTCTACTTTGGAGGAGAGATTCGGGAAGCAGGTACCGTAAAAGGAAAGAAAACAGGGACTTTTGCAAAATCTGACTGGATGGATATCGAGAAACAACGTGGGATTTCGGTAACTTCATCTGTGATGCAGTTTGACTACGACGGCAAACGAGTAAATATCCTAGACACTCCAGGGCACGAAGACTTCTCAGAAGATACTTATCGGACCCTGATGGCGGTGGATGCTGCGGTCATGGTAGTGGACTCTGCCAAGGGTATTGAGGCCCAAACTAAGAAATTGTTTGAGGTTGTCAAACACCGTGGGATTCCAGTCTTCACTTTTATGAATAAACTGGACCGTGACGGTCGTGAACCACTAGATCTCTTACAAGAATTGGAAGAAGTATTGGGCATCGCTAGTTACCCAATGAACTGGCCAATCGGGATGGGGAAAGCCTTTGAGGGACTCTATGACCTCTATAACCAACGCTTGGAACTCTACAAAGGGGATGAACGTTTTGCCAGCCTAGAGGATGGCGATAAACTTTTTGCTAGCAATCCATTCTATGAACAAGTAAAAGATGATATTGAGCTTTTGAATGAAGCAGGAAATGAATTTTCAGAAGAAGCTATCCTTGCAGGTGAATTAACTCCAGTCTTCTTCGGTTCGGCTCTTACCAACTTTGGTGTGCAGACTTTCTTGGAAACCTTCCTCAAGTTTGCTCCAGAGCCACACGGCCACAAGAAGACAGGTGGAGAAATTGTCGATCCTTATGACAAGGATTTCTCAGGATTTGTCTTTAAAATCCAAGCCAATATGGACCCTCGTCACCGCGACCGGATTGCTTTTGTTCGGATCGTGTCTGGTGAATTTGAGAGGGGGATGAGTGTCAATCTGCCTCGTACTGGTAAGAGTGCTAAGTTATCTAATGTCACCCAGTTTATGGCAGAAAGCCGTGAGAATGTCACCAATGCCGTAGCAGGAGACATCATTGGGGTCTACGATACAGGTACGTATCAGGTCGGGGATACGCTGACTGTTGGGAAGAATAAGTTTGAATTTGAACCACTGCCAACCTTTACTCCTGAAATCTTCATGAAGGTATCTGCCAAGAATGTCATGAAGCAAAAGTCCTTCCATAAGGGAATCGAGCAATTGGTACAAGAAGGAGCCATCCAGCTCTATACCAACTACCAAACGGGTGAATACATGTTGGGTGCTGTTGGTCAATTGCAGTTTGAAGTCTTTAAGCACCGGATGGAAAATGAATACAATGCCGAAGTGGTGATGAGCCCAATGGGTAAAAAGACGGTTCGCTGGATCAAACCAGAAGATCTAGATGAACGCATGTCTTCAAGCCGAAACATCCTGGCCAAAGACCGCTTTGACCAACCTGTTTTCCTCTTTGAAAACGACTTTGCTCTCCGTTGGTTTGCGGACAAGTATCCAGATGTTGAACTAGAGGAAAAGATGTAAATTGTTACAAATGACTAGCAACATAAAGTTGCTGTCATTTGACGGTAACCGCTATGGCGGTTTACCTAAACACTTCACTAGGAAAAGTCCACGAATGATATCGATTCGTAAAACTTTACGTCGTAACAGTCCGATGGGAAGATTATCCTAACTGCCTCACTAACTACTTTTGGCGAATAAAATATATAAATTGAAAAACCAGCTCACTTGAGCTGGTTTTAGGATGAAGCCAAACTTCCATTTTACATAAAAAATCAAGTGATTTTTCAATAAATAAAAATAATTCCATATTTTTATAGTCATTAAAGCCAGTACTGAAACTTTCCGCTGTGAGAAAAATGCTTGAAACAATGTTGTTTCAAGCACTCGGGAGTTTTGAAAGTAAAACAGTTTGGGAAACTGTTTTAGCCTGAGCCCAGAAATTAAAGAGCGAAGGGGTTCAAAACTAAGTCATGGAACTTCGTAGAAGTTCGCTGACGTCCGTACTCACTTAAGGAAAGTTTCTAAGAATATTTTTTCTTTAATAAAAAACCAGCTCAAATGAGCTGGCTTTTTATTGTTCTGTAATGAGGAGTCTTCCCAAAAATTCTTGTAAGATAAAGAAGACAATTAGGCTGGCAATGGTCTCGCCTAAGAAGGACGAGCTATTCACAATCAGTGAGTACAGGTAGGCACTTTGGCCAGCTGGAGCATAGCTTCCCCAGAAGATGACACCTGCAATATAGTGAATTGTGTAACGTGCGAACCCTCCTAAGATGACTCCGACTGTGATATAAGTAAGCGTCTGTAGTCGTTTCTTTTCTCGGATAGCCTTGTCAAGAGCAGGTTTGACAGTTCCACTCAGTCCAATAAGACTAAAGGCTACAAAGTACTCTAAGAAACCTTGGATTGGAGTCAACCAACCACCAGCTGCTTCCCCTGTCACGACTTGCAACAATCCCCAGATGAAGCCTCCCATGGCACCAGCCTTCACGCCCCAGCGGAAACTGAGGAGAAAGATGGGAACCATCTTAAAAGATAGAGAAATCCAAGGACCTAAGGACATCGGTTGAGTAACCAAATCCAAAATATAAGCAATGGTCGCTAAAAGAGCAACCTCAATCATTGGTCGAACCGTAGTTTTCGACATAAAAAAACCTCCTATACCAATCGTTTTGATTGGCTCATTTGTTGCCACATCAAAACGTTGTCATAGAAGTTCTCTATTTCATTCTGTTTTGAGACACATCCCTACGCAGGTCCTAACCTGATCAGGTGGTAAGAGTTTAGGCCGGTAACGAACACTTTTGGTATTCCATCTAGCCAATCTCAGCAGCTGCTCCTCTTGTGACTCTTTCATTATACTATCTAAAAAACGTTCCCGCAACTTTTTAACTCGCAAAAAATATGGTATAGTTATTAAGATAGAAAATGCACAAGTTGTGGAGGAAATAATCATGGGTATTTTTGCAGGTTTGATGGGCAATGCTTCTCAAAAAGACGTCGATAAGGTTGAAAAAGATTTAGGGGATATCCTAGTTCCAGGTGAGCAGGTAACTCTGGCTTTTAGTTTGATTCGTGACTTGATTGTCTTTACTGAGTACCGTCTGATTTTGGTGGACAAGCAAGGAATGACAGGGAAGAAGACATCATATAAATCCCTTCCTTATCGTTCTATTTCGCGTTTTTCAGTAGAAACATCTTGTCATTTTGATTTGGATGCTGAATTAAAAATTTGGGTTTCATCAGCTGTAGAACCATCAGAAACACTTCAATTTAAGAGCGACAATAGTGTCATCGAAATCCAGCAGGCCTTGGCAGCAGCTGTTTTGCGTTGATAAAAAATAAATTTAAATAGTCTTCATCTAGCGATTTAGGACAATCGGATAGGAGCACTGGCAGATAAGGTAAAGAGGGAGCAAAATGTTCGTTGAAAAAAAGTTAGGAGATGGCCGGAGTTGGATTAATATTGATTCTGACTTGATTGCGGAAACCTCCCAGTTGTACCAAAAGTATGGTATTGATCAAGAAACCATTGAATATGCATTGGATAAAAACGAACGTGCCCACATGGATTACAACCGTGAGAATGGGACCGTAACATTTATCTATAATGTCTTGGACATGGAAAAGGAAAAGGAATATTATGAAACCATTCCGATGACCTTCATTGTCCAGGGACCACGTCTTGTGACTATTAGTAACCGAGACAACGCCTATATTATTGCACAAATGGAACGCTATGTCGATAATCACGAGAGTTTATCGACCTTTAAGCTTTTATTTGCAGGGCTTGAGATGATTAGTAATGCTTATTATCCGATTATTGAGCGTCTAGATAAGCACAAGGATGAAATCACTCGTCTCTTACGAAAAACGACAACTAGTAAAAATCTTTATGCTCTTTCTGACGTGGAAACAGGTATGGTCTATCTGGCATCCGCTGCCAAGCAAAATCGTATGCTCTTGGAACATATCAAGGCTCACCTAATCTATCGCCAATTTGATGATGTTGAAAAAGAACAGTTTGATGATGCCATGATCGAGGCCAGACAGTTGGTATATATGACGGAGTTGAACTGTCAAGTCTTGCAACAGTTGTCTAGCTCCTACAATAACATCCTAAATAACAATCTGAATGACAATTTGACCACCTTGACCATCTTGGAAGCACTCTTAGCGGTCTTAGCAGTTGTCACTGGTTTCTTTGGAATGAACGTTCCATTACCATTTACAGACGATCCCAATGCCTGGATTTATATTTCGATTGCTAGCTTGGTCTTGTGGATGATTTTATCACGAATTTTGCGCTGGATTGCCCATAAACGATAAAAAAAGAGAGGTAGGGAAGAAATTCCTTACCTCTTTCGTATCTTGGCTATTTCAGAAAATCCTTCATTTTTAACTCTGCCTCCCCTAAGAAGAAGAGGCAGTTTTGATACAAGTGATCGACTGTACATAATCTTCTTGGAAATAGTAGGAGTAGATTTAAAAGTACTGAGTGGATTATAAACAATTTATAATTGGATTGAATCGTTGAATCAGTTAAATGAATGAAGCATTTTAATTATACTGAAATATCCTAAATACTAAATTTATTATACATACTTTTATTTTAAAAATCAAGAAAACAAACCCAAAATAAAAGGGGTTTTTGTGAGAAAAAACCTTTAGAAAGCCTAATGTAAGGCTGTTTTTCTGAGATGGTTCAAAGTAAAGAAGAGACTTCACAGTCTTTTATATTATTGCAAATTTAAAAAGAAATAAAAAAGGGGTTATATTAATGAAACAAAGGTGAAAAAACTTTTTTTGAAAGGGGTTACACAATAAAAAGCTTTTAACTTGTTTCGTTTTACTATCTTTTAAACCAGGTCTGTGGTATACTAGATAGGTTGCAAAGAAAGCAGTACTTTTCTTTCGTGGAAAAGAAGCAACACGATCTTTCATAAAAGTTATGAAAGTACGTCATGACAAGAAAAGTATAAACTAAGCGCTATAGGATGGCTTCGCACCATCTTTAGAAAGAAGAATAACGTGAAATTTAATGAATTTAATCTTTCTGCTGATTTGTTAGCAGAAATTGAAAAAGCAGGATTTGTAGAAGCAAGTCCTATCCAAGAGCAAACCATTCCTTTGGCTCTTGAAGGTAAAGATGTAATCGGTCAAGCACAGACTGGTACAGGGAAAACAGCAGCCTTTGGCTTGCCAACCCTTGAAAAAATTCGTACAGAAGAAGCAACTATCCAAGCTTTGGTCATCGCCCCAACTCGTGAACTGGCTGTTCAAAGCCAGGAAGAACTCTTCCGCTTTGGTCGTAGTAAGGGTGTGAAAGTCCGTTCAGTATACGGTGGTTCAAGTATTGAAAAACAAATTAAGGCACTTAAATCAGGGGCTCATATCGTTGTAGGAACACCAGGACGTCTCCTAGACTTGATTAAACGCAAGGCCTTGAAATTACAAGATATTGAAACTCTCATCCTTGATGAAGCAGACGAAATGCTTAATATGGGATTCCTGGAAGATATCGAAGCAATCATCTCACGTGTCCCAGAAAATCGTCAGACTCTCCTCTTTTCAGCAACCATGCCTGATGCCATCAAACGGATCGGTGTTCAATTCATGAAAGAACCTGAGCATGTCAAGATTGCTGCCAAAGAATTAACAACAGAACTGGTAGACCAGTACTATATCCGTGTTAAAGAACAAGAAAAATTTGACACCATGACACGTCTGATGGATGTTGATCAACCTGAATTGTCAATCGTTTTTGGTCGTACGAAACGCCGTGTAGACGAGTTAACTCGTGGATTGAAGATCCGTGGTTTCCGTGCAGAAGGGATTCATGGAGATTTGGACCAAAATAAACGCCTTCGTGTCCTTCGTGATTTTAAAAATGGAAACCTCGATGTCCTTGTTGCAACAGACGTTGCTGCTCGTGGTTTGGATATCTCAGGCGTGACCCATGTCTACAACTATGATATTCCTCAAGACCCTGAGAGTTATGTTCACCGGATTGGTCGTACAGGGCGTGCAGGTAAGTCAGGTCAGTCAATTACCTTCGTTTCACCTAATGAAATGGGTTATCTCCAAATCATTGAGAACTTGACTAAAAAACGCATGAAAGGTCTCAAGCCAGCAAGTGCAGAAGAAGCCTTCCAAGCTAAGAAGCAAGTAGCTCTTAAGAAAATCGAACGTGATTTTGCTAATGAGGAGATTCGTAGCAACTTTGAGAAGTTTGGCAAGGATGCTCGTCAATTGGCTTCAGAATTCAGCCCAGAAGAATTGGCTATGTACATCCTTAGCTTGACGGTTCAGGATCCAGACAGTCTTCCAGAGGTTGAAATTGCGCGTGAAAAACCACTACCGTTTAAACCGTCTGGTGGTGGATTTGGCGGAAAAGGCAAGTCTGGTCGCGGTGGCCGTCGTGGAGACGACCGTCGAGACCATGAACGCCGTGGCAATGGACGTCGTGATGACTATCGTAAAGGTGGACGCTCAAAGGATCGATTTGATAAAGAGAAGCGTTACCGCAAGGATCATAAAAAACCTCGCAATACTTCAAGTGAGAAGAAAACAGGCTTTGTGATTCGGAACAAAGGGGATAAATAAAATATACAAGGGTAAACACATGTTTACCCTTGTATATTTATAAGGAGACCGAAATTCGTAAACAAAACGTTTGCTATCATCTTGTGACAGCGCTATCAATTCTGTTAACATATTAAGAATACAACTTTTATTTAGCCCTGTCAACAGGTTTGCTAAAAAAAATCTACTTTTTTTAAAAAAAAGAACAAAAAAATGATCATTACACAAAAACGATCAACAAAATAAGTGGTTAATATAGAAAAATTAGAGTGAAATGTTTGTTTCTTATTGAAATTGTTCACTTTTATAGTATAATAAAAGCATAATCAGGAAAGTAGGACGTCATATGAAAGAGAGTAGACATGTAGCAATCTTACAAGAGTTGGATAAAAATGAAGTGGTCTCTGTTAAGGATCTAAGCGATCTCTTAGGTGTCACCGATATGACAATTCGCCGGGATTTGATAGACTTAGAGGAACAAGGTCTATTGGTCCGTGTTCATGGAGGGGCCCATCGAAAAATCAAAGATAGCCTGATAGAAGTTTCCCATACAGAGAAGAACATGTTGAATGTAGAAGAGAAAAGGGAGATTGCTCAAAAATGTGCAGCTTTAATTGATGAAGGCGATACAATTTTTATTGGAGCAGGGACAACTACAGATTTTATCGGCGATTATCTTGATGGGAAACATGTCAGTATTGTCACCAATTCCTTGCCTATTTTTGAAAAATTAAAAGACCAACCTAATTGTGACATCATTTTAGTTGGCGGACGCTATAGGGTCAAGACGCAGACCTTTGTAGGACAGTTTGCAAATAAGCTCTTAAAGGAAATAAAAGTTTCGAAAGCCTTTATCGGGGTAAATGGGATTGATGGTCATACAGCAATGACAGCAAACGAAGAAGAAGGAAATGGTAATAAAATCATTCTCAACAATGCTATTGAAAAGTATGTAGTAGCAGATAACAGTAAGTTTGATAGCTATTCTTTCTATGCCTTTTACCGTCTAGATGATTTAGATGCGGTGATTACAGATCATTCAATCTCTAAAAAGGTGCGTGAGAAATACAATTCTTATACAAAAATTTTGTAAAAATTAGCAAAGTAACAGCTAAACGGCCAGGATTCAAGCAGATTCTGGTCTTTTTCATAGGGGAGGACCTACAAATAAATCTGTAAAAAAATAAACAAAAAAGAACAAAAAATTACATATTGTAATTGACAGCGCATTCATATAGTGATATACTTATCGTGTAAATTAAAAAAAGGTAAAAGTGGAAGGGGTGAAAAGATGGGATTAAATCAACTGTTTAATCGGGAATTAGTCTTTTGCCTAGATGTTGGGAATCAAGAAGAATTGTTTGATCAGGTTGCAACTTTATTGGAAGAACGTCAGATTGTGACAGATTCTTATAGAGCTGCATTGAAAGAAAGAGAGAAATCGTTCCCTACAGGTTTAGATATGGAATTTCTAGGAAAGGATTTGCCAAATGTGGCCATTCCTCATACGGATATTATCCATAACCTGACAGAGAATATTGTAGTCGTTCGATTAAAAAATCCGGTAACCTTCCACAATATGATCGCACCTGATAAGGAAGTAGAAGTCTCGCTTTTATTCTTCATCATTAACAATTCTAGTTCCAGCCAAACAAACATTTTGGCGCATTTGATGGATTTCTTTACGACAAACGGAAATCTTGAAAACATGTCGAAATTGGAAAATGAAGAAGACTTATATCGCTATATCACAGAAGCGATTGCTTAATAGTAACAATTAAATATATTTATAATGGAGGTCATTCAAATGATTAAAATTTTAGCTGCCTGTGGTGCAGGGGTTAACTCAAGCCACCAAATTAAAAGTGCTCTAGAAGAAGAGCTTTCAAACCGTGGATATGATGTACAATGTGATGCGGTAATGGTAAAAGATGTCAATGAAGACTTGATTAGAGGTTATGATATCTTCACGCCAATCGCTGCAACAGATCTAGGCTTTGACCCTGGTATTCCAGTAGTTGAAGCTGGTCCAATCTTGTTCCGTATTCCAGCTATGAGCGCTCCGGTATATGACAATATCGAAGCAGCCATCAAAGAACATGGGTTAAGCTAATTTGTTCTTCTTTTCTTTGTAAGCGATTCCTATATTGGGAGTTGCTAACATTCTTAATTTTGTAAAATATAAAAATATAAATCGGGAGGATTTATTATGAATGGCATTATCGATTTTGCCAATAAGTTTTTCAAACCCATTCTAGATATGGGCGCACCGATCATCATGTTGATCGTCTTGACTTTATTGGCTCTCTTGTTTGGAGTGAAATTCTCCAAAGCGCTTGAAGGTGGTATTAAACTTGCCATCGCCCTTACTGGTATCGGTGCAATCATCGGTATGTTGAATGGAGCTTTCTCAGCGTCTCTTGCAAAATTCGTTGAGAACACTGGTATTCAATTGAATATCACAGACGTTGGTTGGGCACCACTTGCTACCATCACTTGGGGGTCTGCCTGGACACTTTACTTCTTGCTAGTTATGTTGGTTGTCAACATTGTCATGCTTGCAATGAAGAAAACAGATACACTTGATGTCGATATCTTTGATATCTGGCACTTGTCTATCACAGGTCTTTTGATTAAATGGTATGCGGATAAAAATGGAGTTAGCGCAGGAGTTTCCCTCTTAGTTGCCACTCTTGCAGTTGTTCTTGTAGGGATTATGAAAATCATCAACTCAGACTTGATGAAACCAACATTTGACGATTTGTTGAATGCACCAAGTTCATCACCTATGACTTCAACTCACATGAACTACATGATGAACCCAATCATCATGGTTTTGGATAAAATCTTTGACAAATTCTTCCCAGGTCTTGACAAATACGACTTTGACGCAGCTAAATTGAACAAGAAAATTGGTTTCTGGGGATCTAAATTCTTCATCGGTTTCCTTCTTGGTATTGTCATCGGTATCATGGGTACTCCACATCCAGTTGCTGATGTAGCTGATGCTAAAACTTGGGAATTGGTTATTAAAGGTTGGTTGAGCCTTGGTTTGACTGCCGGTGTCTGCTTGGAATTGTTCTCATTGATTGGTTCTTGGTTCATCGCAGCGGTAGAACCATTGTCACAAGGTATTACAAACGTTGCTACTAAACGTCTTCAAGGACGTAAATTCAATATCGGTTTGGACTGGCCATTTATCGCTGGTCGTGCAGAAATCTGGGCTTGTGCCAACGTACTTGCACCAATCATGTTGATCGAAGCAGTGCTTCTTTCTAAAGTTGGAAATGGTATCTTGCCACTTGCAGGGATCATCGCTATGGGTGTGACTCCAGCCTTGTTGGTTGTAACACGTGGTAAATTGATCCGTATGATTGTATTTGGAACACTCTTGTTGCCACTCTTCCTTCTTTCAGGTACTCTTATTGCACCATTCGCTACTGAATTGGCGAAAAGTGTAAAAGCCTTTCCAGAAGGAGTTGACAAAGCTCAATTGATCACTCACTCAACTCTTGAAGGACCTGTTGAAAAATTGCTCGGTTGGACAATCGGTAATGCAACAACTGGTGATATTAAATTGATCATTGGTGTTGTTGCCTTCTTAGCATTCTACGTTGGAATCTTTGCATGGTACAGAAAACAAATGATCAAACGTAACGAAGAATACGCAGCAAATGCAAAATAATCCGCTCCTAAATATGTAACTTGATAAAACTAGGGTATCAATTTTCCAGATATGGAGGGGTAGCCTAGTTTTTTCTCTAAAATAACATGCTAAGGAGTGAAATATGAGGATAGCTTTAAAAAATAATGATCTGGAAGTTTGTTTCAAGGAGTTAGGTGGTGAGCTGGCCTCTATCAAAGATCAGGATGGTATCGAATATCTTTGGCAGGGTGATGCTCAGTATTGGAGTGGCCAAGCCCCAGTTCTCTTTCCTATCTGTGGTTCGGTTCGAAATGATACGACCTTGTATCGCCCTCAAGGTGTTGGGAAGATCCCTCGCCACGGGCTAGTTCGCAAGAAAAATTTTGAGCTGGTAGAGCAAACAAAAGATCAGGTGACTTTTGGGATAGAAGATACGGAAGAAATGTATCAGCAATATCCCTACCATTTCAGATTAGAAATTTCCTATCAATTGCTAGGTAAAACCATTCAAGTAACCTATCGGGTTCACCATCTTGGTGAAGAAGGAGTCATGCCCTTTTTCGTTGGTGGTCATCCAGGATTTAATTGTCCGTTGCTGGCGGATGAAGGGTTTGAAGATTACTACCTGGAGTTCGAACAAGAAGAGACCTGTAGCATTCCAAAATCCTATCCAGAGACAGGCTTGCTAAACGTCTTTGATCGGACACCTTTCTTACAGCAAGAGAAAATTCTAAATCTCGATTACGATCTCTTCCAAAAGGATGCCATCACCTTAGATTGCTTACAATCAAGAAGGGTGACTCTCCGCTCTAAAAAGCATGAGAAGGGGGTAAGTCTGCATTTTCCAGATTTTTCAAACTTGATTATCTGGACAACGCCAAATAAAGGGCCATTTATCGCATTAGAACCTTGGTCTGGTTTATCCACTTCCCTTGAAGAGAGTGATTATTTGGAATATAAAAAGCAAGTTCGACTTTTGCCAGCAGGTCAAACAGCTGAACTAAGTTTTGAAATCGAAATTTTATAGATAATAATGTTGTTGAATATAGAAGTTTCTGTATTTGATTGAAAAATGAATTAAAAGAAGGAGCATAATATGTCAGTTATTATTGGTGCGGATGCAGCAGGTATCCGCTTAAAAGAAGTAGTCAAAGAATATTTGGAAGCAGAAGGTTTCCAAGTAGTGGATGTGACAGAAGAAGGGCAAGACTTTGTGGATGTGACCTTGGCTGTTGCTAAGGAAGTCAAACAAGCAGAAGACAATCTTGGTATTGTTATTGATGCTTATGGAGCTGGTCCATTCATGGTTGCTACTAAAATTAAAGGAATGGTTGCGGCAGAAGTTTCAGATGAGCGTTCTGCTTATATGACTCGTGGCCACAACAATTCTCGCATGATCACCATGGGCGCTCAAATCGTAGGTGACCAATTGGCCAAAAATATCGCCAAAGGTTTTGTAAACGGTAAGTATGACGGCGGTCGCCACCAAATCCGTGTCGATATGCTCAACAAGATGTGCTAAGGGGAGGAGTAAAGGAATGAAAATTGCAATTGGATGTGACCATATTGTCACAAATGAAAAAATGGCTGTTTCTGAATTTTTGAAATCAAAAGGTTATGAAGTTCTTGACTTCGGAACCTATGACCACGCGCGTACCCACTACCCAATTTTTGGGAAAAAAGTCGGAGAAGCAGTAGCTAGTGGTCAAGCTGATCTTGGAGTATGTATCTGTGGTACTGGTGTTGGAATTAACAACGCTGTTAACAAGGTTCCTGGAATTCGTTCAGCCTTGGTACGCGACATGACAACGGCTCTTTATGCAAAAGAAGAACTCAATGCTAATGTCATTGGTTTTGGTGGGAAAGTAACCGGTGAATTGCTCATGTGTGATATCATTGAAGCATTCATCCATGCTGAATACAAACCAAGTGAAGAAAACAAGAAATTGATTGCCAAGATTCAACATTTGGAAACCCATAATGATCACCAAGAGGATGCAGACTTCTTTACAGAATTCCTTGAAAAATGGGATCGTGGTGAATACCACGACTAAGAGGTGAGCTTATGATCTTAACTGTCACCTTGAATCCTTCCATTGATATTTCTTATCCCTTGGAAGAATTAAAGTTGGATACTGTGAATCGTGTGTCGGAAGTTTCTAAGACGGCTGGTGGTAAAGGGTTAAATGTCACCCGTGTCCTAGCTGAGAGCGGTGAAACAGTTGGAGCAACAGGTTTTGTTGGGGGGACCAATGGTCAATTCATCAAGACCCATCTTCCACGAGATGTCCAATCCTTCTTCTATGATATCCTGGGAGATACGCGAAACTGTATCGCCATCTTGCATGAAGGAAATCAAACAGAAATCTTAGAAGCAGGTCCAGAAATTATCCGGACGGAAGCTTTAGGATTCCTTCATCATTTCAAACTCCTCATGCCGACAGCGGATGTGATTGCTATTTCAGGGAGTCTTCCTACAGGGCTACCAGTGGACTATTATGCGAGCCTAATTGAGATTGCAAAAGAAGCAGGACGCAAGGTTGTACTTGATTCATCAGGCAAATCTTTAGAAGCGGTCCTTCACTCACCATTCAAACCAACGGTGATTAAACCCAATCGCGAAGAATTATCTCAACTCTTAGGACGGGATGTTTCAGCTGATTTTGAGGACTTAAAAGAAGTTTTGAAAGACCCACTGTTTGAAGGAATCGAATGGATTATCGTCTCCTTAGGTGGAGATGGTGCCTTTGCCAAACACGGAGACAGCTTCTATAAGGTCGATATTCCAAAAATTGAAGTGGTCAATCCAGTGGGATCTGGAGATTCAACCGTGGCTGGGATCTCTGCCGCCCTCAGTAGCGGAAAAGATGACGCGGCCCTCTTGACCCATGCTATGGTCCTAGGGATGCTAAATGCCCAAGAAAAGATGACAGGGCATGTCAATATGGCCCACTACGATGATTTGTATCAGAATATAATTGTAAAAGAGGTATAAGATGGTATTAACAGAACAAAAACGCAACTATTTAGAAAAATTGAGCACCAAAGAGGGTGTGATCTCAGCCTTGGCCTTTGACCAACGTGGTGCCTTGAAACGCCTCATGGCTCAGTACCAAGACACAGAACCAACCGTGGCTCAAATGGAAGAATTGAAGGTCTTGGTGGCTGAAGAATTGACACCATTCGCATCTTCTATGCTCTTGGACCCTGAGTATGGACTTCCAGCGACTAAGGTTTTGGATGCGGAAGCGGGGCTCTTGTTGGCTTATGAAAAAACAGGCTACGACACTTCAAGCACCAAGCGTCTGCCAGACTGCCTCAACCTTTGGTCAGCTAAACGCATCAAAGAACAAGGTGCAGATGCAGTGAAATTCTTGCTCTACTATGATGTGGATAGTGCTGATGAACTCAACCAAGAAAAACAAGCCTATATCGAACGCATCGGTTCAGAATGTGCGGCAGAAGAAATTCCATTCTTCCTTGAAATCTTGGCTTACGATGAAACCATCGCTGATGCAGGTTCTGTAGAATACGCTAAAGTGAAACCTCGCAAAGTCATCGAAGCTATGAAAGTCTTCTCAGACCCACGCTTTAACATCGATGTTTTGAAAGTAGAAGTTCCTGTTAACGTCAAATACGTAGAAGGCTTTGGAGATGGTGAAATTGTTCATAGCCCCATTCGCATCTTCTATGCTCTTGGACCCTGAGTATGGACTTCCAGCGACTAAGGTTTTGGATGCGGAAGCGGGGCTCTTGTTGGCTTATGAAAAAACAGGCTACGACACTTCAAGCACCAAGCGTCTGCCAGACTGCCTCAACCTTTGGTCAGCTAAACGCATCAAAGAACAAGGTGCAGATGCAGTGAAATTCTTGCTCTACTATGATGTGGATAGTGCTGATGAACTCAACCAAGAAAAACAAGCCTATATCGAACGCATCGGTTCAGAATGTGCGGCAGAAGAAATTCCATTCTTCCTTGAAATCTTGGCTTACGATGAAACCATCGCTGATGCAGGTTCTGTAGAATACGCTAAAGTGAAACCTCGCAAAGTCATCGAAGCTATGAAAGTCTTCTCAGACCCACGCTTTAACATCGATGTTTTGAAAGTAGAAGTTCCTGTTAACGTCAAATACGTAGAAGGCTTTGGAGATGGTGAAATTGTTCATAGCCGTGAAGAGGCTGCAGCCTTCTTTAAAGAACAAGAAGCAGCAACTAACCTTCCATATATCTACTTGAGTGCAGGTGTTTCTGCTAAACTCTTCCAAGAAACCTTAGTTTTTGCGCATGAAGCAGGAGCGAACTTCAACGGAGTTCTTTGTGGCCGTGCAACTTGGGCTGGATCTGTAGAAGCCTACATCAAGAATGGGGAAGCTGCAGCTCGTGAATGGTTGCGTACCGAAGGTCGTCGCAACATTGAAGAACTCAACCAAGTCTTGGACCAAGTCGCAACTTCTTGGAAAGAGCGTATTTAACAGTGTAGACCACTCCTTTAACGATGGGCGTTCGAATTTCCTTGAAGAGCCCAGAGAATACAACGATAAACAGCTATTTCTTAGAAAAAAACAAAAAAGTTAAAAAGTTGTTAAGAAAGGGTTTACAAAAACAAAAGCGTGTGCTATACTTAATCCATAAGTGAATACAAGGTGAGTGTTAGTAAGTTAGATTACGCATGATCACAGATGAATCGGGGAGAAACCTCTCTGATCTCATTTGTGGTCATTTTTTATACCCTAAACCTTAAATAAACTATCAAGGAGAGTACCATGTATCGGATTTTGAATCCACTCAATCACAATGTTGCTCTGGTGAGGAATGACAAAGGGGAAGAACTGATTGTCATTGGAAAAGGAATCGTTTTTGGGAAAAAGAAGGGCGACCTAGTCCCTAAAGAAAAGGTAGAAAAGCTCCAAGTCGCAACTTCTTGGAAAGAGCGTATTTAATTTCTTTGTTCCTAACGTATCAAATAGTCTTTCTAGAAAAATCTAGAAGGACTATTTTTTTGTTTCTATGCAGGAGTAGTTCCGTCATTCATCAAAAATTGGTTCCCAATGTTCATAAATCTGATTAAGCTTTCATTCACTATTCAAATGGCTTCTAATTTGTAAGGGTTTATGTGATAATTTCACATTACAATCGAAAATAAGAGTGTTTTAGAGTATAATAGTTTCATTAGAATGAAGGAGTTGGCGTATGGAAAGGATCGTATATAGAGAAGCAAGGCTAGATGAGTACAAGCTAATTGGAAAAGTCTGTGCTGATGCTTTTATGAATTATCCATTTTTAACCGTCATTAAAGAAGATTTAAAAAAGCCTGAATACTTTCCAGCTTTTATTGAACTATTGCATACCTTGTTAGTCAAGCTCTACATCAAAGGGGAAACGTGCTTAGTTGCTGAACGAGATGGAGAAATTATAGCAGTAGGGCTCTTGCAACAAAAAGATTTCTCAATGGTCTCTTACCTACTAAATGGAATTATCAAATTGTTCCGTTACATTAGCCCTTGGAAATTGATGAAATATCTGGACCTAGTGGAGCGTTCGGAGCAACATTTAAAAAAATCTGGAAACTTTGATTGGTATCTAATGATATTAGCTGTGAGCCCAACTGTTCAGGGTCAAGGGGTTGGTAGTCATTTTCTCCAAAACGGGATTGAACCTTACGTAAAGGCCAAAGGGTGTAAGCGTCTAGGCTTGATTACTAGTACGCAACAAAATGTCTTCTTCTATGAAAAAAATGAATTCGTCCTATTAGATTCTATGGTGCTAGACTATGGAAAACAAAGCGTTGGAAATTGGGCTTTTTTGAAGACCCTTGATGACGAATCTTAGATGATTAAAAAAAGGAGCTCTTGGGGCTCCTTTTAGTGTGCAAACAATTATTTAGTTTCTTTATGTTCTGGATCTAGCTTGGATTGTTGATGCTTGATATAGGTCAGTTTTTCCTCTCGGCTCTTCCGTTTAAAGAGTGCCTCGGCTGACATAGCAGCTCTTTTGTCGGGGAAAGACTCCTGGTAGATCAAAGTCACAGGAAGTCTGGGACGGGTATATTTTGCGCCTTTGCCAGCATTGTGGGTTTTGATACGGCGCTCGATATCGGTGGTGTAGCCAGTATAGAGGGTCCCATCCGCACACTGGACTACATACATATAAGCTTTAGTTTCCATAGTAAATCTCATGAATCTCCGGCGTATAGCTTCCATCTTCTTCATGGATGAACAGTGGAGGAAGAATTTTTAGACCATCCCGCGATCCATCTTTAATGGCCTCAATGAGGAGCATGTTGGCATCTTTATGGACCTTGGGATAGACAAATTGAATCCGTTTGGGAGCCAGATTGAAGCGTTTCATGGTTTCGATGATATCTAAGAAGCGATCCGGACGATGCACCATGACGAGTCGGCCATTGGACTTGAGAGTTCGTTGGGCCACTTGACAAATTTGGTCCAAATTGGTGGTGATCTCGTGACGGGCTAGCAAATAATGAGGGCTCTCATTTAAATTGGAGTGCTCGTCCACTTTAAAGTAAGGAGGATTACAGAGAATAAGGTCGATTTTACTACCAGGGAAATGGTGGGGCAAGTTTTTTAAATCATCGGTAATCATGGACATGCGGTCGGAGAGGCCATTCAATTGGATGGAACGCTCTGCCATGTCGGCGAGTCTTTCTTGTATCTCCACTCCAACGATGGTTGCTTTGGTGCGCGTGCTAGCGAAGAGTCCGACAGCGCCATTGCCGGCACAAAGATCGACAATCAGACCACGGTTGGGCAACTTAGGAAAACGTGACAAAAGGACACTATCAATAGAATAGCTAAAAACCTCTCTGTTTTGAATGATTTTCACATCGCTTGAAAATAGTTGGTTGACGCGTTCGCCGTCTTTTAATTCGATATTGTTCATGGCTTTATTATAGCATGAAAAGAGAGCGGGGAAAAGCGTAGAAAGGGATAAGAAAAAATAAGGACAGAACTTTCGTCCCATCCTTATCCAAGAGTTGTTTAATCAAATTCATATTTTTGATAAATGGTCGCCAAGATGAAGATTCCCGTAAAGAGAGCCATCAAGGCAAGGTAGACTGGGAAGGTCACAGCTGTCAATGTTCCGATTTCAATCAGACCTTTCAAGTAAAAGGCAGAAAGGTAGAAACCGCAGACAGAGAAGATAATTAAGAGACCTCGCCAGATATTGAGTGGCAAGCAAGCTCGAATAACGGACAAGAAGCCAATAGATCCTAACAAGTAGTAGGAAAGGGTAGACATGTCCAGGCTAGACCAGCCATGATGAGCTCCCCATAAACGAACAAATAAGACGCTAAAGACAACCATCAAGGCATTTGGTAAGGCCAGATGCAAGGAGCGTTTGAGGAAGTGTTTTTCCACTGGCTTAATGTTTCGTTCAAATGTTAAGACAAATGGAGGGAACCCTTCGACAAACTGGTCAATCAGCGTAATCTGAATCGGAATAAATGGGAAGATCAACAAGTAGTTGATGTCAAATAAAAGGGCGCTTGCAATACAGATAATCGCCAGAATGAAGGAGTAAATGGTCTTAATAAAGAAGATGGGTGCGATTCGTCCAATGTTGTTGACGACCCGACGACCTTCAAAGAGAATTTCTGGAACATCATTGAAGTCTGAGTTTAACAAGACGAGATTGGCAATTTGACGAGTTGCAGGATCGCCTTCGGCCATCACGATGGAGCAGTCAGCTTCTCGTAAGGCTAGGATATCATTGACCCCGTCCCCTGTCATGGCAGTGGTTCGACCAGCAGCCTTGAGGGTTTGAATCAAGAGTTTCTTTTGATGAGGAGAAACCCGTCCAAAAATGGCTGTACTTTCAGCTAGGTCCACCAACTCATCGTCCTCAATCTTAGAACAGTCAATATAACTTTCGTAGCTTTCAAAACCAGCTTCCTTAGCAATGTAAGAAACAGTGACTGGATTATCACCAGAGATGATTTTGAGATCTACATCTTGAGAGCGAAGATAATCCAAGGTTTCGGCAGCTCCTTCGCGGATTGGATCGAGGATTTCAATGACGGCGATTGCTTCTACATCACTTGGCAAAGTCAAATCATGCATATCGATGGCTTCCACACTGCGAGCTAAGATCAAGACCCGTGATCCATGGGCTTGGGCTTCCAATACCGCTGGAGGATTTTCTTTGAGGAGCATTTCTGGGGCCCCTAAATAAATGGTCCCCAAGTTGGTCAGGGTCATGGCACCCCATTTTCGATCACTTGAAAATGGAATGATTGATTCAGCTGTATAAGCGTGTTCTAGCTCACCATATGCTTTGCGGATAGCTTGGGCAGTTGGGTTGTTATCCTCAGAATTTTGCATATAGGCAGCGAGAATAACTTCGATAGTTTCTTCAGAAAAGTGTTCAGACAGGGAGTGAATGCCTTTGACGGTCATTTTTCCTTGGGTGATGGTTCCTGTCTTATCCAAACAAAGAGTATCGACACGAGCCAAGGTTTCCACAGAGTACATCTCTTGGACCAAGACCTTGCGCATCCCTAACTTGATCACGGCTGTCAAGAGAGAAGTCACTGTCAGAAGGGCAATCCCTTTTGGTAACATGCCGAGGAGAGCAGTGGAAGAGGTAATCACAGAATCTTTCATTGGAAGCAGTTTAATCAAAAAGGCTTCACAGAAGAGGGCGATTCCAAATGGGATAATAATCTTTCCAGTAAAACTAGAGATTTTTGCGAGATTGTAGAGGATGCGAGAATTGATGGGTTTGAGAGTTTTTGCTTCTACCATCAATTTATTAGCATAGTTATTGGCCCCCACACGTTTGACACGAGCGTAGACCTGGCCACTCGCTAAGAAGCTACCGGATAGAAGTTCATCTCCCTCTTCCTTGAGAACCAAGTCACTTTCTCCCGTCAGCATGGCTTCGTTGGCTTCAGCAACTCCCTTTTGAACGATGGCATCACTCGGAATTTGGTCTCCAGCAGATAGCTTAATCAGGTCGCCAAGGACGATTTCCTCTGGATCAATGGTTTCCTCTTCCCCAGCTCGGATAACAGTGACGAGCTCCTTACTCATCAAGTTCAATTTATCAATCATCCGTTTAGCGCGAAGCTCTGTGGCAATTCCGGATAAGGCATTAAAGCAGATGACTGCAAAAAAGACCAGATTGCTCCAGGCTTGTACCGCAACCAAAGCGAGGGCGATCACAAAGTTCAAAGCATTAAACAAGGTGAAGACATTGCGCTTGATGATTTGCCAGGTACTGGTACTGGTATTCGCTTTAAATTCGTTGGTTTGGCCACGCTGTATTTTTTTGCGGACCTCTTCATGGGTTAATCCCTTTAATTCATTCATTTCCATAAAAACATCATATCATTTTTTTAAGAAAAAGACTAGATGCAGTCGGTTTGTTGAGTCATCAAGTTTTTGAAAAGATTTGCGGGGAAGAGAAGGATACGGTATAATGGATAAACAAGAGAATTATCAAAGGAGAAAGCATGTTTTATACCTATTTACGTGGCTTAGTGACCTTTATTTTATGGGTTCTGAATGGAAATGCTCATTACCATCATAAGGAACTGATTCCGAGTCAAGAGGAAAATTACATTCTCGTAGCTCCTCATCGAACTTGGTGGGATCCGGTCTACATGGCCTTTGCGACCAAACCCAAGCAATTTATCTTTATGGCTAAGAAGGAACTCTTTACCAATCGGATTTTTGGATGGTGGATTCGCATGTGCGGGGCTTTCCCAATTGACCGTGAAAATCCAGGTGCAACAGCGATTAAATACCCAGTGAATATGCTCAAAAAAAGCAAGCGTTCCTTGATTATGTTTCCAAGTGGAAGTCGCCATTCTCAGGATGTTAAGGGTGGAGTTGCCGTGATTGCCAAGATGGCCAAGGTACGTATTATGCCTGTCACTTATACGGGTCCAATGACTTTGAAAGGACTAGCGACCTGTGAACGGGTTGACATGAACTTTGGGCACCCTATTGATATCTCTGATATTGCAAAAATGAATGATGAGGGAGTGGAAGAAGTTGCAAGACGTATCCAGGCTGAGTTTGATCGCTTAGATGCGGAATCTCAGGCACTCCGCAACGACCGAAAACCTTTTATCCTCATCCGTTTGTTGAAGTTTTTACTGCTGCCATTTGTCTTGGTTGTCGCTTTACTGACCCTCTTGTTTAGTTATATCGCTAGTTTTGTTTGGGATCCAGATAAGCATCGGAAAGACTAGACAGCTCTCTAGATAAAAAGAATGTCAAAAATCATGTATTTTTGACATTCTTTTTTTATTTGTTTGATTTTTTACGAATAATAAAAATAAAAGGGGTATTTATGGAGACATGGATTGAGAAGATCAAGGAATATAAACTGTTTTTAGGCTTGGTTGCTGTGGGGCTAGTGGTGGGAGGAGTGTTTCTCTTTTGGCCTAAGCCAACCCCACAAGCACCGGAAACGGTCATTTCTCAGTTAGAAATGGTGGAGCAAGAGAGTTCTCCTAAGGGAGATTCAAGCTTTACTTCGAGCTCTCAGGAGAGAAGTGAGGAAAAGACCGACTCCTCGCATGAGAAAATCATGGTGGATGTGAAGGGGGCTGTCAGACAAGCGGGAGTCTATGAGCTTCCGGTGGGGAGTCGGGTCTATGATGCAGTGCAAAAAGCAGGAGGGATGACAGACGAAGCCAATAGCCAATCTGTCAACTTGGCTCAAAAATTAGAGGATGAGTCTATTGTCTATGTTGCTAAGAATGGAGAAGAAGTGGCGCCTGTAGCGTCTGCTTCTGCTGGGACCACAGGTGGTGAAAACCAGCAAAAGGATGGCAAGGTTAATCTCAATACAGCCACAGAAGCAGAATTACAGACTATTTCTGGGATTGGTCAAAAACGAGCTCAGGATATCATTGCTTATCGAGAGGAAAAAGGAAAATTTCAATCTGTTGATGAATTGAAAAATGTTTCTGGGATTGGCCAAAAGATGTTAGAAAAGTTAAAAGAGCATGTTACAGTGGATTAGAAGCATCAATATTCATCCATTTCATCTGACTCTTCCCGTCTTGGCTCTTTATTATTGGATGTATACAGGTCACTTGCTCGCTCCAATCTTCCTTCTGGCCTTCTTCATCTTGTTTAGTAGACGCTACAATGGCAAACAATTTCTAATCCTAATAGGGCTTCTCTTGTTTGCTACACTTTGTTTTGCTTTTCGAATCGAACATGGTAAGCAGGAAGCGCGGGATCAAGAGGTTCCAAGGGTTATTCAGCTCTTACCAGATACCATCAAGGTGAATGGAGATGCCTTATCCTTTCGTGCTCAGTCAGGTAGTCGTACTTTTCAGGTTTTCTATCAGCTTCAGACAAAAGAAGAACAAGCCTATTTTAAACACTTGGATCATGGGCTAGAATTAAGAATAAAAGGAGAATTAGAGACCCCGACAAAACAGCGAAATTTCATGGGCTTTGATTACCAGGCTTATCTGAAAACACAAGGGATCTATCATCTTTTGAAAATCAGCCAGATCCTTGAAAAGAGACCTGCTGAACCTAGAGATTTAATAGGCCTCCTGTCTAGTTGGAGGCGGAAGGCTCTTGTGTGGGTTCACCAGCATTTCCCCCAGCCCATGAGTCACTATATGACGGGCTTGCTTTTTGGTTTTTTAGATGTAGAGTTCGAAGAAATGAGTCAGCTGTATTCGAACTTGGGGATTATCCATCTGTTCGCCTTGTCGGGCATGCAGGTCGCTTTCTTCTTAGATACTTTTCGACGATTCTTTCTTCGCTTGGGATTGGAGCAGGAAAAAGTTGCAACCCTCCTCTATCCGTTTTCGCTTCTTTATGCTGGGATGACGGGCTTTTCGGTTTCGGTCGTTCGAAGCCTTATACAGAAGCTCCTAGCCCAGCAAGGTCTCAAAGGAATGGAGAATATGGGGATGACCCTCCTCTTGTTGCTCCTTTTTCTGCCTTCTTCATTATTGACTGCTGGAGGACTCTTATCTTGTGCCTACGCTTTTATATTGACGCTAACCTCTTCCGAGGAGGAGAAGTCAGGAATACGAAAAGTCGTCAAGGAGAGTCTGGTGTTAACACTAGGGGTTCTTCCTTTTTTGATTTTTTTCTTTGGAGAATACCAGCCCTGGTCTCTTCCTCTAACCTTTGTTTTTTCCCTCTTATTTGATGTCCTTTTGTTACCAGGACTGAGTGTCGTCTTTCTCCTCTCATTTCTATATCCATTGACCTTCTGGAATCCCTTCTTCATCTGGATGGAAAAAAGTATGGAGTCTATAGCGGGATTTACCAGTCAATCTTTGGTTTTTGGACAACCAAGTATTTCTTTCTTCCTCTTGCTGTTATTCTTATTGGCTTTCCTCTATGAGATGCGAAAGGTTAAGAAGTGGAGATATCTTTTTCTACTCTTAGTCTGCTCCGTATTCGCCATTGTGAAGCATCCTTTAGAAAATGAGATTACCATCATTGATATTGGCCAAGGTGATAGTATTTTGCTACGTGATTGGCGAGGGAAGACGATCCTAATTGATACAGGTGGAAAAGTGGACTTTGGCCAAAAGGAAGCATGGAGGAATCGGAGGTCTACTAGCAATGCAGAACGGACCTTGCTTCCTTATCTCAAAAGTAGAGGGATTGATCAGATTGACCATATGGTTCTCACGCATACTGACACAGATCATATGGGAGATTTGGAAGTCCTTGCGGCTAAGGTTAGCATTAAGGAAATCAACATTTCCAAGGGAAGCTTAAAAAAAGACTCCTTTGTCCGTTTGCTCAAACGGTTAAACCTACCTGTAAAGACGCTGGAGGCTGGTGATCAACTGTCAATCTTTGATGGGAGTGCAGAAGTTCTCTATCCGGTAGAAGTAGGAGATGGGAGTAATAACGATTCTCTTGTTCTCTATGGCCGGTTTTATGGTTGGACCTTCCTTTTTACAGGAGATTTAGAAGAAGAGGGGGAAAAGACCTTGTTAGCCCGCTATCCTCAACTGCGCGTGGATGTATTAAAAGCAGGGCACCATGGTTCTAAGGGCTCTTCTCACCCAGCCTTCTTAAGGCGAATCCAAGCAAAAATTGCCTTGATATCTGCGGGAGAAAAAAATCGTTACCAGCATCCTCATCAGGAAACCTTGGAGCGATTTAAAGAGTTGCAGATGATGGTTTTTCGGACAGATCAGCAAGGAGCGATTCGTTTTAGAGGATGGAATCAGTGGAAGATTGAAACCGTTCGATAAGAGCTGTTTGATTTCTAGCTTGAAAATTGCTATGATAAAGTCAAGGAAATGAGGTTACAAGTATGAAATCATTACAGTTGTTCTGGATGCAATATGCTGATTTTTCTAGAAGATCAGATAGAAAAGAATTTTGGATAAGCCAAGTCTGGCACTTATTGTTTACAAGTCCTTTTTGGATTTACCAATTGGTCTTATTCTTTTCAAATTCGAAATCAGAGGAAGAGGTGATTCCTTTGATCGGGATGGACGTTTCGGGTTGGTTAAGCATCTTTTTTCTCCTCTATCTCTATCTTATTTTTGTTCCTCAACAAGCAGTAGTCGTTCGGCGCTTAAGAGATGCAGGTCTTCATTGGGCTTTGATTTTCCTATTTCTAGGTCCTATCTTGATCTACCTTTTATCTCCTATTTCGATTTTTCTAGTCTTATCTCTTGCAGGTTTGCTATGCTTGGCTTGTCTCTTGATCCTTCCAACTGCTAGACTGGCGCAACCGGACCAAATTGTTTCTCAAGGATTTGCTTCGACGAGTCCCGAGGTCTCTTCGCCAAGTATTCCTTTCCATTTGATGGAGCCCAACAGTTTTTCAGCTATTCCCCAGATTGTTTCGGCTCCACCAACTCCACTAGAGAAAGCGCCACTAGAAAAGAAAATGGAATCGGAACAGACTCAGTATCATTTTAGAGAGTGGAATGAGGTACCTTCAGAACATGCAGGCTTTACAAACAATTAAAAAAATTAGTGCCAAGAACCTTCCTCCTATCCTGGTTCTTTCAGGGGACGACATTGGTCAGTTTGAGTGGATGAAAGAGCAACTTTTAAAGAAAGTAGGCTACGATTCATCTGATTTAAACTATTCTTATTTTGACATGAAGGAAACAGCTTATTCAGAAGTTGAGCTTGACTTGGTCAGCCTCCCATTTTTTGCGGATGAAAAAATAGTGATTTTGGATCATTTTGTCGATGTGACGACCGCGAAAAAAAGATACCTGACGGATGATGAATTGCAGTCCTTTGAAGATTACTTATCGGCGCCTTTAGAAACGACTCGCTTAATTGTTTTTGCGGAAGGAAAACTGGATAGCAAACGAAGGATTGTCAAGCTTTTAAAACGGGATGCCCAGGTGCTGGAGGCAACTGAATTAAAGGAACAAGAGTTGCGTGCCCATTTCACGGAAGAGATTAAGTCACTAGGGCTAGCGATTGATTCACCAGCATTCGAACAACTTTTGATTAAATCTGGCTTTGATTTTAGTGAGATTCAGAAAAACTTGGAGTTTCTTAAAACGTACAAGGGAGCTTCGAGCATTACCATCTCAGATATTGAAGAGGCTATTCCGAAGACCCTACAGGATAATCTGTTTGATCTAATCCAGATGATCTTAAAGAAACAAATTGATCCCGCCCGTAGTTTGGTTAAGGACCTGCGGTTACAAGGCGAAGATGAAATCAAACTCTTGGCCATTTTGTTGAGTCAGTTCCGCGTCTACACACAGGTCAAACTATTGAAGCAAGAGGGACGGACAGAATCTCAAATCGTTTCAGACCTATCAGAGCTGACCGGCCGAAAAGTGAACCCCTACCAAGTCAAATTTGCCCTAAGGGATAGTAGAGGAATTTCTCTTTCTTATTTGGAGCAGGCTATTTGTCTTTTGATTGATACCGATTTTCAAATGAAATCGGGAACTTATGAGAAAGATTATCTATTTGATTTAGCTTTACTAAAGCTGGCTAACCCATCGGTGTAAGCAGAATAGTTGAATAAATTAGATGATTGCGTTATCATTTTTATATACATAAAGAAAAAGAGGTATTTTCCATGGCAATTATTTTACCAGATCTTCCATACGCATACGATGCATTAGAACCATATATTGATGCTGAAACAATGCACTTGCACCATGACAAACACCACCAAGCATATGTAAATAACGCTAATGCAGCTCTTGAAAAACACCCTGAAATCGGTGAAGACCTTGAAGCTTTGCTTGCAGATGTAGAATCTATCCCAGCTGATATCCGCCAAGCGCTTATCAACAACGGTGGTGGACACTTGAACCACGCTCTTTTCTGGGAATTGATGACTCCTGAAAAAACAGCTCCTTCAGCAGAACTTGCAGCAGCAATCGATGCAGCTTTCGGTTCATTTGAAGAATTCCAAGCAGCCTTTACTGCAGCGGCTACAACACGCTTCGGTTCTGGATGGGCATGGTTGGTTGTTAACAAAGAAGGGAAGCTTGAAGTGACTTCAACAGCAAACCAAGATACACCAATCTCAGAAGGGAAGAAACCAATCTTGGGCTTGGATGTTTGGGAACATGCCTACTACGTGAAATACCGCAATGTACGTCCTGATTACATCAAAGCTTTCTTCTCAGTAATTAACTGGAACAAAGTTGATGAGCTTTACGCAGCAGCTAAATAAGCTTTCATAATAAAAAAAGTTTGAATCAAAAGGTAGCTTAATGGTGCCTCTCGATTCAGGCTTTTTATTTTTCAAATTGGTCGAATTAGATTCAAATGAATCTCCCATTTTTGGAAGGGATATTTCTTGCGTTTATACTTGAAAATGATACACTAGAGGAGTATGTGAAAATGAGGAGAAAGGCTTCCTACATAAGGAAGAAGCCTTGTCACTTTTTCTGAAAAAACTGTGCCTTAACAAAAGGGAGAATGAAAATGACAAGTATTACGATTACAAAAGGAGCAGTGGATACGCCACTTTATCTAAAAATGCTCAACCGCCACGGTTTAATTGCAGGAGCTACTGGTACAGGGAAAACCGTGACCTTAAAAGTGATAACTGAAAAATTAAGTCAGCAAGGGATTCCGGTGTTTCTAGCAGACATCAAGGGAGATCTTTCAGGTCTTGCAAAAGCTGGACAATGGACGCCAAAGATGGAAGAGCGCTATAAGCTACTAGGTATTACAGATCCTTTTGAACCTCAAGCTTTTCCAGTTCGTTTATGGGATGTCTTTGGTCAAGCAGGCCATCCAGTCCGTGCAACGATTGAAGGAATGGGGTCTCTTTTACTAGCTCGCTTATTGGACCTCAACGAAACGCAAACAGGGATTTTGGCCATTGTCTTTAAATTGGCCAAAGAAAAAAATTGGTCTTTGATTGATTTGAAGGATTTACAGAGCCTTTTGAAGGAAGTGTATGACCATGCCTCAGATTATTCCGCTCAGTATGGAAATATCAGTAAACAATCAGTAGGGGCTATTCAACGAAGCTTGTTAGTGCTAGAGCAAGAGGGAGCAGATCAATTCTTCGGAGAGCCAGCCTTGGATCTTCAAGATTTTATGCAATTGGATAGCAGTGGACGAGGTTACATTAACATTCTATCAGCGACTCGTCTCTTCAACTCTCCTAAACTCTATTCTACCTTCCTTATCTGGATGTTATCTCGTCTGTTCGAAACCTTGCCAGAAGTTGGAGATTTAGAAAAACCAAAATTTGTCTTCTTCTTTGATGAAGCCCACCTTTTGTTTAATGATGCGAGCAAGCTCTTCCTTGAAAAAGTTGAGCAAGTCGTTCGACTCATCCGGTCTAAAGGAGTGGGGATCTACTTTATTACACAGAATCCTCAAGATCTTCCTGAATCTGTATTGGCCCAGCTTGGGAATCGTGTCCAACATGCTTTGCGTGCCTATACGCCAAAGGAAATGAAGGCTATCAAAGTTGCTGCTCAAAGTTTCCGACCAAACCCAGAGTTTGATACGGAAACTGTCTTGACGGAGTTGGGAACAGGGGAAGCTCTAGTCTCCTTCCTAAATGAAAAGGGGCAACCAAGTGTGGTTGAGCGCTCCTATATTTTGTCTCCACAATCCAGTTTTGATTTGTTAAACGAGAGTGAACAGTTGGCCTTGATTACCAGCTCTCCTTTCCATCAAAAATATGCTGTTCGAGTAGACAATGAATCAGCTTATGAAAAATTGACTGAAAAATCTGCTAGAGAAGAGAAGGAAAAGGAGAGGGAAGCGGAAGAAAAGACAAGAGTTGCAGAAGAGAAGGCTAGCCAAAAACGGAGTCCGGGCCGTCCACGAAAATCTAGTATAGAAAAGGCCAAAGATTCCTTTATCAGTTCCTTGTTCCGTACCATTGCGCGTGAAGTTGCTAAATTGATTATGGGATCTTTTAAGCGCAAGTAAGACAGTCAAAAGGGGACAGATTCATAGGAACAGGAGGAAGGATTCAGTCGGGATTGCTAAAAAAGTTTCTTCCAGAAGAAATCGTTTTCTGATTCAGAAATACCTTGTTATTTTAAAGAGAATCTTTTATAATTAACTTCATATGAAAAAAATATTTAATGTTCGATCGATCATGATTGTATTGGGAATTTTACTATGTATAGGAGGAGTTGGAGCATTAACTTACCTCCATCTACATCAAGCTCCAGTTCCACCGCTTGCTCAAGAGGGAACGACGGCTCAACCAGCTGGGTCCAAGCAAGAGAAGCAACCCCTCCAACCTCCTCGTGTCAAAACTCCTGAGGAGAAACAAGCCGTCATGGATCAAGATCGTGAAACCATGGAGAATTTGGGTCTTGTCTATGATTATGCCAATAAAGGCTTGGTAGAAGTTGTACAAGACTACATGGCTGAATATGGTATTGATCCTTCCCAAATTACCTTTACCTATAAAAATCCTGCGACAGGTCAACAATTTTCGATGAATGAGTTACAGCCAATGACAGCGGGAAGTACTTATAAACTGCCCCTAAATATGTTAGTCGTGGATGAAGTCGATGCAGGGAAATTAAACTTAACGGATGAATTTGATATTACCAATACTTACTACGAGTACCTTGGAGAGCATGATAATTATGTAGCTGCCTTTGGTGGAGCTATGACGATTCCAGATATGCAACGTTATTCTCTTGTCTATTCAGAAAATACGCCGGCATATGCCTTGGCCGACCGCTTTGGTGGCATGGACAATGTCTATGGGAAGTATGAAAAATATGGAAAATCCCGTGCAGAAATAAAAACTATTAGTCCTGAAAACAAAACGACATCTGATTACTATATTCAAGTCTTGGACTATCTTTGGAACCACAAAGAAAAGTATGGGACCTTGCTAGAATTAATCGGAGAGTCCTTTCCAAATGAATACTACAAACGGTATTTACCAGATTTAGTCATTCAGCAAAAACCTGGTTATGTAGCGGAAGCCCTGAATGTCGAAGCTATTGTTTACGAACAAACTCCTTATCTTATCTCAATTTTTACAGCTGGTCTAGGGGGGACAACCCCAGAAAGTACGGAGATCAGTGGTTACGGTCTTCATTTACTTGGTCAACTCTGCTATGTGATCAATGAATGGCACCGTGTAAATGTCAATTAAGGAATTAGAACCTTTCCCAAGATAGTTTTGGGAAGGTTTTTTCTATGCAAAATATGGTTTAATGGTTAAAATCTTGGTGACATTCTTTGAGGTCAGTGAATAAATATGATATAATAACTAAAGAACCTAAAGAAAGAATAGAAATGATTACAAAAGAAGATTATCAGTTGATTCGATCCCATCCAGCTTTCTCTGAAATTCCAGTTGAAAAATTTGATAAATTAGCTGTAGAGCTTCATTATAGAGAAATACCAAAGGGACAAATCCTATTTTTTGCTGGTGATAAACGCGATCGTATCTTTTTAGTGGTGGAAGGCTATGTCCGGATTGAGGAGTTTGACTCTTCTGACACCTTCTCGTATATGGATTACATCAAAGAAGGAGCTGTCTTCCCATACGGTGGTATGTTTACAGATTCAACTTATCACTATACAGCCACTTCCATGACAACGGTAAAATATTTCAGTATCCCTGTTCAGCTTTATGAGGAAATTGTTCAGTCCAGTATGGAACAAGTTCTCTTTATAACGAGAAAACTTTCAAAAATTCTGGAATTCCAGGAGTTGCGGCTTCGCAATGTGGTGGCAGCTAGTGCCAGTGATCGTGTGATCCAATCCCTAGCTCTACTCTGTAAGGATTATCAAAAGTCTGGGCCAACTATTCCTTTTCCAATGAGTATGAAGGAGTTGGCTAGATTAGCTGCTACGACGAGAGAAACCGTTAATCAAGTGTTAAAGAAGCTCCTAGAAGAGGAGAGAATCGAGTACAAGCATAAGAAATTAACCTTTCTAGATCTTCCATTCTTTTTAGATAGTTTTGAAGAAGCCTAATAGGGCTTCTTTTATTTTCTGTCAAAAACGTTAAAAAGTTTCAAAAATCAAATAAAAAAATATTTACTCGCAAAAAGAATATATTTAGCAAAATATTCAAAGAAAGCGGTTCATTTTTCATAAAACAAGGGTGATATTTAAAAAAATGTCAGATTCTTGGCATTCGTAATGGAAGATTGATTGTGAAAGCGGTACCAATTGGTGATAAAATAAAACCTGTAAACGGGATTAGCTAAGCTAAACCGCAAGAAAAAGGAGGACTATAGATGTCTACACACCCAATTCATGTTTTCTCAGAAATTGGAAAACTGAAAAAAGTTTGTTTGCACCGTCCAGGTAAAGAGTTGGAAAACTTGATGCCTGACTATCTTGAACGTCTTCTTTTTGATGATATTCCTTTCTTGGAAGATGCTCAAAAAGAACACGACGCATTTGCTGAAGCACTTCGTAACGAAGGAATCGAAGTACTTTACCTTGAACAGTTGGCTGCTGAGTCATTGACTTCTCCAGAAATTCGCGATCAGTTCATCGAAGAATACCTTGAAGAAGCGAACATTCGTGGACGCCAAACAAAAATTGCGATCCGTGAATTGCTTCACAGCATTGAAGACAACCAAGAATTGGTTGAAAAAACAATGGCAGGGGTTCAAAAAGCTGAACTTCCAGAAATTCCTGAAGAAGCAAAAGGATTGACAGACCTTGTTGAATCTGACTATCCATTTGCTATCGACCCAATGCCAAACTTGTACTTCACACGTGACCCATTTGCGACAATTGGTAATGCAGTATCATTGAACCACATGTACGCAGATACACGTAACCGTGAAACATTGTATGGTAAATACATCTTCACATACCACCCAGTTTACGGTGGAAAAGCAGAACTTGTCTACAACCGTGAAGAAGATACTCGTATCGAAGGTGGAGATGAGTTGGTACTTTCTAAAGATGTATTGGCAGTTGGTATCTCACAACGTACAGATGCTGCATCAATCGAAAAATTGTTGGTAAACATCTTCAAGAAGAACGTTGGCTTCAAGAAAGTATTGGCCTTCGAATTTGCTAACAACCGTAAATTCATGCACTTGGATACAGTATTCACAATGGTGGACTACGATAAATTCACAATCCACCCAGAAATCCAAGGTAACCTTCGCGTCTTCTCTGTAACTTATGAAAACGAACAGTTGAAGATCGTTGAAGAAAAAGGTGATTTGGCAGAACTTCTTGCTGAAAACCTTGGTGTTGAAAAAGTTACTTTGATTCCATGTGGAGATGGCAACATCGTTGCTGCTGCGCGTGAACAATGGAACGACGGATCAAATACTCTTACAATCGCACCTGGTGTGGTAGTCGTATACGACCGTAACACTGTTACTAACAAGAAATTAGAAGAATACGGACTTCGTTTGATCAAGATCCGCGGAAGTGAATTGGTTCGCGGTCGTGGTGGACCTCGTTGTATGTCAATGCCATTCGAACGTGAAGAAATCTAATCATCCTTCTACAGGTTAGACGGGCTCAGTGTCTAAACTGAGCCCTCTAAACTGAATGACAGGATCTTATCATGCATAATTAAAGGAGATAATTAATGACAACTTCAGTATTCCAAGGACGTAGCTTTTTAGCAGAAAAAGACTTTACACGTGCAGAGTTAGAATACCTTATCGGACTTTCAGCTCACTTGAAAGACCTTAAAAAACGCAACATCCAACACCACTACCTAGCTGGTAAAAACATTGCGCTTTTGTTTGAAAAAACTTCAACTCGTACTCGTGCAGCCTTCACTACTGCAGCCATCGACCTTGGTGCTCACCCAGAATACCTTGGTGCAAACGACATCCAACTTGGTAAAAAAGAATCTACAGAAGATACTGCAAAAGTTCTTGGACGTATGTTTGACGGTATTGAATTCCGTGGTTTCAGCCAACGCATGGTTGAAGAATTGGCTGAATTCTCAGGTGTTCCAGTATGGAATGGTTTGACTGACGAATGGCACCCAACTCAAATGCTTGCTGACTACTTGACTGTTCAAGAAAACTTTGGACGTTTGGAAGGTTTGACACTTGTATACTGTGGTGACGGACGTAACAACGTTGCAAACAGCCTTCTTGTAACAGGTGCTATCCTTGGTGTGAACGTACACATCTTCTCACCAAAAGAACTCTTCCCAGAACAAGAAATTGTTGAATTGGCAGAAGGATTCGCAAAAGAAAGTGGCGCTCATATCTTGATCACTGAAGATGCTGACGAAGCTGTGAAAGGTGCAGATGTACTTTACACTGACGTTTGGGTATCTATGGGTGAAGAAGACAAATTTGCAGAACGCGTTGCCCTTTTGAAACCTTACCAAGTGAACATGGAATTGGTTAAGAAAGCTGATAACGAAGACTTGATCTTCTTGCACTGCTTGCCAGCTTTCCACGACACAAACACTGTTTATGGTAAAGACGTTGCTGAAAAATTCGGCGTTGAAGAAATGGAAGTTACTGACGAAGTGTTCCGTAGCAAATATGCTCGCCACTTTGACCAAGCTGAAAACCGTATGCACACAATCAAAGCGGTTATGGCAGCTACTCTTGGTAACTTGTACATTCCAAAAGTTTAAGACTTTATAACCGTATACCAACAGCTATAGGGGCTGGACTGCTAGCTTTAGTCCTGCCCCTATTTTTTATAGAAAGGGAAAACCTATGTCAAGAAAAATCGTCGTTGCTTTGGGAGGAAATGCTATTCTCTCATCTGATCCTTCTGCGCAAGCTCAACAAGAAGCACTTGTAGAAACAGCTAAACACTTAGTTAAATTAATCAAAAATGGGGATGACTTGATCATCACTCACGGAAATGGTCCTCAAGTAGGAAACCTTTTGCTCCAACATTTGGCAGCAGATTCTGAAAAGAACCCAGCTTTCCCACTTGATTCATTAGTTGCTATGACCGAAGGAAGCATTGGTTACTGGCTTCAAAATGCTCTTCAAAATGCTCTTCTTGAAGAAGGAATTAAAAAAGATGTGGCTTCTGTTGTGACACAAGTCGTTGTGGATAAGAATGACCCAGCTTTCGTTAACTTGAGCAAACCAATCGGCCCATTCTACTCTGAAGAAGAAGCAAAAGCAGAAGCTGAAAAATCAGGTGCAACTTTCAAAGAAGATGCTGGTCGTGGCTGGCGTAAAGTTGTTGCTTCACCAAAACCAGTGGATATCAAAGAAATTAATACTATCCGTACTTTGTTGAACGACGGTCAAGTCGTTGTAGCTGCCGGTGGTGGCGGTATCCCTGTTGTGAAAGAAGCAGATGGTAGCCTATCTGGTGTTGAAGCGGTAATCGATAAAGACTTCGCATCTCAACGTTTGGCTGAATTGGTAGAAGCAGACCTCTTCATCGTTTTGACAGGTGTAGACTATGTCTTTGTGAACTACAACAAACCAGATCAAGAAAAATTGGAACATGTCAATGTCGCTCAATTGGAAGAGTACATCAAACAAGACCAATTTGCACCAGGAAGCATGCTTCCTAAAGTAGAAGCTGCGATCGCCTTTGTAAATGGTCGTCCAGAAGGAAAAGCAGTCATCACTTCACTTGAAAACCTTGGCGCTTTGATTGAGTCTGAAAGTGGAACAATTATCGTTAAAGACTAATTCATGCACATGAGGAGGGGAGTAAATCTTATTTTTACAGGATTTTGTATAAAGATTCTCCCCTTGTTTTTTCTAAAAAAGATTAGGAAAAACTAGTTTTTTAATCTTAAATATGATAAAATAAACATATAGGTAAGCGCTTTCTAAAAGATAAACCTTTTGAAAGAGTCACTCAAACTTTGTTGCGTTAGGAGGATAAGCAAATGAGTGAAAAAGCGAAAAAAGGGTTTAAGATGCCTTCATCTTATACCGTATTGTTAATCATCATTGCCATTATGGCAGTGTTAACTTGGATTATTCCAGCTGGTCAATACAAAGTTGACGATGGTGGTGCCATCATCGCAGGTAGTTATGAAGCTGTGAAACAAAATCCTCAAGGGATTTGGGACGTCTTGATGGCCCCAATCAATGCCATGCTTGGTAAAGCACCAACCAGTGCAGCCATTGACGTAGCCTTCTTTATCTTGATGGTCGGTGGTTTCCTTGGTGTTGTGAACGAAACAGGTACCCTTGATGTAGGGATTGCTTCTATCGTTCGTAAATACAAAGGCCGCGAAAAAATGTTGATCTTGATCTTAATGCCATTGTTTGCCCTTGGTGGGACAACTTATGGTATGGGTGAGGAAACCATGGCCTTCTATCCACTTCTTGTACCTGTTATGATGTCTGTTGGTTTTGACAGCTTGACAGGGGTAGCCATTATCTTGCTTGGTTCACAGATTGGATGTTTGGCATCTACCTTGAACCCATTTGCGACAGTTATCGCATCTGATACTGCAGGTATCTCAAGTGCTTCAGGTCTCTTGCTTCGTTTAATCTTCTGGATTGTCATGACAGCCCTTAGCACCTACTATGTATACCGTTACGCTGATAAAATTCAAAAAGACCCAACCAAATCTCTCACCTATGCTACTCGTGAAGAAGATTTGAAACACTTCAACGTTGATAGTGGCGAAGAAATTCCTTCACAAATGAACAAGAAACAAAAACGTGTCTTGCTCGTCTTCATTTCAACATTCGTCATCATGGTTGCTGGATTTATCCCATTCAAAGATTTGGGTATTACATTCTTTGACAGCTTTAACGAGTCTCTCCATAAAGTTCCTTACCTTGGTCAATTGATCGGTAACACAGATGCTCTTGGTACTTGGTACTTCCCTCAAACAGCTATGCTCTTTGCCTTCATGGGAATCCTTGTTGGTATCATTTATGGCTTGAAAGAAGAACAAATCATTTCATCCTTCATGAATGGTGCAGCTGACCTCTTGAGTGTTGCTATTATCGTAGCAGTAGCACGTGGTATCCAAGTCATCATGAACGACGGTATGATCACTGCAACAATTCTTCACTGGGGTGAAGAAGGACTTAAAGGTCTTTCATCTCAATTGTTCATTGTCTTGACTTACATTTTCTACTTGCCAATGTCATTCTTGATTCCATCATCATCTGGTCTTGCCAGCGCGACAATGGGTATCATGGCACCTCTTGGTAAATTCGTCAATGTACCAGCTAGCTTGATTGTTACAGCTTACCAATCTGCATCTGGTGTCTTGAACTTGATCGCACCAACTTCAGGTATCGTAATGGGAGCTCTTGCTCTTGGACGTGTTGAATTGAGTGCATGGTGGAAATTCATGGGTAAATTGGTCGTAGCGATTGTAGTGATTACCATTGCCCTTCTTCTACTAGGAACTGTGGTTCCATTCTTACAATAGAATAAAGTAGGTGTTTCATGAAAAATAGAATAAAGGACGATGTAAAAGAGCAGTTTTTAACCTCTCTTCAAACCATCATTTCTTATCCTTCGGTTTTAAACGAAGGCGAAAATGGAACACCGTTTGGACAAGCTATCCAAGATGTCCTTGAGAAAACGTTAGAAATTGCTCAAGAAATGGGCTTTCAAACCTATCTAGATCCTGAAGGATACTATGGATATGCAGAGATCGGTCAGGGGGAAGAACTCCTGGCCGTTCTTTGTCACTTGGATGTTGTTCCAGCCGGTGATTTAGAAGATTGGCAGACGCCACCTTTTGAGGCGACTCTGAAAGATGGATGGTTGATCGGACGTGGAGTACAAGATGACAAGGGGCCATCCCTTGCGGCCCTTTACGCAGTTAAGAGTCTGCTTGACCAAGGACTTGTATTTACCAAACGGATTCGCTTTATATTTGGTACGGACGAGGAAACTCTCTGGCGCTGTATGAACCGCTACAATCAGCTAGAAGAAAAAGCAGATCTTGGCTTTGCTCCAGATTCGTCCTTCCCATTAACCTATGCTGAAAAAGGCTTGCTTCAAGTGAAGCTCCATGGACCAGGCTGGGAGGATCGTCCTTTACAAGCTGGTCGTGCCCTTAACGTGGTACCAGATAAGGCAACTTATAAAGGGGAACGCTTAGAGGAACTTTTACCAGTGATCGAGCAAAGTGGTGTGAACTATACAGAAGAAACTGGAGCAGTAACCGTTCTTGGACTGTCTAAACACTCCAAGGATGCGGCTGAGGGTGTCAATGCTATTGTCGGCTTAGCGGAAAGTCTTTCCTTGATCCAGCCTCATCCAGCCCTTCTCTTTATAGCAGATGCTGTTGGGGAAGATGCGATAGGAGCAGCTCTCTTTGGTGAAATCAAAGATGAACCAAGTGGTGCTCTTTCCTTCAATATTGCGACCCTCTCTATTGATGAAGAGCAATCTGAAATCGGGATTGATATTCGGATCCCTGTCCTAGCAGATAAGGATGCTTTAGTAGAGCGATTAACTGAAGTGGCAGCTAGCTATCAACTTCAGTATGAAGAGTTTGATTATGTAGCTCCCCTGTACGTTCCATTAGATAGTCCGTTGGTGAGTACTCTGATGGCGGTCTACCAAGAAGAAACGGGGGATCAGACTCCAGCTATGTCCTCAGGAGGAGCTACTTTTGCTCGAACCATGGAAAATTGTGTGGCTTATGGGGCCCTCTTCCCTGATGCTCTCCAAACAGAGCACCAGGCGAATGAACGAGCCAAACTGGATGATTTGTATCGTGCAATGGAAATTTATGCCGAGACCATTCGACGGTTAGCAGGCAAAGAAGTCTAATATAGATTTGAAAAAAGCTTAGATGGTCAGTGAACTGCACCCCAAAAGTTAGACAGAAAAAATCTAACTTTTGGGGTGTTTTTATTATGAAATTGACTTATAAAGATAAAATTCAGATCTATGAACTTAGAAAACAAGGATATAGCTTAGAGCAGCTTTCAAATAAATTTGGGATAAACAATTCTAATCTTAGGTACATGATTAAATTGATTGATTGTTACGGAATAGAGTTCGTCAAAAAGGGAAAAAATAGATACTACTCTCCTGAATTAAAACAAGAAATGATTGATAAAGTTCTACATGAAAACTGGTCTCAAGATAGAGTTTCTCTCGAATATGCTCTCCCAAATCGTGGTATGCTTCCAAATTGGATGGCACAATACAAGAAAAACGGGTATACTATTGTTGAGAAAACAAGAGGGAGAGTACCTAAAATGGGACGTAAACGTAAGAAAACTTGGGAAGAAATGACAGAACTAGAGCGACTCCAAGAAGAGAATGAACGCTTACGTACCGAGGTGGCTTACTTAAAAAAGTTAAAAGAGCTAGAAGACAGGGACGAAGCCTTACAACGAGAAAGGCAGAGACAATTAGAGAAATGGCTTCAGGAGGATTTCGACTAGATTTACTTCTTGAAGCGGCTCGTTTACCTCGCTCAACTTACTACTATCAGTTGAAGCAACTGGATAGGCTTGACAAAGATAAAGATCTTAAAGCTGAAATTCAATCCATTTTTACTGAGCACAGAGGAAATTATGGCTATCGCCGAATGACTCTTGAATTGAGAAATCGTGGTTATATGGTCAATCACAAAAGAGTCCAACGCCTGATGAAGGTCCTTGGTTTAAGTGCTCGAATTCGTCGTAAACGGAAGTATTCTTCTTACCAAGGAGAGATTGGTAAGAAAGCAGATAATCTTATTCAACGCCAATTTGAAGCAACCAAACCAATGGAAAAGTGCTATACAGATGTGACAGAATTTGCCATTCCAGCAAGTAATCAAAAGCTCTACTTATCACCAGTTTTAGATGGCTTTAATAGCGAAATTATCGCCTATAATCTTTCAACTTCACCAAACTTAGATCAAGTGGAAGCTATGTTAAACCAGGCTTTCAGTGAGGATCATTACACAAATACTATTCTCCATAGTGATCAAGGATGGCAGTATCAACATCAGTATTATCATCATTTTTTAGAGGGTAAAGGAATCCAACCGTCCATGTCACGTAAAGGAAACAGTCCAGATAATGGCATGATGGAGTCCTTCTTTGGCATTCTTAAGTCTGAGATGTTTTATGGTTATGAGAAGACCTTTCACTCACTTGAGCAATTGGAGCAAGCTATTGTAGACTATATTGATTATTACAACAACAAACGAATTAAGATAAAACTAAAAGGACTCAGTCCTGTGCAATACAGAACTAAATCCTTTGGATAAATTAATTGTCTAACTTTTTGGGGTCAGTACATCAGACCATCTAAGCTTTTTTTTTATTTGCTAAAGAAGAAGGGGGGAGTAAATTCTTTCAATTTTTCAAAGCAGTCCAAGGCACCTTGATTGTCTTCACAGATGATGAGACAGACGTCATCTCCGCAGACGGTTGCGACAATTTGTGGTAATTCCAGGGCGTCTAGGATAGCACCGAAAGACTGAGCCAGTCCAGGGAGAGTTTTCACCACCACTTGGTTTTGGACGGGACGAAGCATGACGAGGGCATCCTCCATATAAAAACGCAGTCGGTTTTCCCAGCGAGATGGGGCAATGCTATTGATAGCATAGTAAGAGGTATCCCCTTCGTTAATTTTTACTAGATTCAAGGATTTGACATCTCTTGATAGAGTTGACTGGGTCACGATGATGCCGTTAGCTTCCAGGCTGTCCTGTAATTCCTGTTGGGTTCGAATTTTCTTTTCTGAAATAATGGACCGGATCAGACGGTGGCGACTTTCAATCTTATTCATAAGGGGCTCTCCTTATTTGATAAACATAGCATCTCCAAAGCTGAAGAAACGGTAGCCTTGGTCGATAGCGTGCTGATAAGCATCCAGAGTGAGTTCTCGACCTGCGAAGGCAGAAACGAGCATGACTAAGGTTGATTTTGGTAAGTGGAAGTTGGTTGAAAAGGCATCGACAACCTGCCACTGATAGCCTGGTTTGATAAAGATATTGGTCCAACCAGAGTCGGCTTGTAACTCCCCATTAAACTTGTTCCCAATTGTTTCTAAGGTTCGGATAGAAGTGGTTCCAACAGCTACGATGCGGTGACCACTCGCTTTAACTTGCCGAAGGGTTTGGGCAGCTTCTTCAGAGAGTTGATAAAATTCGGAATGCATCTCATGTTGGTCTAGGTTATCGACGGATACAGGACGGAAGGTACCCAGCCCGACATGAAGGGTTAGATAAACCAAGTGAACCCCTTTGTCTTCAATCTTTTGTAAGAGCTCAGGTGTGAAATGGAGGCCAGCTGTAGGAGCTGCGGCAGATCCATTTTCTTTGGCATAGACCGTCTGGTAACGTTCCTGATCTTCTAATTTTTCATGGATGTAAGGTGGTAGGGGCATTTCTCCTAGACTTTCCAAGACTTCAAGGAAAATCCCTTGATAAGAAAACTCTACGATACATCCTCCGTGTTCCAGCTTTTTGATTAGGGTAGCTTGAAGACGTCCATCTCCAAAGCTGACGACCCCTCCCTCTTTGAGACGTTTAGCAGGTTTGGCAAGAACCTCCCATTGATCGCCCTCGATATTTTTTAAGAGGAGAAGCTCCACATGACCTCCTGTATCCGGTTTGACCCCATGAAGACGAGCTGGAAGGACACGGGTATTGTTCATAACCAAAGCATCCCCTGGTTCTAATTCATTGATAATGGCGTCAAAATGTTGGTCTTCCATCTGACCTGTTTGTCGATTGAGGATTAGTAGTTTTGAGGCATCGCGCTTCTCTAGTGGGGTTTGCGCAATTAATTCCTCGGGGAGGTGGAAATCAAAGTCATTCGTGTTCATGTTCTCTCCTTGTATCTAAATTCTTCTATTTCTTACATTTAACCTTCCCCATTATATCATGAAATAAGAGTGAAACAAAGGAAATCACTAGGCGAATTTTAAAGGGATGAAGGTGAAAAATCCTTCTTTCGTATGAAGAAAGCGCTTGACAAAAATTGGTCTATACCATATAATGAAAATAAGAAATAAGCGGAGGTCTAATCATGAAAGTTATTGAAGTAGCCAATCAAATCGAAGGAGGGCAGGTTGCTTTTGGCCTGTTAAAAGAAAAGTTAGAACAAGGTGCGAAAACGCTGGGGCTTGCGACTGGAAGTAGTCCACTTGAATTTTATAAATTGATTCGAGAAAGTGACTTGGATTTCTCAGACATGGTCAGTGTCAACTTGGATGAGTATGTCGGTTTGACGGGAGAGGATCCTCAATCTTATCGTTACTTTATGCAGGAAAATTTATTTAATGAGAAACCCTTTAAAGTCAGCTATCTTCCAAAAGGAAATGAAGATACTGCAGAAGAAGAAACAGCTCATTACAATGAAATTTTGGCCCAAAACCCAGTAGATCTGCAAATTCTAGGAATTGGTCGCAACGGGCATATTGGTTTTAACGAACCTGGAACCCCTTTTGACAGCCAAACGCATTTGGTCCATTTGGATCAATCAACGATTGAAGCCAACGCTCGCTTCTTTGAAAAAATTGAAGATGTGCCAACTCAAGCCATTTCCATGGGGATTGCGAATATTCTCGCTGCTAAGTCTATCATTCTCTTTGCCTATGGAGAATCAAAGGCGCAAGCAATCGCAGGAATGGTCAATGGTCCAAAAACAGAGAGTTTACCAGCGAGTGCGCTTCAAGGTCATCCAGATGTCGTGATTATTGCAGACCAAGCAGCCTTGAGCCTACTGTAACCAGTTGAAAAAGAGAGACCTATCTGAAATATCCTGAAAGATAGGTTTTTTTATGGATTGAAGTATGGTACAATAAGATAAAATTCTATATTTGAGGAAAATATATTTTGAAAAAGAAGTTGCTCGTTTTAGGAATCGTCGTCTTATCTCTGCTCCGGCCATTGTCGATTGTGGCTGATGAGTTAGTGGATATGGCGCAAAAAATGTATCCCAATGATCATGTGCAGGCCTATAACCGACCTAGGTCTTCCCTCGTTATCGACGCGAATACCGGGGATGTTTTGTGGAGAGACAATATTGATGAGGTGCGGGATCCTGCAAGTATGAGTAAGCTCATGACGTTGTATCTGCTTTTCGAATCCACGAAAGAGGGGAAGATTACCAAAGATACGGTTGTCACTGCAACAGCTGCGGATCAATCCATGTCAAAAATCTATGAGATTTCCAACAATAACATCGTTGCAGGCGTAGACTATACGGTCTCTGAATTGATTACCATGACCGCGGTTCCATCCTCCAATGTTGCCACGATTATGTTGGCCAATCTCCTTTCTAACCACGATGCGGATGCCTTTATTCAGAGGATGAATGAAAAGTCCAAGGAGTTGGGGATGACTAATACCATTTGGAACAATCCTAGTGGTGCGGCCATTTCAACCTTCCAAGGTTTATATACCAGTTATAACTATCCAAATGATGCTGCTAACCAGACAACTGCAAGAGACTTGGCGATTCTCGTCTATCATTTCGTGAAAGAATATCCTGAGATTCTTAGCTATACCAATCAGGCTAAGGTGACCGTCAAACAAGGAACTCCTTATGAGGAAACCTTTGATACCTATAACTATTCCTTGCCAGGAGCTAGATATGCTCTTGAAGGAGTAGATGGTCTGAAGACAGGCTCGAGTCCTCGTGGTGCCTTTAACTACATCGCAACCGCTAAACGAGGAGAGCAACGAATTATCTCCGTAGTCATGGGAGTTGGTGATTGGTCTGACCAGGATGGCGAATACTATCGACATCCATTTGGCAATGCCTTGATCGAAAAAGCTTTTGCAGATTATCGTTATAAGAAGTTATTGGATAAGGGTGTTCAGACGATTGATGGAAAGACCTACACACTGGATCAACCTTTCTATGCCACGGTCAAAAAAGGAGAAGAGAATCCAAAACTCGTTGTCAAAAATGGACTGGTAGAGGCGGATTCAGGCTTGATGACCCTATCAGAAAAGATTTCTGATGGACTTCCAGTCAAAGAAGGAGCCGTGAATCAATCGGATACCCAAAGTACTACGGCTTCAACTACAGGGAAATCCTTCCATTTTCCTCTTGAAAGCCTGATCATTCTGATTCCAATTTTCATTCTTGCTATGATTCTGTATTTAGAAAAAGCCCGTCGTAAAGAACGTGCGCTCAAGGCTCAGGATCGATACAAAAAATAAATAATCAAAACTCAACTGAAATCCAGTTGGGTTTTGTCATTGCCTCTTATATTTAAATTTGAAAGGAAACTAATGAAAGCATTTCGAAATTCCTATTCTGCTTATTTATTTTTATATAGTTTTTACTTCATGTCGACTGCTCTCTTTACGACTCTAATCTCTGTCTATCTTATCGGCCAGCAGTATTCAGCCAGTCAAGTCTCTCATTTGGTATCAATGGCCTTTTTCCTATCCATGCTTACCCAGCCCTTATTTGGTTATATCAATGAACGATTTGGTATTGTTAAAATCACCACTTTGAGCTTAGGAGTCCTCATGGCAGGAGTGGCTGGCTTCATCTGGGCCCCTAACTACTTTTGGTTGACAATTTTTTATGGCTTAGTTTTGCTGTGTCTAAATGGGACGGCTCCCATGATGGAGGTTTTCGCTACCCAGAGTTCCTATGCTTTTGGAAAAATCCGCGTTTGGGGGACACTAGGGTATGCGGCTGGAGCGCAACTAGCTGGTTGGCTCTATGCTCATCTTAGCCCCCAGTCTGTATACTATTGTGTTTTGGTAACTATCCTTCTTAGTTTCCTCACTTTAGGAGCTATTCGTATCGACAAGACCAGTCGGGTACAGAAAGAAGCTGTATCGATCCGTCCTTTGCTCCACAATGGTCCCTATCTCTTTTTCCTACTACTGATGGGGCTTGTGTCGGGCGTGGGTAATATTGGCCATACCTATATTCCAGCTCTCTTGATGGATAGTGGGCTCCCTGTTCAGATAGCGTCTACGGTTGTGGCCCTATCTGTCGTTGTAGAAGCGCCCCTCATCTTTTTCTCGGACCGTTTTATGGACCATTGGCCCTTGCGTCTCCTGATTTTGCTTCCTGTGGGGATTCTCTTGCTTCAGTATCTCATCTATGCTCTTCCGAGTCCGGTCTTCTTAAAAGTGCTGGTCACCCTCTTGGCTAAGCATACGACAGGGATGGTCTTGATCATGGTCTCCTTGCGTTTTATCTCCCAACAGGTGGATAAAAAAGATCTAGTATTAGCCATGGCTCTTGTGCAAGGAGTCCGCTATCTTGGTACCATTCTCTTGCAACCGCTAGCAGCTTTCTTTGTGGATCACGGAGGATTTTCAATGATGAGTTACTTCTTGGTGGCTGTCCTGGTCCTCGTCCTTCTACTAAGTCTCTTTTTAAAGATGCCAAAAGGAAAATCTCCAGGTCTCTTTGGGAACACGAAGGAGTAAAAAGTTTAGGAAATAGAGTTTGTGAATAGAAGGACTTATGCTATAATGGAGAACGATGATGTTTATGAAAGAAATGAGAGAGAATGAAGTTTAAACGTGCCTTATTTGCGACACTTTCCCTTGCTTGCCTGTCTTTCCCAATGCTAGCAAAGGCGGATGATCTTTATCAACAAGAAGATATCATGTCGATCACAGAAAAATCAGGGACTTCGGTGGATGAATTTTTCCGTCCCAAGGCTGATATTGTCGTTGATGCTCATACAGGAGCTATTCTTTACGGAGATAATATTGATGCTCCTCGTGACTCCGGTAGTATGGCTAAATTGATGTCCGTCTACGTGCTTCTGAGAGCTATTAAAGAAGGGCAGCTGGATTATGATACCCTGATTACAGCGACGGATACGGATGTGATCATTTCTCAAAATCAGAAGTTGAGCAATAGTCCCATTGTGGCGGGTGCTCAATACAAGGTATCTACCCTCCTAAATATGATTTTTGTTCCTTCATCCAGTGCTGCTACCATCATGATTGCCAATAAGGTGTCTGGAGGAGATCCAGATAAATTCTTGGATTTGATGAACCAGCGGGCCCAGGAAATTGGAATGACCAATACCAAGTGGAACAATCCTAATGGTGCCCCAACTGCAGTCTTAGATGGCTACTATAATCCGACCCGCTATGATCAACATGCCATTAACCAAACAACAGCAAGAGATATGTCTATTTTGGCCTATCACATAGTTAATGAGTTCCCTGAAATTCTCAACTATACTAAAAATGCCAAGATAACACTCTTCCAAGGGACAGATTATGAAGAAACCCATGAAAATTACAATTATTCCTTGGAAGGTGGAAGGTATTCTCTAAAGGGAGCGGATGGCCTAAAAACCGGCTCTAGTCCGACAGCAGATTATAATTACACCTTGACGGTTAATCGCGGAAATCAGCGATTTGTTCAAGTCATTATGGGAGTTGGGCATTACGATGTGGAAATTGCAGAGAGCCTGCGCCACGTCATTGGAAATGCCCTGATTGAAAGACTGTATCAGGATTATGAGTACAAAGAGGTGCTGCCTGCAGGGGATCACACGATTCAGGGGCAAACCTATCACTTAGACAAACCCTTCTATGCTACAGTGAAAAGAGGGACCAATCCAGAGATTAGTGTTCAAAATGGACAACTACAAATCGCAAATGGCTTGCAAACGGTATCTCCGTCCATTCAGCAAACGCAGGCTGTAAGCGCAGTAGAAGCGCCCCACCAGAAGACCACGAGTAGTCGTCAAAAAGGCTGGGATCCAATGTGGCTCTGTTGCTTCCTTCCCTTTATTTTCTTAAGAGTTTTCTTTAACATCAGATATAAGAGAAAATAAAAAGATTTCCAGATTTGGAAATCTTAAATTAAAGAAATAGTATTCCTAGAAACTTTCCTTAGGTGAGTACGGACGTCAGCGAACTTCGAAGAAGTTCCATGACTTAGTTTTGGATCTAAGGCTCCAAAACTCCCGAGTGCTAGAAACAAGAGTGTTTCTAGCACTTTTCTCACAGCGGAAAGTTTTTGTCCTTCTTAAATGCCTAAAAAATATAAGTCATTCTTTGATAATCATCCGACTATCTTAAGTAAAAAATAGTTTCTCTACATTCGAAGATTTCCAAATACGGAAATCTTTTTTTGTAGTGAACAAAAGGAACCGCTGCTTCCTGGGAGGAGAGAAGCAGTGCTAGAGCAGTTGTTCTCCTACATTTTCGGATTTGATTTCACAATCTATCATCAGTTAGTGATTGATTTGACTGTCAAATTATTCGATGATACAATGGTCTCGAATCAATATTAAAGGAGTAATCGAATGAAAAAATTGATTTTATCTACTACAGCCTTGTTGGCAGCTGCTTCGCTTGCAGCTTGTTCAGGTAAGCAAGAAGTAAAAACCGAAGCTTCTTCATCTACTGAGAAGACAGAAAAGGTAACAAGCAAGTCTTCTAGCTCATCTAAGGCAGAAAAGACTTCTTCTAATACTAGCTCTCAAACAACTAGTGATATATTCCCATCAGATGAAGAGCTTGAGAAGTTAAAAACAGTTGGTGATTTTAAAAAGTGTTTCGCAAAAATCTTGGATGAATCCAATCGCCTGATGACTGAATCAATGGAATCTCTTCCTGAAAGTGCCAAAGAGACATTTGCTCAAACGGCAGATTCTCTTAAGGAGACTCTTGCAAAATCTAAGGAAGCATTTAACAAAGCGGTTGAGCGTTATGGGGATGATAATGCGGAAGTTCCAAAAGAGTTTCGTGAAACCTTTATTGAACAGTTGAAGGATGCTCGCGACTCTGCCAAAGATTCATCAGAGTCACCAGTGGACCATGATTCAGACGATGAAGACAGCGATTCAGATGAATAAATAGATGGCTAGCATTGGACTTTTTGGTTAAAAGCCAAAAGGAGGAGACGAGTGGAGGGATTTTCTACTTGCAAGAATCTCCCTCTTCCCTTAGGGTATCCTCTCTTATACCTCATGTTGGAGAAGTTGTAGAGATAGAAGAACTTGTCCACGTGATGCCGATATTTTCTAGGATTTCGACAGTGAATCAACCTTTAAGTATCTGGAGATAAGGGAGAGGTGCGCCTCATCCAAATAAATCGATAGACCGGAGATCAACTGATCTCTGGTCTTTTTTAGAAAGTCTCAGGGAGGATGCATGAATTGACGGCAACCTAGCTTGATGCTAAAATGGTAGTGGAAGCTTAAAAAGGAGAGAGTGAATGAAAAAAATACTATTATCGACGCTTGCTTTACTGGGAGTGATGGGGCTAGTAGCCTGCTCGAATCAAGAAGGGACCTCGTCCAGTGAAAAGTCTGTAAAGGAAACACGCCAGTCATCAACCTCTTCTCAGGGCAAGAAAGTGACCAGCTTGAAAGGATCCTCAGAGTCTCCTTTTGTCTTGTATACAGATGAGGAACTTGAAAATGCTAGAACTGTTGGAGACTTTAAAGCGCTCTATGCTTTGATGATGGACCGAACCGTTGCTCATTCAGAGGAAGCAGGAGCATCACTGACGGGCTCAGCTAAAGAGACCTATGAGACCTATCTGAAAGATTTGAAAGAGAAAATGGAAACGAGCAAGGCCCGCTTTAATGAATCCATGGATACGATAGGGTCCGAAGATACCGAAGTTCCGGAAGCTACTCGTGCAACCATTGTTGAAAAATTTGAAACGGCTCGAAAACAAGCTGAAGCATCTGAAAATGGGACCGCTCCATCATCGGAAACTCCAGATCCGGCATCAGACGAGAATTCGAGCGAGTCAGATCAATAAGCGAGGGATGTTTTTAAACGTCTCGTCTAGGATGGATGAGCAGTTGCTTTACATGTAAGGACGATTATATCTAAACAAGGAGCTTGGCTCCTTTCAGATTGAAGATAAAGTAATTTTAGAAACTTTCCTTAGGTGAGTACGGACGTCAGCGAACTTCTACGAAGTTCCATGACTTAGTTTTGAGCCTAAGGTCTCAAAACTCCCGAGTGCCTGAAACAACTGTGTTTCAGGCACTTTTCTCACGGCGGAAAGTTTTTCATCTTCTTAAACGACTAAAAAATGAAAGTCATTTTTTGAAAATCATCCAGCTGTTTTATAAAAAAATAATAGTTTGTCTGGATTCAACAAGGAGCTGGGCTCCTTTTTTTCTTTCTCTTCTATAGAAGCCTCTTCGGTTACGAATTATATAAGTGGAGGTGATGACATGTTTATTGCGACAGATGCAAAGCAACAGCGTTGGAATTGTTTGGAGAAGATCCCGATGAAAAAGGAAGGTCCTTTTTTCTGTCTCTTGTGTGGAAAGGAAGTCCGCTTAAAGAAAGGGGTCGTGATGCGTCCTCATTTTGCTCACGTTAGCCTAGAGGCTTGCCCCTTTCATCATGAGACGGAAAGTCCCGAACATCTAGAGTTAAAGCTGGGGCTTTATCAATGGGCCAAGCAAAACTCAGATGCTGAAGTAGAAAGTCCTCTGCAGGCTTTCCAACAGATTGCGGATGTTCTCCTTCCGGATCAAAAGATTGCCTTAGAAGTGCAATGTAGTTCCTTGTCTATGGAGCGTTTGAAAGAACGGAGCGATGCCTATCGCAAGCATGGTTATCAGGTCTATTGGTTGTTAGGGAAAAACTTGTGGCTTAAGAAAAGCTTGTCTGCTCTGCAAGAAGGTTTTGTCTATTTTAGTCAAAATAGGGGCTTTCATCTCTGGGAGTTGGACCTAGAGAAGCAGGAAGTTCGTCTCCACTATCTCATTCATCAAGACTTGCGAGGGCGTCTTTATTATCGGACTCAACATTTTCCTTTTTATGGAGGGAATCTGTTAGAAGTTTTGCGGACGCCTTATGCCCAACAAAACTTGCAACAAATGACAGTCCCTCTAGACAGACAGTTTAAGGACTATCTTCGTCAACAGCTGTACTACCGGCATTCTAAATGGATGGCTCTTCAGGAACAACTCTATCTGAAAGGAAAGCATCTCCTGGAATTGGACTTGGAAGCTTTTTATCCCCTTTGTCGGCCGCTGAAGTCTTCCCATTTTATCCAGATTAGGGGAGATTGGCGAAGCTATTACCAGGACTTTATGACCTACTATCGTTCAACTGGAATGAAAGCGACGCAGACTCTTTATTCACCTCGTTTTTATCAGAATGGGAAAGCTTAAATTTCCGTGAATCAAATACCCCCAAATGGTAATATATGTGATAAAATAGAAACATTGGAGGATTTTTGTAATGGTAAAACAACGAAATGAAATTGATGAAAAATACCAATGGGATTTGTCAACCATTTTTGCGACAGACCAAGCTTGGGAAGAAGAAGCAACTGCTTTAGCTGCAGCGATTAAAGATGCTGCCCATTTTGCAGGCTCTTTATTGTCTTCTCCAGCCAACCTATTAGAAACAACAGAAGTTTATTTGGACTTGAGCCGTCGTTTGGAGAAGGTCTATGTCTACGCCCATATGAAGAATGATCAGGATACGCGCGTAGCCAAATACCAAGAATTCCAATCAAAAGCCATGTCCCTTTACAGCCTTTTAGGGGAGACTTTTGCCTTCTACGAACCAGAATTTATGGAGATCACCGAAGAGCAATATGCCAACTTCTTGAAAGAAGTCCCTGCCTTAGAAGCTTATGCTCATTACTTTGACAAATTGCTCAAAACCAAAGAGCACGTTCTTTCTCAAAAAGAAGAAGAATTGCTAGCAGGAGCGGGTGAAATCTTTGCTGCTGCGGGTGAAACCTTTGAGATTCTGGACAATGCCGATATCGTCTTCCCAATGGTGAAAGATGACCAAGGGCAAAAAGTGCAGTTGACTCATGGAAACTATATTTCTTTGGTAGAGTCGAAGGATCGCCAAGTCCGTAAGGAAGCTTACCAAGCCTTGTATGGTGTCTACGAACAGTACCAACATACTTATGCCAAGACCCTTCAGACCAACGTCAAGGTCCACAATTACAATGCTAAGGTTCGCAAATTCTCTAGCGCGCGTGAAGCAGCTCTTTCTGCTAACTTTATCCCAGAGAGCGTCTATGATAGCTTGGTAGAAGCGGTTAACAAGCATTTGCCTTTGTTACAACGCTACGTGAAACTTCGCTCAAAAATCTTGGGAATTGAAGATTTGAAGATGTATGATGTCTACACACCATTGTCTTCTACTGATTACAAGTTCACCTACGAAGAAGCCCTTGCTAAATCTGAGCAGGCTTTGGCGGTGCTTGGTGATGATTACCTATCCCGCGTGAAGCGCGCCTTCACCGAACGTTGGATCGACGTCCATGTCAACCAAGGGAAACGCTCAGGGGCCTATTCAGGTGGTTCATACGATACCAATGCCTTTATGTTGTTAAACTGGCAAGATACATTGGACAACCTCTTCACCTTGGTGCATGAAACTGGTCACAGTATGCATTCTAGCTATACACGTGAGACCCAACCTTATGTCTATGGAGATTATTCTATCTTCCTTGCTGAGATTGCTTCCACAACCAATGAAAATATCTTGACTGAGCAATTGTTGGCAGAAGTAGAAGATGATGAAACCCGTTTTGCCATTCTCAACCACTTCTTGGATGGTTTCCGTGGTACCGTCTTCCGTCAAACCCAGTTTGCTGAGTTTGAGCATGCCATTCATAAAGCAGATCAAGAAGGACAAGTCTTGACCAGCGAATTCTTGAATGAGCTCTATGCGGACTTGAACGAGAAATACTATGGTCTTTCTAAAGAAGACAATCCAGAAATCCAATACGAATGGGCTCGTATTCCTCATTTCTACTATAACTACTATGTTTTCCAATATTCAACCGGTTTTGCAGCAGCTTCTGCCTTGGCTGAGAAAATCGTTCATGGAACACAAGAAGATAAGGACAAATATCTAGAGTATTTGAAGGCCGGAAATTCAGATTACCCACTCAACGTCATCCGCAAGGCGGGTGTTGATATGGAAAAAGAAGACTACCTCAATGCCGCCTTTGAAGTCTTTGAACGTCGTCTCAATGAATTTGAGGCCCTGGTTGAAAAATTAGGATTGGCCTAAGATGGTAGAGTCTTACAGTAAAAATGCCAACCACAATATGCGCCGCCCAGTTGTCAAGGAGGAAATTGTCTCTTTCATGCGGGAGCGCCAAGCGCCGGTAACGGATGCTTTAAAGGAGCTAGAAGAATTTGCTCGACGGGAAAATATTCCCATCATCCCTCATGAAACGGTTGCTTTCTTTCGTCTCTTTTTGCAGACCATGCAACCCAAGTCAATCTTAGAAATTGGGACAGCAATCGGCTTTTCGGCCCTCTTGATGGCAGAGCAAGTGCCTGATGCAAGGATTACAACCATTGATCGCAACGAGGAAATGATTGGTTTTGCCAAGGAAAACTTTGCTCGTTTTGATCAACGTAACCAAATCACCCTCTTAGAAGGGGATGCGGTCGATCTGCTGGAGCATATCGAGCAACGCTTTGACTTGATTTTTATGGATTCGGCTAAGTCCAAGTACATCGTCTTTCTTCCAGAAGTTCTCAAACGGTTGGAAGTTGGGGGAGTGGTGATTTTAGACGATATCTTCCAAGGGGGAGATGTAGCACGTGATATTATGGAAGTCCGTCGTGGACAACGCACCATCTATCGAGGTTTGCAACGTCTTTTTGACGCCACTTTGGACCATCCTGGCTTGACGGCCAGTCTGATTCCGCTCGGTGATGGCATTCTCATGATCCGTAAAAACGAGGAAGAGATTTCCTTGCCGACAGAAGAGTAGCTTTTAGTCTTATTTAAGTTATCCTTTTGAATTTGTGGTAAAATAGAAGCAGTGAATTTTAGAATGGAGAAATAAACATGAAGAAAAAATTTGTAGCTGGAGCGGTGACCCTTTTATCCGTTGTAGCGCTAGCAGCTTGTGCAAAAGGTGGCAGTGACAAAGATATCGTCACAATGAAGGGTGACACGATCACTGTTGGTGATTTCTATGATGAAATCAAACATAACCAAGGTGCACAACAATACCTGTTCCAAATGACCATTAATAAAGTCTTTGAAAAAGAATACGGCTTAAAAGTCTCAGACAAAGATGTTGAGAAAAAAGTTGATGAGCAGAAAAAACAATTGGGTGAAGCCTTCAATAGCTACCTCACTCAACAAGGGTTGACAGAAGAAACCAACAAACAACAAATCCGTAGTAACCTTTTGTTAGAGTATGCGGTTGACCAAGCTATTTCAAAAGAGTTGACAGACGAAGCTTATAAAAAAGCCTTTGAAAGCTATACACCAGAAATCACTGCAAATGTGATAAAATTGGATTCAGAAGAAAAAGCGAATGAAGTTCTTGCAAGTGTAAAAGCTGAAGGCGCTGACTTTGCACAAATTGCCAAAGAAAATTCTACAGATGCTAGCACCAAAGAAAAGGGTGGAGAAATCAAATTTGACTCTGGAACAACAACTGTTCCAACCCGTGTCAAGGAAGCAGCATCTAAGCTTGATGTAAATGGTATTTCAGATGTCGTTATTGATCCTGCTAGTCAAAAAAGCGCTGGTGCCTACTATATCGTTAAAGTAACTAAGAAGGAAGAAAAAGGATCTGACTGGAAGAAATACGAAAAACGCTTGAAAGAAATTCTGACGGCAGAACGTAAAAATGATGCCAACTTTATCCGTAGCATCATTGCCAAAGCAATGACAAATGCCAATATCAAGGTCAAAGATGATGCCTTCAAGGCAACCTTCAACCAATACATGCAAAATATTGGTGCAACAACAGAAGATAGCTCATCTTCTAAATAAGGATATTAGTTGACGAGCATTGTATTTATCTGTATAATGAGATAGTTGAGAATAAATCATTTAGAATCAGATTCAGAGAAGTGGCGGGGGTGCGAGCCATGGAAGAGGAATGATTTTGCTACTCAATAGAACAATTACATAATCGAATGAAGAATGACAAGTTCATTGAATGAAGGTGGTACCGCGGTTTTTCGCCCTTCGTTAGTGAGCTTGTCTTTTTTTCAGCATTTCTACCGGAGATCCTTTCTAATAAGAGAAAGGTTTTCATAAGGATTTGCAGGAGGAAACTGATGAAAACGTATCTGGTCAAACAAAAGTTTCGACTTGGAGGGGAACGCTTTGATATCAAAAATGATCTGGGAATGGTAGAATACCAGGTAGAAGGTTCATTTTTGAAAATTCCTAAAACCTTTACGGTATTTGATGTGGAAGGCCAGAAGGTCAGCCATATCACGAAGAAGCCTTTTAGCCTCTTACCTCAATTCACTGTAGAATTAGCGGATGGCTCCAGTTTTTTTATCCGTAAAAAACTGACCTTACTCCGTGATAAGTACGAAATTTCTAATTTAGGACTACGCATCGAAGGCAATATCTGGGATTTGGATTTCAAGTTATTGGATGATCGCGACCAGCTGGTTGCAGAGATTAGCAAGCAAGTCTTTACCTTGACGTCGACTTATCAGGTTTCCGTCTATGAAGAGGAATATGCCAATCTGGTGATTTCCTTGTGTCTTGCCATTGACTATGTAGAAATGATGGAAAATGGCTCCTAAGCCAATCAATAGAAAACAATAAATAGAGGAGAAAACATGAAACAATTATCTAGTGCACAAGTCCGCCAAATGTGGCTTGATTTCTGGGCGACCAAAGGTCACTCAGTAGAACCATCTGTTAGCTTGGTTCCAGTAAACGACCCAACCCTTTTGTGGATCAACTCAGGGGTTGCAACCCTTAAGAAATACTTTGATGGAACTATCATCCCTGAAAACCCACGGATTACCAATGCGCAAAAAGCCATCCGTACCAACGATATCGAAAACGTAGGGAAGACGGCGCGTCACCATACTATGTTTGAAATGCTGGGGAACTTCTCCATCGGGGATTACTTCCGTGACGAAGCCATTACCTGGGCTTATGAACTCTTGACAAGTCCGGAGTGGTTTGACTTCCCTAAAGACAAACTCTACATGACCTACTATCCAGCTGATACAGATTCATACAACCGCTGGATCGAAGTGGGCGTGGACCCAAGTCACTTGATCCCAATCGAAGACAACTTCTGGGAAATCGGTGCTGGACCTTCTGGACCAGATACAGAAATCTTCTTTGACCGTGGAGAAGCATTTGACCCAGAAAACATCGGTATTCGCCTTCTTGCAGAAGATATCGAAAACGACCGTTACATCGAAATCTGGAACATTGTCTTGTCACAATTTAACGCGGACCCTGCTGTTCCTCGTAGCGAGTACAAGGAATTGCCACACAAGAACATTGATACGGGAGCTGGTTTGGAGCGTTTGGTGGCGGTGATTCAAGGGGCTAAGACAAACTTTGAAACTGACCTCTTCATGCCAATCATCCGTGAAGTTGAGAAATTATCTGGTAAGGTTTACGACCAAGATGGCGACAACATGAGCTTCAAGGTTATTGCAGACCACATCCGTTCGCTTTCATTCGCGATTGGGGATGGTGCTCTTCCTGGAAATGAAGGTCGTGGTTATGTCCTCCGTCGTCTTCTGCGTCGTGCCTCTATGCATGGTCAAAAATTGGGCATCAACGAGCCTTTCCTATACAAACTCGTTCCAACTGTTGGAAAAATCATGGAAAGCTATTACCCAGAAGTGCTTGAAAAACGTGACTTTATTGAGAAAATTGTCAAGAGCGAAGAAGAGTCATTTGCGCGAACCCTTCACTCAGGTCAACACTTTGCCCAAGGTATCGTAGCAGACTTGAAAGAAAAAGGCCAAACTGTGATTGCTGGTCAAGATGTCTTCAAACTTTATGATACATACGGATTCCCAGTGGAATTGACAGAAGAAATCGCTGAAGAAGCTGGTATGACTGTAGACCGTGAAGGTTTTGAAGTAGCCATGAAGGAACAACAAGAGCGTGCGCGTGCATCTGCTGTCAAAGGCGGATCTATGGGGATGCAAAACGAAACCCTTCAAAACATCACTGTAGAAAGTGTCTTTAACTACAATGCTAGCCAACTGCCTTCTAAGTTGGTGGCTATCGTAGCGGACAATGCAGAAGTAGAAGCTGTTTCAGAAGGGACTGCATCACTGATCTTTGCAGAAACACCATTCTATGCTGAAATGGGTGGACAAGTTGCGGACCATGGTCAAATTTTGGATGCTGCAGGAAATGTCGTAGCGACTGTAACAGATGTACAAAAGGCACCAAATGGCCAACCACTTCATACTGTTGAAGTTCTTGCGCCACTTGCTTTGAACCAAGAATACACCTTGGCTATCGATAGCAATCGTCGTCACCGTGTCATGAAGAACCACACAGCCACTCACTTGCTCCATGCAGCTCTTCACAATATCCTTGGCCACCATGCCACTCAAGCAGGATCACTTAATGAAGTGGAATTCCTACGTTTTGACTTCACTCACTTCCAAGCTGTGACTCCAGAAGAGTTGCGTGCTATTGAGCAACAAGTCAATGAGAAGATTTGGGAAGCCATCGCAGTGGAAACTGTTGAGACAGATATTGACACCGCTAAAGAAATGGGAGCTATGGCCCTCTTTGGTGAGAAATACGGTAAGGAAGTTCGCGTTGTCACTATCGGGGACTACTCAGTGGAACTGTGTGGTGGTACCCACGTTGGCAATACTTCTGAAATCGGTCTCTTCAAGATTGTCAAGGAAGAAGGGATCGGATCAGGAACTCGTCGGATCTTGGCAGTGACTGGTAAGGAAGCCTTTGAAGCTTATCGTGAACAAGAAGATGCACTGAAAGCAGTCGCAGCAACCTTGAAAGCACCTCAACTCAAAGAAGTACCTCATAAGGTGGAAGGACTTCAAGAACAACTCCGTCAATTGCAAAAAGAAAATGCAGAATTGAAGGAAAAAGCAGCAGCAGCGGCGGCAGGTGATGTCTTCAAACATGTTCAAGAAGCAAACGGACACCGTTACATTGCTAGCCAAGTTTCTGTTTCAGATGCAGGTGCTCTTCGTACCTTTGCAGATAACTGGAAGCAAAAAGACTATTCGGATGTGCTTGTTCTTGTCGCAGCCATCGGTGACAAGGTGAATGTCCTTGTAGCCAGCAAGACAAAAGAGGTCCATGCAGGTAACTTGGTTAAAGAATTGGCTCCAATCGTTGATGGACGTGGTGGTGGGAAACCAGACATGGCCATGGCAGGAGGAAGCAACCAAGCCAAGATCCAAGAATTGTTGGATGCAGTAGCAGGTAAATTGTAATGAATAGGAGAGGCTAGGACTTTTGTCCCAACCTCTCTTTTTTCAAAAAAAGAAACGTACCCAATTAGAAAAAGATTGCAATAAAAAAACCTTTCCATCTGGAAAGGTTTTTGACTTATAAACCGTAGTTATAATCGTCATCCTGCATAGCTTCTACTTCACCGAGAAGGTAACCGTTTCCGACTTGAGAGAAGAAGTCGTGGTTGGATGTTCCGGTTGAGATCCCGTTCATAACGATTGGGTTGACATCATCTGCTGAGTCAGGGAAGAGCGGATCTTGTCCCAAGTTCATAAGGGCTTTGTTAGCATTGTAGCGAAGGAAGGTCTTGACTTCCTCTGTCCAGCCCACACCGTCATAGAGACTCTCTGTGTAGCCTTCTTCGTTTTCATAGAGGGTGTAGAGTAGGTCATACATCCACTCTTTGAGTTTTTCTTGCTCTTCTTCTGGTAATTCGTTAAATCCAAGTTGGAACTTGTAACCGATGTAGGTTCCGTGAACAGATTCGTCCCGAATGATCAACTTGATGATCTCAGCTACGTTGGCCAACTTGTTGTTTCCAAGATAGTAGAGCGGTGTGAAGAAACCAGAGTAGAAGAGGAAAGTTTCAAGAAAGACGCTGGCTACTTTCTTTTCAAGGGGAGTTCCATTGAGGTAGATTTCATTGATGATTTCTGCCTTCTTCTGAAGGAAAGGATTGGTATTGGTCCATTCGAAAATCTCTTCGATTTCTGACTTGGTATTCAAGGTAGAAAAGATTGAAGAGTAAGACTTAGCATGGACAGATTCCATGAATTGGATGTTGTTAAAGACAGCTTCTTCGTGGGGAGTACGGATATCTGCACGAAGAGCTTGCACACCAGTTTCGGACTGCATGGTATCCAAGAGTGTCAATCCACCAAAGACTTTACCAACCAAGTCTTTTTCTTTGAGAGATAACTTTCTCCAGTCGTCCAAGTCGTTTGACAAAGGAATACGTGTATCCAACCAGAATTGTTCGGTTAGCTTTTCCCAAGTAGATTTATCGATGACATCTTCGATGGCATTCCAGTTAATGGCTTTGTAGTAAGTTTCCATTTGAAATCTCTTTCTTTTTCTAATTCATTCGATCATACAATCATTGTTATTCTAACACAATTGTTAGAATACTGCACAAAAAGTCGGCGGACCGACTTTTGGTAGCAATGGATCAGAGTGTCTTAGATGACACAGCTTTCACATTGGTTCGCGCCAACTTCTCCACCATCATCTGTAAAGGTACGGACGTAGTAGATAGACTTGATTCCCTTATTAAAGGCATAGTTACGAAGGATAGACAAGTCACGAGTGGTTTGTTTATTTTCAGTTTTCCATTCGTAAAGACCTTTTGGAATGTCACTGCGCATAAAGAGAGTCAGTGAGAGCCCTTGGTCTACGTGCTCAGTTGCGGCAGCATAGACATCGATGACTTTCCGCATATCCATATCGTAAGCAGAAGTGTAGTAAGGAATGGTATCTGTTGATAATCCTGCTGCAGGGTAGTAGATCTTCCCGATTTTCTTCTCTTGACGTTCTTCAATCCGTTGTGTAATTGGGTGGATAGAAGCAGACACGTCATTGATGTAGCTGATAGAACCATTTGGTGCTACAGCTAAACGGTTTTGGTGGTAAAGACCATCTGCTTTCACTTTATCACGAAGTTCAGCCCAATCTTCTGCACTAGGAATGAAGATGTCTTTAAAGAGTTCTTTGACACGCTCTGATTTTGGAACAAACTCTCCAGTCGTGTACTTATCAAAGTAGCTACCGTTGGCATAGTCTGATTTTTCAAAGTTGTGGAAGGTAACGCCCCGTTCACGCGCGATGTTATTTGATTCCACGAGGGTCCAGTAGTTCATAAGCATGAAGTAGATGCTAGTGAACTCAACAGACTCAGGTGATCCGTACTCGATCAATTGTTGGGCAAGATAGCTATGAAGTCCCATAGCACCAAGACCAAAGGTATGCGCTCGGCTATTTCCATGGTCGATCGTAGGAACAGCTACGATGTGAGAACTATCAGTAACGAAGGTCAAGGCACGTACCATAGCTCGGATTGAGCGACCAAAGTCAGGTGAAGTCATCATGTTGACCACGTTGGTTGAACCAAGATTACATGAGACGTCGGTTCCCATTTTAATGAACTCTTGAGCATCGTTGATCAAGCTTGGTTCTTGAACCTGGAGGATCTCTGAACACAAGTTACTCATGATGATTTTGCCATCAACTGGGTTGGCGCGGTTAGCAGTATCAATATTGACTACATATGGGTAACCAGATTCTTGTTGCAATTTAGAAATTTCTGTTTCCAAATCACGGGCTTTAATTTTTGTCTTACGGATGTTTGGATTAGCGACCAACTCATCATATTTTTCAGTGATGTCGATGTAGTTGAATGGCACTCCGTATTCACGCTCTACAGAATATGGACTGAAGAGGTACATTTCTTCATTTTTACGTGCCAATTCGTAGAATTTATCAGGTACCACAACACCAAGTGATAGAGTTTTCACACGAACTTTTTCATCGGCATTTTCTTTCTTAGTAGAAAGGAAGGCGATAATGTCTGGGTGGAAGACGTTGAGGTAAACAACCCCAGCACCTTGACGTTGACCCAATTGGTTTGAGTAAGAGAAGCTATCTTCAAAGAGTTTCATAACAGGAACGACCCCAGAAGCAGCTCCTTCATAACCCTTGATCGGTGCTCCAGCTTCACGAAGGTTGCTGAGAGAGATTCCAACCCCACCACCGATACGTGACAGTTGAAGGGCAGAGTTGATAGAGCGTCCAATCGCATTCATATCATCTGTTACTTGGATCAAGAAACAGGAAACCAATTCTCCACGGCGGGCACGTCCAGCATTTAAGAAAGAAGGAGTAGCTGGTTGGTAGCGTTGGTGGATGATTTCGTTTGCGATGTCTTTGGCAATGTCTTCATTTCCATCTGCAAAATAGAGAGCATTGAAGAAGACGCGGTCTTCCATGCTTTCGAGATAGTATTCTCCATCATTTGTTTTAAGCGCATACTGGTTATAGAATTTATAGGCAGCCATGAAGGACTTGAATTGGAAGTTTTGGTCTTTGATAAATTGATAAAGTTCTTCCAAGAATTCTGGACGATATTTCTTGATAAAAGCTGTTTCGATATAGTTGTGTTCAATAAGGTAGTTGATTTTATCCGTTATTGAATCAAAGGCCATAGTATTTGGCGCAACGTTTTCTTTGAAGAAGGCATCCAAGGCTTCTTTGTCTTTATGAAGCATGATTTGACCGTTTACTGGACGGTTGATTTCATTATTAAGACGGAAGTAGGTTACGTCTTCAAGTGATTTTAATCCCATAATGTTCCTTTTTCTAATTCAAAAACAAAGGGGAGGCAAGCTCCCCTGTACAAGTAAAAGGGCCAGGGAACACAGTAGTCAAGGACTACAGTCATCCATTCCCTAGACCAATCAAATCCTGTTTGATAATGTTAAGATAATTTCTTGAGCTTAGCTGGTTGGAAGCCAGAGAAGACTTCATCTGCCGTTTGGATAACTGGCGCAGCATTGAAACCAAGGTTCTTCACATGGTCTACAAACTCAGGTTGCTCATCTAGATTAATTTCACGGTATTCAACGTGATTGGTATCTAAAAAACGTTTGGTCATTTTACATTGAACGCAATTATTTTTTGAATAAATTGTCACCATAATGTGATCTAACTCCTCTAAATTCATAAATCTGTATCTAGTATAAACAAAAGGTTTTTCCTTGTCAAGAGTTTTAACTAAATATTGTGCACATAAATTAACTATACCGGAAGATACCACAATATGTAGTATTGTAAGAATTAGTGAAAATTGAGGAAAACGTGATAAAATATAGGTTTTTTAAGTCAAAGGAATTCCTATCTTTTTCCTAAAATTCTATATACTGTGTCCGTGAAAGCAATTCTATTTATTTAATAGAAGAAAGTAAAAAAAGAAGATCAAAAGAAGAGAAAAATTGAGTGCTTCCTGTAAGTATTTTCAGTAAGTGTGTGATAAAAATCTTGAAAAATAATGAAGAAGATGATATAATAGCAAATTGTAAGGGTTATCACAGATAACTCAAAACTAATTTTAAAAGGAGAGTCAAACTATGGCTTCTAAAGATTTCCACATCGTGGCAGAAACAGGTATCCACGCACGTCCAGCAACTTTGTTGGTTCAAACTGCTAGCAAATTTGCTTCAGATATTACTCTTGAATACAAAGGTAAATCAGTTAACTTGAAATCAATCATGGGTGTTATGAGCCTTGGTGTTGGTCAAGGAGCTGACGTTGTAATCTCAGCTGAAGGAGCTGACGCTGATGATGCTCTTGCAGCAATCGCTGAAACAATGGAAAAAGAAGGATTGGCATAAACATGACAGAAATGCTTAAAGGAATTGCAGCATCTGATGGTGTTGCCGTTGCTAAGGCATATCTACTTGTTCAACCCGACTTGTCATTTGAAACAATCTCAGTTGAAGATACAAATGCAGAAGAAGCTCGTTTGGATGCAGCTCTTGAAGCTTCACAAAACGAGCTTTCTCTTATTCGGGAGAATGCAGTAGCGAGCCTTGGTGAGGAAGCAGCACAAGTATTTGATGCTCACATGATGGTTCTTTCTGACCCTGAAATGGTTGGTCAGATCAAGGAAACAATTCGCACGAAGAAGGTGAATGCTGAGGCTGGTTTAAAAGAAGTTACAGACATGTTTATCACCATCTTTGAAGGAATGGAAGATAACCCATACATGCAAGAACGTGCAGCAGATATTCGCGACGTGACCAAACGTGTTCTTGCAAACTTGCTTGGTAAGAAATTGCCAAACCCTGCAACCATCAATGAAGAAGCAATCGTGGTTGCGCATGACTTGACTCCATCCGATACCGCTCAATTGAACAAACAGTTCGTTAAAGCCTTTGTTACAAACATTGGTGGACGTACAAGTCACTCAGCTATCATGGCGCGTACACTTGAAATCGCAGCGGTTCTTGGTACAAACAACATTACCGATCTTGTAAAAGATGGTGATATTTTGGCCGTATCTGGAATCACTGGTGAAGTAGTCATCAACCCAAGTGAAGAACAAATTGCAGAATTTAAAGCAGCTGGTGAAGCTTATGCCAAACAAAAAGCTGAATGGGCTCTTTTAAAAGATGCGAAAACAGTGACAGCTGATGGCAAACACTTCGAGTTGGCTGCTAACATCGGTACACCTAAAGACGTTGAAGGTGTGAACGAAAATGGTGCAGAAGCTGTTGGTCTCTATCGTACTGAATTCTTGTACATGGATTCTCAAGACTTCCCAACTGAAGATGACCAATACGAAGCATACAAAGCAGTTCTTGAAGGTATGAACGGTAAACCTGTTGTCGTTCGTACAATGGATATCGGTGGGGATAAAGAACTTCCTTACTTCGATCTTCCTAAAGAAATGAACCCATTCTTGGGTTACCGTGCTTTGCGTATCTCCATCTCTGAAACTGGTAACCAAATGTTCCGTACTCAATTACGTGCCTTGCTTCGTGCATCTGTTCACGGTAAATTGCGGATCATGTTCCCAATGGTTGCTTTGTTGACGGAGTTCCGTACCGCTAAAGGTATTCTTGAAGAAGAAAAAGCGAAATTGGTTGCTGAAGGTGTTGCCGTTGCTGACGACATCGAAGTAGGTATCATGATTGAAATCCCAGCAGCAGCAATGTTGGCTGACCAATTTGCCAAAGAAGTTGACTTCTTCTCAATTGGTACAAACGACTTGATCCAATACACAATGGCTGCTGACCGTATGAACGAACAAGTATCATACCTTTACCAACCATATAACCCATCAATCCTTCGCTTGATTAACAACGTTATCAAGGCAGCTCACGCTGAAGGTAAATGGGCTGGTATGTGTGGTGAAATGGCCGGTGACCAAACAGCTGTTCCACTCCTTGTCGGAATGGGCTTGGATGAGTTCTCAATGTCAGCTACATCAGTCCTTCGTACACGTAGCTTGATGAAGAAATTGGATACAACTAAGATGCAAGAATACGCTAACCGTGCTCTTACTGAATGTTCAACAATGGAAGAAGTTCTTGAACTTTCTAAAGAATACGTGAACGTAGATTAATTGATTTTAAGAATCTGATAACAAAGTTATCACCTTGGAAGAGGTGGTAGCTTTTTTATTTTGCTACTTTATTTGTCTTATAAAGGAAGTAGCTGAATAAAAATAGAGTAGATATCCCTATATCAAAACAAAAAATCTAAATTTTCTAAAAATTTTCGGAAATAGGTTTGATTACAATGATTTTTATAGTATAATGTTAGAAAGATAGTTTGAAAGCTGAACAATTGTGAATTGATTTTAGGAAATTTCAGGGAAAACTTGGAAGTTTTGAATTATTTTCATATATTTTCATCGCATTATTCAAGAAATAATCTTGAATATTTCAACTATTTATAGTAGAATAATACTATTAGGAAGCGCTTTCATAAGAGGCGAGAGAGGTGAGTGAATGGATACGAAACAAGCATTGTACACATTTGGAACCGGAGAGAACTTTCATCTTCAACATTATCTAGGGGCTCATAAAGAGCAAGTAGATGGTGTGGAGGGGTATTGTTTCCGCGTATGGGCTCCAAATGCACAGGCAGTACACTTAGTAGGTGATTTCACCCAATGGGAAGAAAATGAAATTCCTATGGTGAGAAATGAAGCTGGTGTTTGGGAAGTTTTTACAACAGCACCTCAAGTGGGAGATATTTATAAGTACCATGTTACAAGACAAAATGGCCACCGCTTGATGAAGGTGGATCCTTTAGCGGTACGCATGGAAAAACGTCCAGGTACAGGAGCGGTTATTACTGATATTCCAGAGCGGAAATGGAAAGATGGACTGTGGATGGCGAGACGGAGAAAACTTGGTTTTCGATCTCGACCAGTTAATATCTATGAGGTTCATGCTGGATCCTGGAAACGGAATGAAGATGGAAGTCCTTATTCCTTTGCTCAGTTGAAGGAAGATTTGATTCCTTACTTGGTGAAAATGAACTATACCCATGTGGAGTTCATGCCGGTGATGGCTCACCCGCTCGGACTAAGTTGGGGCTATCAATTGATGGGTTACTTTGCCTTGGAACATACTTACGGAACACCGGAAGAGTTTCAGGATTTCGTTGAGGCCTGTCACTTGAATAACATTGGGGTGATTGTGGACTGGGTGCCCGGACACTTTACGATCAATGATGATGCCTTGGCCTATTATGATGGGACACCAACCTTTGAATATCAGGACCATCATCGGGCTCACAACTATGGTTGGGGAGCAATGAACTTTGACCTAGGGAAAAACCAGGTCCAATCCTTCCTTATTTCTAGTGTAAAATTCTGGATTGAGTTTTATCATTTGGATGGAATCCGGGTCGATGCGGTCAGCAACATGCTCTACTTAGATTACGATAGTGGTCCATGGACACCAAATATCGATGGTGGAAATCTCAATTATGAGGGGATTCATTTCCTTAAACGAATGAATGCGGTGATTAAACTTGAGCATCCTGATGTGATCATGGTTGCTGAAGAAAGTTCATCTGGAACTAAGATTACTGGTCCAGAAGAATACGGTGGCTTAGGTTTTGACTACAAGTGGAATATGGGATGGATGAATGATATCCTTCGCTTCTACGAGGAAGATCCTATTTACCGGAAATTTGATTTCAATTTGGTGACCTTTAGCTTTATGTATGCTTTCTCTGAGAATTTCTTGTTGCCGTTTTCTCACGATGAAGTGGTGCATGGCAAGAAGAGTCTCATGCATAAGATGTGGGGAGATCGCTACAATCAGTTCGCCGGCTTGAGAAATCTCTTGACCTATCAGATTTGTCACCCAGGGAAGAAATTGCTCTTCATGGGTTCAGAGTTTGGCCAATTCTTAGAGTGGAGGTCTGAAGAACAGTTAGAATGGTCTAATCTGGAAGATGACATGAACCGCAAGATGCAAGAATTTACTTCCCAGCTCAATCAATTCTACAAAGACAACAAGATGTTGTGGGAAATTGATGATAGCTATGATGGTATTGAGATTATTGATGCAGATAACCGAGATCAAAGCGTTTTGACCTTTACTCGTAAGGATAAAAAAGGAAATCATTTGCTTTGTATCTTTAATATGGCACCAGTAGAGCGCAAGGACTTTACAGTCGGCGTCCCTGTAGCTGGGGTCTATGAAGAAATTTGGAATACAGAATTAGAGAAATGGGGAGGTGTCTGGAAAGAGCACAACCAAGAAGTGAAGACTCAAGAGGGATTATGGAAAGATTATCCACAAACCTTAACCTTTACTTTACCGGCTCTTGGAGCTAGTGTATGGAAAGTGAAACGAAAACTTCGTTCCAATGTGTCTAAAACAAAAGAATAGTTGTTGGTGATCTACTGATCGCGGTCTATGATCCCATTCCTAACTCTGTAGAAGAGGCCACAGTGCCTCTCCTCAGAACTGGGAAGAAGGTCTCGTCAATCCAAAAAGGAGTAATCAATGAAGAATGAAATGCTAGCTCTGATCCTTGCTGGTGGGCAAGGAACTCGCCTTGGAAAACTCACTCAAAGCATTGCCAAACCTGCAGTGCAATTTGGGGGACGTTATCGTATTATTGACTTTGCCTTATCCAACTGTGCCAACTCAGGTATCCACAATGTTGGCGTGATTACTCAGTATCAACCGCTTGCCTTAAACAATCATATCGGAAATGGTTCAAGTTGGGGTCTTGATGGTATTAATACTGGGGTTTCTATCCTTCAACCTTATTCTGCAAGTGAAGGAAATCGTTGGTTTGAAGGAACAAGTCATGCGATTTTCCAAAACATCGACTACATCGATAGCATCAATCCAGAGTATGTGTTGATCCTTTCTGGAGACCATATCTACAAGATGGACTATGACGAAATGCTTCAGTCTCACAAAGACAATAATGCCAGCCTTACCGTAGCTGTATTGGATGTACCTTTAAAAGAAGCTAGCCGTTTTGGAATTATGAATACGGATGCCAACAATCGTATTGTAGAGTTTGAAGAAAAACCTGCAGAGCCAAAATCGACAAAAGCTTCCATGGGAATCTATATTTTTGACTGGGCTCGCCTTCGCAATATGCTAGTGGCTGCAGAGAAGAGTGACATCGATATGTCTGACTTTGGTAAAAACGTTATTCCAACTTACCTTGAATCTGGAGAAAGCGTCTATGCTTATGAATTCAAGGGCTATTGGAAAGACGTGGGGACTATTGAATCTCTCTGGGAAGCGAATATGGAATACATTGATCCAAACAATGCCTTGGATAGCCGCGACCGTCACTGGAAGATCTATTCTCGTAACTTGATTTCACCACCAAACTTCTTTGGCGAACATGCTAATATTGAAGATTCCTTGGTAGTGGATGGGTGCTTGGTAGACGGAACCGTAAAACGTTCTATCTTGTCTACGGAAGCACAAGTTCGTAAAGGTGCAGTCGTTGAAGATTCTGTTATCATGAGTGGTGCCATTATCGGACAAGGTGCTGTGATTAAACGTGCGATTATCGGTGAAGGAGCAGTTGTTTCAGAAGGTGTTGTCATCGATGGAACGGAAGAAGTACAAGTCGTTGGATATAACGAAAAAGTGGGGGTAGCAACAGATGAAGATTGATAAGTATTCAGCTATTTTAGGAAACACAGTGGGCTTCCATGATATGTCGTCATTGACAGATCATCGTCCTGTTGCCAGTCTGCCATTTGATGGGAAATATCGTTTGATTGACTTCCCGCTTTCTAGCCTTGCTAACGCAGGAATCCGTAGTGTATTTGGTATTTTCCAACAAGAAAATATCAGTTCTGTCTTTGACCATATCCGCTCTGGTCGTGAGTGGGGCTTGTCAACTCTTTTGAGCCACTACTACCTTGGAATTTATAACACACCAGTTGAAAGCTCTAATGTTGGGAAAGAGTACTATGAACAGTTATTAACTTATTTAAAACGCTCAGGATCTAATCAAACAGTCGCTCTTAACTGTGACGTATTGGTAAATATTGATTTAAACCAGGTTTTCCATTTGCATAATACCGTTGATGCACCTATTACTGTCGTCTACAAAAAGATGCATCAACGTGACATCTCTGACGTAAATGCTATCTTGGATATTGATGAGACTGACCATGTTACGCGTCAAAAATTGTTTGATGGAACAGATGCAGATGCTCTCTATAATATGTCAACGGATATCTTTATTGTGGATACACCATGGTTGATTGAAAGATTAGAATCAGAAATCCATAAAGAACATCCAGAAAAATTGCGTTATATCCTTCGTGATTTAGCAGTAGAACATGGGGCCTTCGCTTTTGAATACACTGGCTATATTGCCAATATTCATTCAGTTGAATCTTACTATCGTGCTAACTTGGATATGTTGGAAACCAATAAATTCATGTCCCTCTTCTCACCAAACCAAAAAGTTTATACCAAGGTGAAAAATGAAGAGGCTACTTACTATGCTCCTGGTTCGCAAATTAAGAATTCGCAATTTGCCTCAGGAAGTATTGTAGAAGCTTTGGTGCATGATTCGATTGTGTCTCGTTGTGTTCATCTACATAAGGGGGCTGAAATTCGTAGCAGTCTCTTGTTCCCAGGCGTTGTTGTCCATGAGGGAGCAGTCGTCGAGCATGCGATTCTTGACAAGGGAGTTGTGGTTGAGGCTGGTGTAACCATTCGTGGAACCCAAGAGGCACCTCTTGTGATTAAAAAAGGTGCTGTGATTACAGAGGATATTGGATAATGAAATTATTGTTTGTTGCCGCAGAAGGAGCTCCCTTTTCAAAAACAGGGGGGCTAGGAGATGTGATTGGAGCACTTCCTAAATCCTTGGCTAAAAAAGGACATGATGTTCGTGTCGTCCTCCCCTACTACGACATGGTAGAGGCGAAATTTGGCGACCAAGTTGAAGATGTTTTGCACTTCGAGACCAGAGTGGGATGGAGAAGTGAATATGTTGGTGTGAAACGCATCTATCGTGATGGTGTTACCTTCTATTTTATTGATAACCAAAAATATTTCTTTAGAGGACATGTCTACGGAGATTTTGATGATGGGGAGCGCTTTGCCTACTTCCAATTGGCAGCGCTTGAGATGATGGAACGTGTAGACTTTATTCCAGATATCGTCCACGCTCATGACTACCATACAGCCATGATTCCTTTCCTACTAAAAGAGAAATACCGTTGGATTCAAGCTTACAATGGAATTAAGTCTGTCTTGACCATCCATAATCTGGAGTTCCAAGGTCAGTTTGATCCAGGAATGTTGTGGGATCTGTTTGGAGTTGGATTTGAGCGCTACGAAGATGGTACCCTTCGGTGGAAGGATTGCTTGAACTGGATGAAGGCCGGGATCCTCTATGCTGATCGTGTGACGACGGTTTCACCAAGTTATAGTTATGAAATCAGAACGGCTGAATATGGTTGTGGCCTTGATCAAATCTTGCGCATGGAATCTGGTAAATTGACGGGGATTGTGAATGGAATCGATACAGACCTATACAATCCTGAGACAGACCCGCTCTTGACCTATCATTTCAGTAAAGATGATTTATCAGGAAAAGCAGCAAGTAAGCGAGCTCTTCAGGAACGTGTCGGACTTCCGGTTCGTGATGATGTTCCCTTGTTTGGAATCGTTTCTCGTTTGACTCACCAAAAAGGGTTTGATGTGGTAGTTGAAGAATTACATAACCTCTTACAAAAGGATATCCAAATCGTTCTTTTGGGAACAGGAGATCCTGGCTTTGAACATGCCTTTTCTTGGTTTGGTCAAGCTTATCCAGATAAACTCTCTGCCAATATTATGTTTGATGTCCAGTTAGCGCAGGAAATTTATGCTGCTTCTGATGTCTTCTTGATGCCAAGTCGTTTTGAACCATGTGGACTATCTCAAATGATGGCCATGCGCTATGGCACGCTACCATTGGTTCACGAGGTAGGAGGACTTCGAGATACAGTACAAGCCTATAATGTGCTTGATGGTAGTGGTACTGGCTTTAGCTTTAACAACCTTTCTGGTTACTGGCTAAACTGGGCTGTAGATCAAGCATTGACGGTCTATACTCACGATAAGGAGGCTTGGCTTGGTCTCCAAAGACAAGCCATGAGCCGTGACTTCTCATGGGATACAGCTAGTCAACATTATGCTGATCTCTATCAATCATTATAAGATCAATAAAAAACGCCTATTTAGGCGTTTTTTGCTTGAGTAAGAAAAAATTTACTACTAAAATATAGGTAATCAAAAAAAGGAAGAAATCTGAGTAAGATATGTTGCTAAAATCACTGAAAAAAGATAAGATAGGTAAAGGTAAAAAATCACAGGAAGCTAGGTTAGAGAAAGGGAGTATCTACTCCAAAAATAAATATAGCTTCTTATGACGTACTAATATTACTATGTAGGAAGTTATAGGATGAAACAAACAAGAAAAGCTGTTGAAAAGATTACCAAGTATTCGATTCGAAAATTATCCGTCGGAGTAGGACCGGTTGCTATTGGAGCCTTTTTCTTTGCAACCAGCTTGTTAGGTGCACCATCCGTACAAGCAGATCAACTGACTCGAGAAGCAACAGTTCATTTAGGCTATGTTACGGAAAATGAGTTAACACCCGAAGAACAAGCCCAGGTGATTCATGCTATTCCTGAAGAGTATCAAAATGAAGATACCTTTTATCTGGTGTATAGGAAGAAAACAGCTAGCCAAGGGCTGCTGCCACAAACAGGCACGACCGAATTAGCAATTGCAGGTCTTAGTCTGGCGACTGCCTCCTTTGCAGTTCTTTTGCTTTCCAAGAAACATCGTAAAAAAGTAATGGGACTTTTATTAATTGGTTCCATGGGGCAAAGTCTGCTCTTGTCTATCGATGCTGCGGCCTTGCAAAATATTGAATTACGAAGCTACAATCACACTCTTTCCATTGCAAGCAGTAAAGAATTAGCCAATGGTGTTATTCCGATTGAAGGTTATGACTATGTCGGCTATCTTCGATATTCAGCTACTCCTAAATTGGATGGGCAAGCACCTGTCGTGAAAGGTAAAGAAAAGCCGGCCATCTCCGGTCTCTATCAACCCGCAACGAAAGAGGAGACTCTAACTCAGGTTACACCAAATGAAGGCCCTACTTTCCCTCTAGTGGAGAAGCCAAGAGTTGAAGTATCAACAGAAATTATTCCATTTGAAACTGTAGAACAAATAGATCCTACTTTGGCCAAAGGTCAAACGACAGTTCTAAGAGCTGGGCAAAATGGGGAACAAACTGTTTTAACAGAAGTGAGTACGGTAAATGGTCAGGAAGTTCGCAAAGTACTTGAAAGAACTGTAACAAAAGAAGCAGTTCCACAAATAATTGCTATTGGAACAAAGGAGGAGATTCAACCAAGTCCTCAACCTGTTCCAGTTGTAACTGCTAAAGGAACACAGGAAGAAGGTCATGCAGGGGAAGCTCCTGTACAGCCAGAGAACCCAGCTTATACCGGTGTTGTTGAAGCCAAGGGGACGCAAGAAGAAGGTCATGTGGGCGAAGCTCCTGTACAGCCAGAGAATCCCGCCTATACAGGAGTGGTGGAAGCCAAAGGGAACCAAGAAGAAGGCCATGTTGGTGAAGCTTCTGTACAACCAGAGAACCCAGCTTATACCGGTGTCGTTGAAGCCAAGGGAACACAGGAAGAAGGTCATGTGGGCGAAGCTCCGATTCAGCCTGAGAATCCAGCTTACCAAATAATGGAAGGAACGGTTACAGAAACAGAAACAGAGGTCCTTCCGTATGAAACCGAATATGTATCAGATGCAAATCGCTATACTGATGAAGAAAGTATCCTTCAAAAAGGAGAGGCAGGTAGTCAGGAAGTTCGCCGTGTCTATAAAACGGTCAATGGCGAGAAGATTGGTGAGCCTCTCAGCACAACAACTGAAACGGTAAAAGCACCTGTGACAGAAAAAATTAGTCGTGGGACCAAGGAGATTGAAGGGCAAGCAGAGGAAGTCGCTTTTGAGGAAATTCCATTTAAGACGGTAACCGAACAAGATGCCACCCTGCTAAAAGGAAGCGAAAGGGTTTCTCAAGCAGGAAAAAATGGGAAGAAGAAAATCACCAAGCTCTATAAGACCATTAAAGGTGTCAAAACTACGGATGCTCCAACGGTTTCGGAAGAAGTAGTTGAACAAGCCCAAGATCAGATTATTCAAAAAGGGAGCAAAGAACTTGAAAAGCCTACCTTAACCTTGACCCAGGTCGATAAGGAAGAATTGGAGCGTAGTGCCAAAGCTACCTATCAGTTAGACAAGCCAGAGGGGGTGACCATCAAGTCTATCCAGGCTGTATTGAAGAAGGGTGATCAAGTTGTGAAAACTTTTGCCCTTTCAGAGACTGATTTAGCAGCTGCCTTACTGGATTTAGACTACTACAAGGATTATACGCTTGCTACGACCATGGTCTATGATCGTGGAAATGGGGATGAAGAAGAGGTTCTCAAGGAAGAACCACTAAGACTTGACCTTAAAAAAGTCGAAGTCAAAAACATCAAGGAAACCAGTCTGATTAGCGTGGATGACCAAGGCCTTGAGACCGATCGTAGCCTCTTGTCAGAAACACCTTCAGATGTGAAACCTTATTACTTAAAGGTTACCACCCATGATAATAAGGTCACGAAACTAGCCGTTGATAAAATCGAAGAAGTGACGGTTGATGGCGCGACCCTCTACAAAGTAACAGCCAAAGCTCCAGATTTGGTCCAACGGACTGCAGACAACCAGTTCAATGAGGACTATGTCCACTATATTGCGAAACCAAAAGCTCATGAAGGTGATGTCTACTACAATTTCAACGAACTTGTAAAAGCCATGCAAGCCAATCCGACTGGAACCTTTAAGATTGGTAGCAATATGAATGCAGCCAATGTCCAACCAGCAGGAAAATCTTATGTAACCAATGCCTTCAAGGGAATTTTGGAAAGTACGGATGGAAATACATTTGCCATCCATAATATCACGCGACCACTGTTTGGGAATATCGAAGGTGGCTCGGTTAAGAATCTCTTGCTTGAAAATGTTGCGATTGACCTACCTGGGACTGATCGAGTAGCCCCAATCGCAGGTGTCATCAAAAACAATGCAACTGTTGAAAATATTAAAGTAACAGGAAGTGTTGTTGGGAACAATGACGTAGCAGGGATCGTCAATAAAATTGATGGTAGTGGGAAGGTTAGCAATGTTGCCTTTATCGGGAAACTGCACGCTGCAGGTAATAGAGGAGGCTATTTAGCGGGTGTTGTTGGTGAAAACTGGAAGGGTGTTGTTGAAAAAGCCTACGTTGACGCTGAAATTACTGGGAACAAAGCCAAAGCGGCAGGTCTCGTCTACTCCTCCCAAAATGGTGGCAATAACCATACAGTAGGTAAAGAAGGGGTCCTCAAAAACTCCGTTGCTAAAGGTTCTATCGAACTAAAAGAAGCTGTTCAGTCTGGTGGATTGCTGGGTACCAACTGGGCCTTGGGTGCTATTGAAGACAACATCACTATGATGAAAGTCAAAACAGGTGAGATGGTATTTGGTCATTCAGATATCGATGCAGATGATTACTTCACCTATTCAAGAACTAAGCGCAATTACAGTGTGGAAGGCGTGAGTGAAGGGAAGAAAACCTTTAACAACTCCCGTAAAATCCCAAGCATCTCGCTGGCAGAAGCTGAGCAGAAAATCGAAGCAATGGGAATCACTGCTGATAAATTCACCAGCAGCAAACCGATTGAAGATACGCTCAATCACCTTGTTAGCAAAGACGATCAATACAAAACAATCACGGGCTACGATGCCGCTCGCGAGCTAGCTTACCGCAATATCGCTAAATTGCAACCTTTCTATAATAAAGAATGGATTGTCGACCAAGGTAATAAACTTGCTGCAACTAGTCCTCTCTTGACCAAGGAAGTCTTGTCTGTGACCGCTATGAAGGGCAATGATTTTGTCACTGAACTAGCTGATGTCGACCACATCCTGATCCACTACGCAGATAAGACCAAAGATGTCTTCAGCATTTCACCGAAAGAGTCTAAAGTCAAACAAGTCAAAGAGTACAGTGTAGCGGAGCTCGGTGAAGTAGTCTACACGCCGAATATGGTGGACAAAGATCGTAGTGATCTCATTAGTGCCATCGTAGGGAAATTAAGTCCTGTCGAATTGCAATCGGATCCAATTTACACACATCTTGGTAGAACTGGTCCAAACAAGGTCAATGCCATTAAGAACCTTTACCTCGAGGAGAGTTTCCAAGAAGTCAAGGACAATCTGACTCACTTTGTCAAACAACTGGTTGAAAACCAAGACCATCAATTGAACACGGATGAGGCTGCCCAACGTGCGCTCATCAAGAAGATTGAGGACAATAAAGCGGCAGTTCTTTTGGGTCTTTCTTACCTCAACCGCTATTACGGAGTGAAGTTTGATGATGTCAATCTTAAGCAGCTCATGTTGTTCAAGCCAGACTTTTATGGGAAGAATGTTGATGTCTTAGACCGTTTGATTGAAATTGGTTCAAAAGAAGACTACATCAAAGGGACTCGTACCCACGATGCCTTCCGTGAAGTTGTGGCTAAATCGACTCTTTCTGGTAACTTAAATGACTTCCTGAAATACAATATGGAGCTCTTTACAAGTGATACAGACTTGAATGATTGGTTCATCAAAGCAACCAAAGACAATGTCTATATTGTGGAACCTGAGACGACCAATCCAGCATTCGCGTCTGCTAAACACAGAGCTTATGAGGGCTTAAACAATGATGTTCACGGTAAAATGATCTTGCCACTCTTGAACTTAAAAGATGCTCATATGTTCTTGATTTCAACCTACAATACCATGGCCTATAGTTCCTTCGAGAAATATGGCAAGAACACGGAAGCAGAACGAACTGCCTTCAAAGCCGAAATTGATAAGGTGGCTAAAGGACAACAGAATTACCTAGATTTCTGGTCACGTCTAGCAACGGATAAGGTACGCAATCAACTCTTGAAGAGCAATAATATGGTGCCGACCCCTGTCCTTGATAACCAAAACTACAAGGGCATTAGTACAGACCGTTATGGCCACACCAACAGTGGCAAAGATGTGGCTCCAATTCGTGAATTGTACGGGCCTACCGATCGTTACCATGCGACAGATTGGCGCATGGGGGCTGTAGCTCGAATTTACGGAAATCCATATAAAGACGACTCTGTCTTCTTCATGGTGACCGATATGATTAGTGATTTTGGGGTATCTGCCTTTACTCACGAAACGACTCACGTAAATGACCGTATGGTTTACTTAGGTGGGTGGAGACACCGTGAAGGGACTGATATTGAAGCCTTTGCCCAAGGAATGCTCCAAACACCATCTGTATCGAATCCAAATGGGGAATACAAAGCTTTAGGTCTCAACATGGCCTATGAACGTCCTAACGATGGCAATCAATGGTACAATACCAATCCAAACGACCTCACCTCACGCGATGAAATTGATCGTTACATGAAAGGTTATAACGATACGCTCATGCTTCTGGATTACCTAGAAGGGGAAGCTGTATTGGACAAACATAGTAAGGACTTAAACAATGCTTGGTTCAAGAAGGTTGATAAACAATACCGAGGAGCGAACACCAAGAATCAATTCGATAAGGTTCGGCCGTTGAGTGATGAGGAAAAAGCGATTGCTTTACACACAGTAGATGACCTCATCACCAATAATTTCATGACCAACCGTGGTCCTGGAAATGGCGTCTATAATCCATCTGACTTTGGTTCAGCCTATGTGACTGTGCCGATGATGACAGGGATCTATGGTGGGAACACCAGTGAAGGGGCTCCTGGAGCGATGTCCTTCAAACACAATACCTTCAGACTCTGGGGTTACTATGGTTATGAAAAAGGCTTCCTAGGTTATGCTTCGAACAAGTATAAACAAGAATCCAAACAAGCAGGCCATACGACTTTAGGGGATGATTACATCATTCAAAAGATTTCTGATGGAAGATTCAGTACCCTTGAAGATTGGAAGAAAGCTTACTTCAATGAAGTGGTAACCAGTGCCAAAAATGGAATGCAGGCTATTGACATCGATGGTAAAACCTACACTAGCTATGAAGACTTGAAACGTGCATTTGCTGAAGCAGTAGATAAAGATCAAGCTACCTTAAGTAACGGCGCTGTCAAATTTGTCAATACTGTTTCACTGAAAGAAAAAATCTTTAAGAAATTGCTGCAACAAACGGACAGTTTCAAAACCTCTATTTTCAACTAATCGAAAAACTCATCTGCTCCGCAGGTGAGTTTTTGATGTTTGGTAGAGATAGGTCTCACCCTGATAAAAATAATATAAATTTGTGTGGAATACAAAAATAGACAAAGCGTCTAAAAACGATTGGAATCTTTTGAAAACTAGTGGCAAGAGGAATTTTGAAAGTAGTAACAGAATTGCCGTAAAACGTTTTCTTTCTATGCAAACATTTGACTTTTATATCTTTTTGGAGTAAACTAAGGGAGTAAAATTTATTTAAGGAGAATTCATCATGAATTTAACATTTTTAGGTCTTTGTTTAGCCTGTTTTGGTGTGTCACTTGCGGAAGGTTTGATGATGAGCAATCTGTTCAAATCTGCATCACGTCAACCAGAAATTATTGGTCAATTGCGTAGTCTCTTGATTCTTGGTGTTGCCTTTGTAGAAGGTACCTTCTTTGTAACCCTAGCGATGGCATTTGTCATTAAATAGACAACTCTATTTAGAAATGGAGGTGTCAAACCATGGAAGAAAGTTTGAATCCAACCGTTAATATTGGACCAATATCCTTTGATTTGACCCTGCTTGCCATGTCTCTTGTAACTGTTTTGATGGTTTTTGCCTTTGTCTATTGGGCAAGTCGTGAAATGACCATCCGTCCAAAGGGCAAACAAAATGCTCTTGAGATGATTTATGACTTTGTGATTGGTTTTACCAAACCAAACATTGGAGAATCATACATTAAGGATTATTCCTTGTTTCTGTTTTCTCTATTTCTGTTTATCTTGGTTGCCAATAATATTGGCTTAATGGCAAAAGTACAAACAACAAACGGTTATAACTTGTGGACTTCCCCAACAGCTAACCTTGGATACGATTTATCCCTCTCATTATTGATCACTTTGATCGCCCATGTAGAAGGAGTTCGTCGTAGAGGCGTTAAAGAATATTTGAGAGCATTTGTTACACCTGGCTTTATGACTCCGATGAACATTTTAGAAGAGTTCACCAATTTTGCTTCCTTGGCGATTCGGATCTACGGAAATATTTTTGCCGGTGAGGTCTTAGCTGGATTGCTATTGACCTTGTCACAAAATGCTTTGTATTGGTATCCTTTTGCCTTTATCGCAAACATGTTATGGACAGCCTTTTCAATTTTCATTTCATGTATCCAAGCCTATGTATTTACCATGTTGTCATCCATGTACATAGGTAAAAAAATAAACGGTGAGGAAGAGTAAGTAGAGGAGTAGAAGATGGATTTAACAATTGGTACCATTATTGGTGACTTTATACTGATCGCTGGTTCCTTCCTCTTATTAATCTTTTTAGTAAAGAAATATGCTTGGGGTAATATTACTAGTATTTTGGATGCGCGTGCTGAAAAAATTACCAACGATATTGACGAAGCAGAGGCAGCCCGTAAAAAGGCTGAGGAACTAGCTGCAAAACGCGAAGCGGAGTTGGCAGGTAGTCGTCAAGAAGCAACGACAATTCTTGAAACAGCTAAGGAAACAGCCGAAAAAAATAAGGCTCATATTCTCAGTGAAGCTAACCAAGAAGCCCTTCGCTTGAAAGAAAAAGCGCAATTAGAAATTTCGCAAAATAAAGAAGAAGCGATGAACAGTATCAAGGGAGATGTCGCAGACCTAACCGTCAACTTGGCAGGTAAATTGCTAAGCCAACAGTTGGACTCTGAAGGCCATCGCCAACTGATCGATCGCTACCTAAATGAATTAGGAGATGCCTAATGGACAAAAAGCAACTGATGGTGATTGAGAAATATACCCAGCCTTTTGTTCAATTGGTCTTTGAAAAAGGAGAACAAGATCTTGTCTTTGAAAAATTGACCCAAATCAAGGGCATTCTTGAGGAGACTGGACTTGCGAACTTCTTAGCTCATATCGGTGTAGAGGATGAAGAGAAAGCAAAAAGTCTACGGCTTTTTCAACCCTCTGATTCACAATTACTCGACCATTTGATTGAAGTGGTGATTCTCAATCATCGTGAAGCCTTATTTTATGACATTGTAACGGTTTGTTTGGAGCAGATTCAATTACTGAGCAACGCTTTTGTCGTCACAGTTACGACAGTTGCAGGTTTGGATCCCATTCAAGAGCAAAAGCTAGTACCCATTATCGAAAGAAAATTTGGGGTTCAAGTTCGCTCGATCCAACAAAAGATCGATCCAGATTTAATTGGTGGCTTTGTCGTGACAGCCAATCATAAAACGTTGGATACCAGTCTCAAACACCAATTGCAAGTTATAAAATCTAAATTGAAATAGAAAGTGGTGTGAATTTTGGCGATTAACGCACAAGAAATCAGCGCTTTAATTAAGCAACAAATTGAAAATTTCCAGCCAAATTTTGACGTCACAGAGACCGGAGTCGTTACCTATATTGGTGACGGGATTGCGCGTGCTCATGGCCTTGAAAATGCAATGAGTGGTGAGTTGTTGATCTTTGAAAACGGCTCATACGGAATGGCGCAAAACTTGGAAACGACAGATGTCGGGATTATCATCCTTGGAGACTTCACAGACATTCGTGAAGGAGACTCGATTCGTCGGACTGGTAAAATCATGGAAGTCCCTGCTGGGGACGCCTTGATTGGTCGGGTTGTCAATCCTCTTGGTCAGCCAGTGGATGGCTTGGGAGAAATCGTAACAGATACCTTCCGTCCAGTTGAAACACCAGCTCCTGGTGTTATGCAACGGAAATCTGTATCAGAGCCTCTTCAAACGGGCTTGAAAGCCATTGATGCCCTCGTTCCGATTGGACGAGGCCAACGGGAATTGATCATCGGAGACCGTCAAACAGGGAAAACATCGATTGCCATCGATACTATCTTGAACCAAAAGGATCAAGATATGATCTGTATCTATGTAGCAATTGGACAAAAAGAATCAACGGTTCGGACACAAGTAGAAACACTTCGTAAGTATGGAGCCATGGATTATACGATTGTGGTAACTGCTTCGGCTTCTCAACCGTCTCCATTGCTTTATTTGGCACCTTATGCAGGGGTTGCAATGGCCGAAGAGTTCATGTACAATGGCAAACACGTTTTAATCGTCTATGATGATTTGTCAAAACAAGCCGTTGCTTACCGTGAATTGTCCCTTCTTCTTCGTCGTCCGCCAGGACGGGAAGCCTTCCCAGGGGATGTCTTCTACCTTCACAGCCGTTTATTGGAACGTTCTGCGAAAGTATCGGATGAATTGGGTGGTGGTTCCATTACTGCGCTTCCAATCATTGAGACACAAGCAGGGGATATTTCTGCTTATATCGCGACTAACGTAATTTCGATCACAGATGGCCAAATCTTCTTGCAAGATAGCCTCTTTAACTCAGGAATTCGTCCAGCCATTGACGCAGGATCATCTGTCTCACGGGTTGGTGGATCAGCCCAAATCAAGGCTATGAAGAAGGTTGCGGGGACTCTCCGTATTGACCTAGCTTCTTACCGTGAGTTGGAAGCCTTCACCAAGTTTGGTAGTGACTTGGATGCGGCTACTCAAGCTAAGTTGAACCGTGGTCGCCGGACAGTAGAAGTCTTGAAACAACCGGTCCATGAACCATTAACTGTTGAAAAACAGGTTGTGATCTTGTATGCATTGACACATGGATTCTTGGATAGTGTACCAGTTGATGATATCCTTCGCTTTGAAGAGGAACTGTTTGCCTTTGTAGAAGTGCATCATCCAGAAATCTTTGAAACCATTCGGACGACCAAAGATCTTCCAAGTGAAGAAACAATGGATGCAGTGATTACTGACTTTGTCAACCAATCAAGTTTCAAATAGAAATAGGAGTGGCAGATGGCAGTTTCTTTAAATGATATCAAAAATAAAATTGCATCGACAAAGAATACCAGTCAAATTACAAATGCTATGCAGATGGTATCTGCTGCCAAACTTGGGAAGTCTGAGCAAGCTGCCAAGGACTTCCGAATTTACGCATCTAAGGTTCGTAAGCTATTGACCGACCTCTTACATGGACATGAGGCTGAGAATGATAAGTCTAAGTACCATCCATTTTTAAAGAGTCGGCCTGTCAAAAAGTCTGCTTATATTGTCATCACTTCTGACCGTGGACTAGTGGGAGGATACAACGCCTCTATTCTCAAGTCTGTCATGGAATTGAAGGAAGAATACCATCCAACGGGTGAGGATTTTGAAGTCATCTGTATTGGAAGTATTGGGGCAGATTTCTTTAGAGCAAGAGGCATCCAGCCGGTTTATGAACTACGTGGCCTAGCTGATCAACCAAGCTTTGATGAAGTGCGGAAGATCATTAACAAGACAGTCCAAATGTATCAAAATGAATTGTTTGATGAATTGTATGTCTGTTATAACCACCACGTCAATAGTTTGACCAGTCAATTGCGGGTTGAGCAAATGCTTCCGATCATTGACTTGGACCCCAACGAAGCAGATGAAGATTATATCTTGAATCTGGAGTTGGAATCAGACCGAGATGCGATTTTGGATCAATTGCTTCCACAGTTTGCTGAAAGTATGATTTATGGAGCCATCGTTGATGCCAAAACAGCTGAAAATGCTGCCGGTATGATGGCCATGCAAACAGCAACAGACAATGCCAAGAAGGTAATTGATGAATTGACCATTCAATACAACCGAGCTCGTCAGGCGACCATTACGCAAGAAATTACGGAAGTTGTTGCAGGAGCGAGTGCGCTTGAGTAGTTGATTCGATGCACATTTTAACAATACAAAAATAAGCTTGCTTATATGTATGACCAAGCTTAGAAACTTAATAGAATAGGAGAATGACATGAGTTTAGGCAAAATTTCTCAGGTTGTAGGTCCTGTCGTTGACGTAGCTTTTGCTGCGGGCGATAAACTCCCTGAGATTAATAATGCGCTTGTAGTCTATAAAAATGACCAACAAAAATCAAAAGTCGTTCTTGAAGTAGCTCTTGAACTTGGGGATGGTGTCGTTCGCACCATTGCCATGGAATCAACAGATGGCTTGACTCGTGGGATGGAAGTATTGGACACTGGTCGTCCAATCTCTGTACCTGTCGGAAAAGAAACTCTTGGACGGGTCTTTAACGTCTTGGGAGATACCATTGACTTGGAAGAAGCATTTCCAGAAGATGCTCCTCGTGAATCCATTCATAAAAAAGCTCCATCCTTTGATGAGCTTTCTACTTCAGAAGAAATTCTTGAAACAGGGATCAAGGTCATTGACCTCTTGGCCCCTTACCTGAAAGGTGGGAAGGTTGGACTCTTCGGTGGTGCCGGAGTTGGGAAGACCGTCTTAATTCAAGAATTGATCCACAACATTGCCCAAGAGCACGGTGGGATCTCCGTCTTTACCGGGGTTGGTGAACGGACCCGTGAAGGGAATGACCTGTACTGGGAAATGAAGGAATCTGGCGTTATCGAAAAAACAGCCATGGTCTTTGGACAAATGAACGAACCACCAGGAGCACGGATGCGTGTAGCTTTGACTGGTTTGACTATTGCGGAATACTTCCGTGATGTGGAAGGTCAGGACGTTCTCTTGTTTATCGACAATATCTTCCGTTTCACCCAAGCCGGATCAGAAGTATCAGCCCTTTTGGGACGGATGCCATCAGCCGTTGGTTACCAACCTACTTTGGCAACGGAAATGGGACAATTGCAAGAACGGATTACCTCAACCAATAAAGGTTCTGTTACATCGATCCAAGCCATCTATGTGCCAGCCGATGACTATACAGACCCTGCCCCAGCAACAGCCTTCGCCCATTTGGACTCAACGACCAACTTGGAGCGTAAATTGGTACAATTAGGGATTTACCCTGCCGTTGACCCATTGGCATCTAGCTCTCGTGCCCTTTCTCCAGACATCGTCGGAGAAGAGCACTATGCAGTGGCTTCTGAGGTCAAACGCGTCCTTCAACGCTACCATGAACTGCAAGATATCATTGCCATCTTGGGGATGGATGAATTGTCTGATGATGAAAAGACCTTGGTGGCTCGTGCCCGTCGTATTCAATTCTTCTTGTCTCAAAACTTTAACGTGGCGGAACAATTTACTGGTCAACCAGGTTCTTATGTACCAGTTGCAGAAACTGTTCGTGGCTTTAAGGAAATTTTGGATGGGAAGCATGATCACTTGCCTGAGGATGCCTTCCGTGGTGTCGGTTCGATCGAAGATGTGATTGCGAAAGCTGAGAAAATGGGATTCTAAGAAGAGGTGAAAGATGAGTCAAATGAACGTCCAAATCGTTACACCGGATGGACTGGTTTATGATCATCATGCCGCATTTGTATCTGTCAAGACAATTGATGGTGAATTAGGGATTTTACCTCATCATATCAATACCATTGCGGTTTTGGCTGTAGACCAAGTCAAGGTTCGTCGTGTCGACGATGACAAACATATTGATTGGATTGCAGTCAATGGTGGGATTATTGAAGTGGCAGATAATGTCATTACCATCGTAGCGGATTCGGCGGAACGCGCTCGAGACATTGATGTTAGCCGGGCTGAGCGTGCAAAAATGCGTGCTGAAAAAGCCCTTGAAGAGGCCAAAGATCAACATTCTGTTGATATGGAGCGTCGTGCAAAAATTGCCCTTCAACGAGCTATTAACCGGATTAATGTCGGAAATCGATTATAAAAAGTTAAAGAGGCTGGGACAAAAGTCCTAGCCTCTCAATTGTCTTTGGACTGTCGCGCAATACACAGTGGTTGAGTGGCTTCTACTACGCTGATTTCATCAGCTTTTACAGCCCTACTCAACTGTGCGGAGGTGGGATGACGAAATCGAATTCTAACGAATAACCGATTTCTGTCCCACTCTCTTTTTTTGAATCTAAAGAATATAAAGGGAAACTTTTTCTTGTGGTATAATAGAGGTATGATTCAAATGATTTTTACTTTTTGCAGTCACCTATTATTTATTTCTTTTGCCTACCACCTTCTTTCAACGGTGGTTCAGTGGGAGCGTTTTTTAAAGGTAAGTGCTGATACAGCCTTGAAAATTCGTCTTCTTATTCTATTGATCAGCATTAGTTTAGGGTATTTGACGAGTAGCTTCTTTATCAGTATCTATGAATTCAGTCGGCAGTTGTTTAACGGGAACTTTTAGCTTCTTTTTTGATGAATTTATGGTATGATAGTAGTCGTGACTGAATGAAATGGAGTAATAACGAGTATGGATAAAATTATTGTAAACGGTGGTCAAAATCGCCTAGTTGGAACTGTGAAGATTGAAGGAGCAAAGAATGCCGTCCTTCCCCTTTTAGCAGCAACTGTTTTGGCCAGTGAAGGAACAACGACTTTGACCAATGTTCCTGTTTTATCTGATGTCTTTACCATGAATAATGTCGTTCGTGGCTTGAACACTCAAGTGACGTTTGATGAAGAGACCAATACAGTAGTCGTTGATGCAACTCAACCATTAACAGAAGAAGCGCCTTACAAATATGTCAGCAAGATGCGGGCTTCGATCGTCGTATTAGGTCCTGTCTTGGCTCGGAATGGTCATGCCAAAGTTTCCATGCCGGGTGGATGTACTATTGGTAGTCGTCCAATCGATTTGCACTTGAAGGGATTGGAAGCTATGGGGGCGAAGATCACTCAAACTGCGGGCTATATTGAAGCAAAAGCAGATCGTCTTCATGGAGCGCATATCTATATGGATTTCCCATCTGTAGGTGCCACTCAAAATATCATGATGGCAGCAACTTTGGCAGATGGAACTACGGTTATCGAAAATGCAGCCCGCGAACCTGAGATTGTGGATTTGGCCTCTCTTTTGAATAAGATGGGTGCTAAGGTGCGTGGAGCTGGAACAGAAACCTTGACGATTGTTGGGGTGGATCGCCTACATGGAGCAGTTCATAATGTCGTTCAAGACCGAATTGAGGCAGGTACTTTCATGGTTGGTGCAGCCATGACAGGTGGAGACGTTTTAATCGAGGATGCTATCTGGGAACACAACCGTCCTCTTCTTTCTAAGATGCAAGAAATGGGTGTTGAAGTAACGGAAGAAGAAAATGGTATTCGCATTCGCTCAGATGTCTCTAAATTGAAACCAGTGACGGTAAAAACCTTGCCTTATCCAGGTTTTCCTACAGATATGCAAGCTCAATTTACTGCTTTGATGGCCATGGCCTCTGGTGAATCGACTATGATTGAAACAGTATTTGAAAATCGTTTCCAACACTTGGAAGAGATGCGTCGGATGGGCTTACACTCAGACATTATGAGAGATACAGCCCGCATCCAAGGTGGAGCTAGCTTACAAGGGGCTGAAGTGATGTCGACAGACTTGCGTGCTAGTGCGACCTTGATTTTAATGGGGCTTGTAGCTGAGGGAGAAACCAAAGTTAGCAAGTTAACACACCTTGACCGTGGATATTTTAAATTCCATGAGAAATTGGTGGCTCTTGGAGCAGATGTACGTCGTGTGAAGGAAGATGATGATGAAAACTAAATTAAAAGCAATTGGAAAACAATTGGGAATCGTCCTATTGGTTCTTACTATTTTAGCGATTGTCTTCGCTCTTGGCTTGGTCATTGGATATGGTATCATTGGTAATGGGAAGGATCCTTGGTCTATTCTCTCGCCAGATACATGGAAGGAAATCCTTCAGAAATTTACAGGTAAGTAACTATTTATCAAAAGAGGAGCTTGAGATCGTGATCCCAGGCTCTTTCCAATTCAGTAGAAATAGAGGAAACCATTGTGGCAAACAATCAAAAGAAACCACTTAAAATGAAAAAATCGGGACAAACCTTACTAGGCTTGGTGGTGGCTGCAGCTCTCTCGATCGGCGGGTATTATTTTAGTCAACCCCAGCCAATCGCTAGTCACTCTCAAGTTCAAACGGTTGTCACTTCGAGTCAACAAGCAACACCGAGTAAGGAACTAGCTGAGAGTGTTCTGACGGATGGTGTTCGTACAAAACTAGGAAAGAACGTTCAATGGAACGAAGCGGGCGCTTTCATTATTAACCAGAACAAAACCAATCTGGATGCAGATGTTGCTAGTCTCCCTTATGCAGATACGAAGACAAAGACTGTAAAAGGACGAGAAATTCCCACAGTTGCCAACGCTTTGATGACCAAGGCGACTCGTCAATACCAAAAGAGAGAGCAGACAGATGTAGATTGGACGCCAGCTGGCTGGCACCAAGTAACCAATTTAGCTGGGGAATACGACCATGCGGTTGATCGGGGACACCTTCTCGGCTATGCCTTGATAGGTAAGCTTGATGGTTTTGATGCCTCAACGAGCAATCCAAAAAATATAGCGGTTCAAACAGCTTGGGCGAATCAAGCTCGTGATAGTTTTTCGACAGGACAAAATTATTATGAGACCATTGTTCGGAAGGCCTTAGACAATAATAAGCGGGTTCGTTATCGAGTGACTCTCCACTATGCATCGGATGATGATTTGGTACCAGTCGGCAGTCAAATTGAAGCAAAATCTAGTGATGGTAGTCTAGAGTTTAACGTCTTTGTTCCAAATGTTCAGAGTGGGATTAGTTTGGATTATCGTACGGGAAAAGTAACAGTGCATCGTTAAGCTAAACGGAAAAGAAGAAGCAAGATGAGAAGGATTCGGTTGGCTTTGTAGTCGACTGGATCTTTTTCTTTTCATGACTGCAATCTTTAGTTTATTTTAAGAAAACTAAGGTATACTATGCTCTTCTAGACCTAAACAGAGGTCTTCCCAAGGAAAGGAGGAGCTTGTGAGAACTATTAAAGCCATGATTCGTTTTCTAATACGGGCCATTTGGAGCCTTGTTTGGGGCTTGTTCTGGACCCTAGCTCTCAGTTTTGCCCTAGTAGTTGGTGTTCTGTTCTTTAGTGGCAAAACCGGTAGCGGGATAGACGGCATCAGTCGTGCGGCCCAAACGGTTGTCACGCAGGTGGATGCTTACTTTCATCGAACTGGTCCTATGCTAAGTCAAGGGAGCCCATCTGCTCAAGAAGGCCTAGCAACTGATGGCCATACCTCTACAGGAGCAAGGTGGGATCAGGCAACTGCAAAAGTTTATCTAGATCCTGCGATGGATGAGACCTTTACCCTTGCTTATGAGGAAGCGCTTGAGTCTTGGAATCAGACAGGGGCCTTCACTTTCCAACTTGTCACCAGTGAAGAAGAGGCGGATATCCTCCTAACAGAGATGGATGATAGCACGGTTTCTGCAGCAGGTGAAGCAGAATCCCAGACCAATGTTTTAACCCATCGATTCAAACGTGTGATTGTTCGTTTGAATCGCTATTACCTATTAAATAAGCAGTACAACTATTCCCATCAACGGATTGTGAATACAGCTGAGCATGAACTAGGCCATGCCATTGGTTTGGACCATAATGAGGAAGAGTCCGTCATGCAGTCGGCTGGTTCCTTTTATAGCATCCAAGCGAGGGATATTGAAGCTGTTCGTCAACTATATAAGGAGTCAGAATGATCAAACGGATACTGTATCTTATTCGAACCTTTCCAGAACAAGTGGCACTCTTTGTGTTTAACTCTGGAATCTTTCTTTGGATATCCCAAAAAGGGCAAGTAATTTCCCATGAATTAGGCATTCAACAGGCTTGGGAAAATTATGCTCCTGAGGGAGTCCGTCAATTTTTCGGGAACAATAGGGAAGCTGTTCAAGCTTTCCTCTCCCATTCGGCCATTACTTGGCTGATTGGCTCCATGATTATCCTGCTTGTGATTCGCTTTGTGAAGGGCGTCATCAAATGGGGCTTGTTTTTGCTAGTGATTGGCATCGGGCTTTTCCTAGCCTATCAGTACAGTCAAATGGCTTCTAATGTCTCAGCGATTTAAAAAGTGAAGAAAGGTCAAGCGCGTCTAGCGTTTGGCCTTTTCTTCAATTGTCAATTTGTCAAAAGTAAGGTACAATGAAACTATGATTATTTTACAAGCCAACAAAATTGAACGCTCTTTTGCAGGGGAGGTTCTTTTTGATAATATCAGCCTGCAAGTGGATGAACGGGACCGAATTGCTCTGGTCGGAAAGAACGGCGCAGGCAAGTCTACGCTCTTGAAAATCTTGGTGGGAGAAGAAGAGCCGACCTCAGGAGAAATCAATAAAAAACGCGACCTTTCTCTCTCTTATCTGGCCCAGGATAGCCGCTTTGAGTCGTCTAATACCATCTACGATGAGATGCTCCATGTCTTTGACGATCTTCGTAAGACGGAAAGAACCTTACGGCAGATGGAGCTCGATATGGGGGAAAAAACTGGAGCCGATTTGGAGAAACTCATGCAGGATTATGACCGGCTCTCGGAAGAATTCCGTCAGGCTGGTGGCTTTACCTATGAGGCAGATATCCGTGCCATTTTAAACGGCTTCAAGTTCGATGAGTCTATGTGGCAGATGAAGATTGAAGAGTTGTCTGGAGGGCAAAATACCCGTTTAGCTCTGGCCAAGATGCTCTTGGAAAAGCCAAATCTCTTGGTACTGGATGAGCCGACCAACCACTTGGATATTGAGACCATCGCCTGGTTGGAAAATTACTTGGTCAATTATAGTGGGGCCCTTCTCATTGTCAGTCACGACCGGTATTTTCTAGATAAGGTAGCAACCATTACTCTGGACTTGACCAAGCATTCTTTGGACCGCTATGTCGGCAATTACTCCAGCTTTGTCGAGCAAAAAGAGCAAAAACTCCTGACCGAAGACAAGAACTACGAGAAGCAACAAAAAGAAATAGCTGCTCTCGAAGACTTTGTTAATCGCAATTTAGTGCGGGCATCGACCACCAAGCGGGCCCAGTCTCGTCGCAAGCAGTTGGAAAAAATGGAGCGCCTAGACAAGCCTGAAGCTGGGACCAAGTCTGCCCATATGACCTTCCATTCTGATAAGACCTCTGGCAATGTCGTTTTGACAGTAGAAGAGGCAGCTGTCGGCTATGACGATCAAGTCCTATCAGAGCCCATCAATCTGGATATCCGCAAGATGAATGCGGTCGCTATTGTAGGACCAAATGGGATCGGGAAATCGACTCTTATCAAGTCCATCGTTGGACAGATTCCTTTTATCAAAGGAGAAGCCCGTTTTGGGGCCAATGTCGAGGTAGGCTACTATGACCAGACCCAAAGTAAGCTAACCCCTCATAACAGTGTCTTGGATGAGCTCTGGAATGACTTTAAACTGACACCAGAAGTAGAAATTCGCAATCGCCTAGGAGCCTTCCTTTTCTCAGGGGACGATGTCAAGAAAACCGTCGGCATGCTGTCAGGTGGAGAGCGGGCGCGCCTGCTCTTGGCTAAACTATCCATGGAGAATAACAACTTTTTGATTCTCGATGAGCCGACCAACCACTTGGACATCGATAGCAAGGAAGTGCTGGAAAATGCCTTGATTGATTTTGACGGGACTCTTCTCTTTGTCAGCCACGACCGTTACTTTATCAATCGGGTAGCCACCCAAGTCTTAGAACTCTCAGAAGAGGGTTCAACGCTTTACCTAGGAGACTATGATTATTATCTGGAGAAAAAAGCAGAGTTAGAAGCCCTTGCTGCAGCGCAAGCAGAAGCGGTGCCAGCTGCTTCAATGGAAGAAGTCACCAGCAATGATTATCACTTGCAAAAGCAAAACCAAAAGGAACTCCGTAAAATCACTCGTCGCATTGAGCAATTGGAAGCGGAGATGGAAGAGCTGGATCAAAAAATTCAAGCCATTACCGAAAGCATGCATAGCACCAATGATGCGGAAGATTTAGTTCAATTGCAAAGCAATCTGGACCAATTGACCATCCAACAGGAAGCGGTCATGGAAGAGTGGGCAGAACTGGCGGAGAGAGTGTAGTTTTCTAATTTGCCTAAGGAGAACATTGTGATGACTGAAAATGATTGGTTTATGAATCAGATTAAAGGTGTGGCCGATATAATTGGTACAACTTTGCGCCTACAGATTCAGAATTTAGATTTGGGGCAGTATGAGGATGAGGAAGGAAGACTCATCAACGGGAATCACTATCTTCAGCAAGTTTTAGAAGAGCAGCGCTTTGCAGAGGCCATTTCTTTTGTTGAAGAGCAGATGAAACGCCTACCTCTTCATCAGTATGATCTATTGGTTGATTGGCTGATTTCTTACTTAAGACAATTAGATTTTTCCGTTAAAGAAAATCAGGGATTCTACGAAGGATACTTGCAAGAGTTAGAAAGGTACTTAAAGGAATTTAAGTGGTAATCAAATGGAAGATTTAGGAAAAGTTTTTCGTGAATTTCGAATGAGTAAAAATTATTCATTGAAAGAAGCTGCAGGAGAAGCCTGCTCGACGTCTCAGTTATCCCGCTTTGAATTGGGCGAGTCGGATTTAGCTGTCTCGCGTTTCTTTGAGATATTAGATAATATCCATGTGACGATTGAGAATTTTATGGATAAGGCCAGAAATTTTCAACACCATGAGCATGTGGACTTGATGGCTCAGATTATTCCGCTTTACTATGCAAATGATATTGCTGGTTTTCAAAGGCTTCAAAGAGAACAACTGGAAAAGGCTACAAGTTCGACCAATCCCCTTTATTTTGAATTGAACTGGATTTTGTTACAAGGCTTGATTTGCCAGAGAGATGCCAGCTACACGATGAAGCAAAGTGATCTGGACAAGGTGGCAGATTATCTCTTTCAAACGGAAGAATGGACCATGTATGAGTTGATCCTTTTTGGCAATCTCTATAGCTTTTATGATGTGGATTATGTCACTCGGTTTGGTAGAGAAGTGATGGAGCGTGAAGATTTCTACAAGGAAATTGGTCGCCATCGAAAACTGGTCTTGATTCTAGCTCTGAATTGTTACCAGCATTGTTTAGAACACCGTTCTTTTGAAAATGCTAGTTATTTTGAAGCCTATGTGGAAAAGATTATCGGCAAGGGAATTAAACTCTACGAGCGCAATGTCTTTCATTACCTCAAGGGATTTGCCCTCTATCAGAAGGGGCAAAAGAAAGAAGGCTGTCAGCAAATGCAGGAAGCCATGAATATTTTTGATGTGTTGGGACTACCAGAGCAGGTAGCTTACTATCAAGAACACTTTGATAAATTTGTAATAGATGAATGTTCCTAAATAAGCAAGAGATAAAGGAGATTTTATGAACCGACATGCGGTCCAATTAATTAGTCGTGGAGCGATTACCAAAATTGGAAATATGCTCTATGATTATGGGAATAGTGTCTGGCTGGCTTCAATGGGGACTATAGGAAAGACGGTATTAGGAATCTATCAGATTTCTGAGTTAGTGACAGGGATTCTCGTGAATCCTTTTGGAGGAGTGATTTCAGACCGTTTTTCTCGTCGCAAGATTTTGATGACGACCGACTTGGTTTGTGGACTCCTTTGTTTGGCGATTTCTTTTATCAGAAATGATTGTTGGATGATTGCGGCACTGATTTTTGCCAATATTGTTCAGGTCATTGCCTTTGTCCTAGTGGCATTTCTTCCGAAAGAAGAAGCTAAGGTTCAAGAAAAGAAACAGTTTACGGTGAAAGATATTTTTTCTGATATCAAGGAGGGGTTAGACTATATCTGGCATCAGAAAGACATCTTCTTTCTCCTCTTGGTGGCTTCCGGCGTTAATTTCTTTTTTGCAGCTTTTGAGTTTTTACTTCCCTTTTCGAATCGACTTTACGGAGTCAATGGGGCTTATGCGACTATTTTAACACTCGGTGCAATTGGGTCTATTCTAGGAGCACTTGTTGCCAATAAAATTGCATCAAGTATGAAAACTCTCCTGTTTTTACTGATTATGGCAGGGGGCGGAGTGTTCATGATGGGCTTGCCTCTTCCGCCTTATTTTTCCTTTTCGGGAAATCTGGTCTGTGAATTTTTTGTGACCATTTTCGACATCCACGTTTTTACTCAAGTGCAAACAAAGGTGGAAGATGATTATCTGGGGAGAGTCTTGAGCACGATTTATACTTTGGCTGTTCTTTTTATGCCCATCGCCAAAGGTTTGATGACTTGGTTACCAAGTGTCCAAGTAGAATCCTTTCTCCTGATTGGAGCTGGAGTTATTCTCTTTTCACTCTTTGCTCAGCTAGTAGCTAAGCAGTTTCAATCAAAAGAACAGTAGGTATCCTTTTATAAAATTGCAATCTATTATTTTTCCCAAATAAGGGACAAAATGAAAACCTCTTTCATGAACTGATACAATAGTTTCAGAAAATGAAGGAGGTTTTTTTATGAAGCGACATGCAGTCCAATTAATTGCTCGTGGTGCGATCAATAGAATGGGAAATATGCTCTATGATTATGGGAATAGTGTCTGGCTGGCCTCGATGGGGACGGTAGGAAAGACAGTATTGGGGATTTATCAGATTTCTGAACTTGTGACCTCCATTCTAGTTAATCCATTTGGAGGCGTGATCTCAGATCGTTTTTCCCGTCGCAAGATTTTGATGACGACCGACATGGTTTGTGGGCTTCTTTGTTTGGGCATTTCTTTTATCAGGAACGATCGTTGGATGATTGCAGCCCTGATTGTTGCCAATATTGTCCAAGCCATTGCCTTCGCTTTTTCTAGAACTGCCAATAAAGCCATTATTACAGAACTTGTAGAGAAAGACGAGATTGTGACTTATAATGCCCACTTGGAGTTGGTCTTACAGGTTATTGGTGTCACTTCTCCCGTGTTCTCTTTTCTTATTTTACAATTTGCCAGTCTCCATGCGACCCTCTTACTGGATGCACTGACCTTTTTCATTGCTTTTGTACTGGTTGCTTTACTGCCGAAAGAAGAAAAGGTTCAAGAAAAGAAAGGGTTTACGGCAAAGGATATTTTTTCTGATATAAAGGATGGATTGCACTACATCTGGCAGCAGAAAGACATTTTCTTTCTCTTGTTGGTTGCTTCCAGTGTCAATTTCTTTTTTGCAGCTTTTGAGTTTTTACTTCCCTTTTCCAATCGACTTTACGGAGTCAAGGGGGCTTATGCGACCATCTTAACCTTGGGAGCTATCGGGTCCATTATCGGAGCCTTGATCGCCAATAAATTTAAATCAAGCATGGAGATGCTTCTCTTCTTATTGATTTTAACAGGAGTAGGAGTATTCATGATGGGCTTACCTCTTCCTCCTCTCCTTTCCTTTTCTGGAAATTTAGTCTGTGAACTCTTTATGACGATTTTTAATATCCACTTTTTTACCCAAGTGCAAACCAAGGTGGAAGGAGACTATCTAGGCAGGGTCTTAAGCACCATTTTTACCCTGGCCATTCTCTTTATGCCCATTGCCAAAGGCTTGATGACTTGGTTGCCAAGCGTCCGAGTAGAATCCTTTCTCCTGATTGGCGCTGGCGTCATTCTCTTTTCCTTCCTAGCCCAACTAGTAGCCAAGCAGCTACCATCAAAAAGTCATTAGATCAGCATGAAAAAAAGCACCGACTGGTGCTTTTTTTGATCTAGACAAACTATTTTACAGAAAACAACCGAAGCGATGCTAAAAAATCAATCGGTGCTTTTGTTTTCGATTTGTTCGATTTTTTCTTCTTTTTCGCTCGACATCTTTTGTCCTAGTTGTTTTTTCGCAGATTTTAATTCATGTTTTAATGAGAAATTTTTTGGAAGGCTGACTAAGAAAGTCACTAGCGAACCGAGAAGGACACAGATCAGAATCAAAATGATGAGAGGGAGTTTAAATTGGACCAGCAAAAAGTTCACAGTCACCGTTTGCATATTGGCCAAGGAAATAATTGCAATGAGCAGTACAGAAATCAGTAGTGTAACATATTGTAGTTTTCGTTTATTCATTTTGTCTCCTTATTCTTCTAATTCAGCCTTGCTTTTCACATCAGCGTATTCTTCTGCTTTTTCAAGGCTTAAGATATCATTGTAAGTCGCTAGGTCGATGTCTTGTCCATATTTTTTCTTTAGAGCAGTTGTCACCAAGCGATAGGCTAAATTGGCGTTACGAGAGAGGATAGGGCCGTGGAAGTAGCTCCCAAAGACGTTTTTGTAATGAACGCCTTCGCACCCATCTTCCTTGATGTTCCCATTTCCATAGACGACCTTGCCCAGCGGTTTTTCATCCTCTGCCAAGAAGGTCCGACCCTGGTGGTTTTCAAAACCATAGTAGGTTTCATTGAACTCTTCGTTATGGATCTTGATGTCGCCAATATAGCGGTTGTTTTCTTGGTTGAGAGTGTAATGCCCCATAATACCAAGACCTTCAATGCGTTTGCCAGAAGCTTCAATGTAGTACTGACCTAGAAGCTGAAAGCCACCACAGATAGCAAGGACTACACCATCGTCATGAATAAAGCGCTCGAGGTCTTCTTTTTTATCTGGTAGATCTTCTGATACAATGGTCTGTTCGTAGTCTTGACCTCCACCGAAAAAGGCAATATCGTAGACTTCTGGATCAAAGCGGTCTTTGAGAGAAACGATATCCACAGTGACATGAGCACCAAGCTTCTCCGCAACGTACTTGAGCATGAGGATATTTCCATTGTCGCCATATGTATTCATCAGATTCCCATAAAGATGGGCAATTCTCAATTCGTATTGGTAGGTTTCCTGATCAGGGGATTGTAGTGAAGTGTAGGTCATTAATTCATCTCCTTTCCAATCAGGTGTTCTTGAGCTAGAAGTTCACGGAATTCTAGCATGGCCGTATAGGTGGCTAAAATATAGGCGTGAGGGGTTTCCTGTTGCTGGATGCGTTGGAAGACCTCTTTTAATTCAGCTATTTCTGTGATCTTTTCAGCAGGATAGCCTGTAACCCGAAGTCGCCGAGCAATTTCAGAGTGGCGCACCCCTCCAGCATTGATCTCTGGAATGTCCATTTGAGTGATTTGTTCAAAGTCTGCATCCCAGATCCAGCTGGTGTCTATCCCGTCAGCATAGTTGGCATTGAGAAGTACGGACAAGCTGAATGGATAAGGTGCTAGCTTGATCATTTCAATAGCCTGCGTCGCACCGACTGGATTTTTGATCAGGACCAAGGTACATTCCTTGTCCCCAATCTTAAAAGTTTCTTGACGACCAAAGACAGCCTTACTCTTGTCGAAACCACGCTTAATGACGTCTGGACTTACTTCAAAATAATGGGCAACAGCAACTGCAGCAAGGGCATTATAAATATTATAGAGGCCCCCGATATTGATGTGGTAATTTGTGCCGTTAATCTTGAAGTGAGAAGAAGTATTGGTTAACTCGGTCAATTCATCGACAGCGACTGTCAAAGGAGGACGGTGGAAGCCACAGTTTTCACAGAGGTAATCCCCTAGATTCGCATAGGTATTCAACTGGTAGGTCAAAATGCCATGACATTCTGGACAGACAATTCCTTCCGTATTGTAATGGGCCAACTTGGGAGCAGTTTTTTCTGTATCAAAGCCAAAATATTGAACGGTATTTGGTAGGGGAAGGGTATGGAAAAGAGGACTATCCCCATTCATCAGAACAGTCGCCTGTGGCGCTTTTTTAATCCCATCCAAAATCATCCGATAAGTTGTGTAAATTTCCCCATAGCGGTCCATTTGATCCCGGAAAATATTGGTGATTACAAACAAGGTCGGAGTGATGTAGTCACAAATTCGAGACAGGCTGGCTTCATCGATTTCAAGAACAGCGATTGGACGACCAGAAGAACCCTTTGCGTTCAAGAAAGTAGTCGTAATCCCTGAAATCATATTGGCTCCACTAGGATTGGTCACGATAGGTCCGAAAGCCTCCTGAAGAATTCCAACAGTGAGAGCTGTTGTCAGTGTTTTCCCATTCGTACCAGTGACAACCACAATTTCGTAGTTCTGGGCCAGGTGTTGTAAAATGTCTTTATCAATTTGAAGGGCGATTTTTCCAGGAAGGGTAGAGCCACGTCCAAGCATGCGCAAGAGGTGACTACTCATTTTTCCGGCAATAAGCCCCATACTAGTCTTAATCTTCATAATTCATATTTTATCACAAAAACCAATAGAAGGTTACAGAAAAATCTGTTGAAACATGATATAATGATGTAGAGTAGTTTGAACGCGCTATCCTTTGCTAGAATCCTTACTTTTGCTAGTAAGCATCCACAATGGTTAGCTGCGCGAAAAGCCTAGAAGAGAAGTGGTAGGTATGAGATTGTGAACATCCAACAATTGTCAAATCCCCAGTATTGGGCCAGTTTATTTCCCACTCCCTGGAGTGTGATTATCAACCTTATTGACATTGCCCTGGTAGCCTGGTTATTGTATTATTTTATAAAAGCCATTGTCGGCACTAAAATTATGATTTTAGTCCGTGGTGTCTTGGCCTTTTTCTTATTTGAGTTAGTTGCCAATATGATTGGTCTGACGACCATTTCTTGGTTGATTAACCAAATCATCACCTACGGGGTCATTGCTGCGGTAGTGATTTTCTCTCCAGAAATTCGGACGGGATTAGAACGATTAGGTCGAGCAACTGAATTTTTCTCAACCAACCAGATTAGTCCAGAAGAAAAATTGGTTCAATCTTATGTAAAAGCCGTTGAGTATATGAGTCCTCGGAAGATTGGTGCCTTGGTTGCGATTCAAGGGAGTAGAACCCTTCAAGAATATATTTCTACGGGGATTCCCCTCGATGCAGATGTTTCGGGTGAACTGCTGATTAATATTTTCATCCCCAACACCCCGCTTCACGATGGGGCAGTGATTGTCACCAATGATAAAATTGCTGTATCTTGTGCTTATCTCCCCTTAACAGAAAGCACGGGAATTTCAAAAGAGTTCGGTACGCGACACCGGGCTGCAATCGGCTTGTCTGAGGTAAGTGATGCCTTCACCTTTGTTGTTTCGGAAGAAACGGGTGGTATCTCCATTGCGAGAAATGGGAGCTTTAGACACGACCTCAGTATCGAAGAATTCGAACAAGAATTGCGTTCCTTCATTATTCCAGAAGATCAAGGAAAAAAAGATTTGAAATCAAGAATTTTTGGAGGACGTATCAAATGATTCCAAAAAGAAAAATTGTCTATATTGTGACATCAGTCTTTTTCTCAAGTCTCTTATTCATCATTGCCACCTCTGTTAATTTCCAGAATAACAGTAGTGCGCGTCAAGTGAGCTCTGAAACTTACACGAACACCTTAACCAATATTCCGATTGATGTAAAATATAACGATAGTAAATATTTTGTTAGCGGGATTAGTTCAGAAGTAACAGTTTTTCTGAAGGGATCTAACCGTGTCGCCTTAGCATCAGAAATGCAGGCTAGTACTCGTAAATTTAAAGTGGTAGCTGATCTTAGCAATCTGAAAGAGGGCCAGCATGAAATCACCTTAAAGGTCGAAAACCTGCCTTCAGGATTGACTGCAACCATCGAACCTCAGAAAGTTACTGCAAAAATTGGTAAGAAAAAAACGAAAAAGTTTGATGTTTCCGTCACGGTACCGGACAAACAAATTGCCCCAGGGTGGAACCTCTCGCATGTTACATTCTCTGAAGACGAAGTATCTGTAACAAGCGACCAAGATACTTTAGATAAAATTGATCATGTGGAAGCCATCTTTCCTGAAGGAGATCTTTTAAGCAATACCTACACGGCAACCGTATCAATGAAGGCGGTAGATAGTGAGGGAAATGATTTGCCAGTCATTATCTCTCCGTCAGAACTATACATGAAGGTTGAGTTGAAACAGACAAGTTCTAGCTCTTCTTCATCCAGTTCCTCATCAAATAATAGCAATTAATAAAGAATCATCGAAAGGATTATCATAATGGGTAAATATTTTGGAACGGACGGAGTCCGTGGAGAAGCAAACGTCGAATTGACACCAGAGTTGGCCTTTAAGCTCGGTCGATACGGAGGTTACGTTCTCAGCCAACATGAAAAAGAAACTCCGCTTGTTTTCGTAGGACGAGATACCCGTATTTCTGGTGAAATGTTAGAAAGTGCTCTCGTAGCAGGTCTCTTATCTGTAGGGATTAAAGTTTATAAACTCGGTGTTATTGCGACACCAGGTGTAGCTTATTTGGTTCGTTCTGAAGGTGCAAGTGCTGGGGTCATGATTTCAGCCAGTCATAATCCAGCCTTAGACAATGGGATTAAATTCTTTGGGAATGACGGCTATAAATTAGACGATGACCGTGAATTAGAGATTGAAGCCTTATTGGATGCAGAGTCTGATACTCTTCCTCGTCCTAGTGCAGAAGGTCTTGGAACGGTAATGGACTATCCTGAAGGACTTCGAAAGTATCAAGAATACTTGGTTTCAACTGGAACCCAGCTGGAAGGGATGCACGTGGCTCTGGATGCTGCGAATGGTTCAGCATCTACAAGTGCCCGCCAAGTCTTTGCTGACTTAGGAGCACGATTAACAGTTATTGGAGAAAGCCCAAATGGTCTTAATATCAATGATCAAGTAGGCTCTACCCATCCTGAGGCTTTGCAGGAGGCTGTTCGAGAGTCTGGTGCAGCCATTGGTTTAGCTTTTGATGGTGATAGTGACCGTTTGATTGCGGTTGACGAAAATGGGGACCTAGTCGATGGTGATAAAATCATGTACATCATTGGGACCTACCTTTCTGATAAAGGCCTCTTAAAAGATAACACCATCGTAACGACGGTCATGTCCAATCTAGGATTCCATAAAGCCTTGGATGCTAAAGGTATTAATAAGGTTGTAACTGCGGTAGGAGACCGCTATGTAGTTGAAGAGATGCGGAAGTCCGGATACAATCTTGGTGGAGAGCAATCTGGTCACGTGATTGTCATGGACTACAATACCACTGGAGATGGCCAGATGAGTGCCGTTCAATTGACTAAGATTATGCAAGAAACTGGTCGAACCTTATCAGACCTTGCATCAGAAGTGACCATCTATCCTCAAAAATTGGTCAATATCCGTGTTGAAAATAGCATGAAAGATAAGGCGATGGAAGTTCCGGCTATTCGCGCAATTATTGAAAAAATGGAAGCTGAAATGGCAGGGAATGGCCGCATCTTAGTGCGTCCAAGTGGTACCGAGCCACTGCTTCGTGTTATGGCAGAAGCTCCGACTGATGACGAAGTGGATTACTATGTGGATACAATTGCCGCTGTGGTCAAAGATGAAATTGGTCTTGAAGATTAAATAAAGAAGTAAACTCTCCAAGCGAGAGTTGAGGAGGTCAATATGAAATATTTACGTCGAATGATGTGGTCTCTAGCCCTTGTTGCTACTGTCCTCTTTTCGAATGCTTTTGTTCAAACGATTCAAGCGTCAGAAGTCCTGTCTTATACGCAAACAGCAAGCCTAACCAAGGATAATCAAGTAGTAACTAGTGGAACTACAGTCTTATCAAACGAAAAATTGTCTGCTACCATCAATGTAGCCTTTCCAGATACACAATCCATTCAAGCAGGAGATACCCTGACCTTGTCTTTGCCGAAAGAATTAACCTTCTATACAGCTCTAGAATTTGATGTGGTGGAAGAAGGTCAAACAAATGGTCAGACAGTTGGGAAAGCTGTTGTCAATACAGCAAACAAGACCGTAACCGTTACTTTTAACGATTACTTTGCTTCCCACCCACTCAATAAACGCGTAGCTTTGCGTTTTGATGTGAAGGTGGATACAGAGGTTGTTACAAAAACATCCCCATTGACTTTTAAAATTGGCAATACAGATTTTTCATTAAACTACGAAAAAACAGATGGTCAAGCTGGTGACTATGAAATGAAATATGGCTACCAAGACCAAAAGGATCCAACGATTGTAAAATGGCGGATTATCTTAAATGCTCGTCAAGATATTCTTCGTGGCATGGTCATTAAAGATCAATTTGGAGATGGCTTGACACTGGTAGAAGGTAGTTTCCGTGCGGTTCGCTTTAGTCCAGTAGATGGTGGAATTAGAAACGAAGCCCATATTTTAAGTCTGCCAGTTTTAGATAATTTCAGTAAAAAAGCTGTCTTCGACAAGAATGCAGCTGGTCAGATCACAGGATTTACTATTGAATTTGGAGATAACTACAATTGGCCAATGTATATTGAATACTCTACTAGAGTGGCTCCGGGTACAAAAGTAGGCGATCTAGTTCATAATACTTTGACATGGAAAGCAACCAATTTCCCTGAGCCTCGTAGCTTAACACGCGAAGTAAGATTAGAATCGGGGTCTGGCGAAGGATTGGGTGAGAAAGAACAAACCCCACCGACACCAAGTTCAAGTTCTTCATCAAGTTCAAGTTCTTCGTCAAGTTCTAGCTCTTCGTCAAGTTCATCGTCTTCATCAAGTTCTAGCTCTTCGTCAAGTTCATCGTCTTCATCAAGTTCTAGCTCTTCGTCAAGTTCATCGTCTTCATCAAGTTCTAGCTCTTCGTCAAGTTCATCATCTTCGTTAAGTTCTAGTACTTCATCAAACTCATCATCAACTTCTGTCAAAGAAGAAGAAACTCCAAAAACTGGGAAGAAAAAAGTTCTTCCAAGTACAGGTGAAAAGATGACGCCTGTTATCTTCCTTGTCGGTATCTTGGGATGTGCAGTTGCTATTACAGTATTTCGCTCTAAGAAGTTAACAAAATAATCCTCGTTTTTAAAAGGCTGGAAATTACTCCAGTCTTTTTTAATTGGATGCTAGAAATAAATATGCAAAAGTATGGTTGTAAAAAACACCTGCCATAAATTAGCTATCTTTCTTGTAAAAGGTGGATGTTTGAAAAATGCCCTTTTTCGTGGTAAAATAGGGCTAATGAATTTATTGTAATAGAGGTAAAAAACGTGGCTTTTGGAGATAACGGAAAACGCAAAAAAACATTTTTTGAAAAATTGACTATGCTAGTCATTGTGATTATGTTAATTGTAACGGTTGGAGCAATTTTTGCTGCAGCATTTGGTGCACTATCCTACTAAGAGGATTCCAAGCAGCACTTGGTAATAAAAGGAAAACGTTAAATTATGAGTATGTTTTTAGATACAGCCAAAATCAAGGTCAAGGCTGGGAATGGTGGAGATGGCATGGTCGCCTTCCGTCGTGAAAAGTATGTTCCCAATGGCGGACCTTGGGGAGGTGATGGAGGACGCGGAGGCAATGTCATCTTCGTTGTAGACGAAGGCTTGCGCACGCTGATGGACTTCCGCTATAACCGGCATTTTAAAGCTCAAAATGGTGAGAAGGGGATGACCAAAGGGATGCACGGACGGGGAGCAGAAGACCTCTATGTGCGAGTACCGCAAGGGACAACTGTCCGAGATGCGGAGACTGGTAAGGTCATTACCGACTTGGTTGAAAATGGGCAAGAATATATTGTAGCCCATGGCGGACGTGGAGGACGCGGAAATATCCGTTTTGCAACTCCTAAAAATCCAGCGCCTGAGATTTCAGAAAATGGGGAACCAGGTCAGGAACGCGAACTCGAATTAGAACTCAAGGTCTTAGCAGACGTTGGTTTGGTTGGCTTCCCATCAGTAGGGAAATCAACTCTTCTCAGTGTGATTACTTCTGCTAAGCCAAAAATTGGAGCTTATCATTTTACAACCATTGTTCCGAATTTGGGCATGGTTCGGACACCATCAGGTGAGTCCTTTGCAGTTGCAGACCTTCCTGGATTGATCGAAGGGGCTAGCCAAGGTGTCGGTCTGGGTACCCAATTCCTTCGCCACATCGAGCGTACCCGTGTTATCTTGCATGTCATCGATATGTCAGCGAGTGAAGGACGCGATCCTTTTGAAGATTACGTTCAAATCAACAAGGAGCTTGAAACCTATAATCTTCGCTTGATGGAGCGACCACAGATTATTGTCGCTAATAAAATGGATATGCCAGAGAGCCAAGAAAACTTGAAAGAGTTCAAGAAAAAATTGGCTGCCAATTACGACGAATTTGATGAATTGCCACAGATCTTCCCAATCTCTAGTTTGGCCCATCAAGGCTTGGACAATTTGTTGGAAGCAACAGCAGACTTGTTAGATAAAACACCAGAATTCCTCTTGTATTCAGAAGAAGATATGGCGCAAGAAGAAGTCTACTATGGCTTTGATGAGGATCAACCAGCCTTCGAAATCAATCGAGATGATGATGCTTCTTGGATCTTGTCTGGTGATAAGTTAGAAAAACTCTTCAATATGACCAATTTTGATCGGGATGAGTCTGTCATGAAATTTGCGCGTCAATTGCGTGGAATGGGTGTCGATGAAGCTCTTCGAGCACGTGGTGCTAAAGACGGCGATATCGTTCGAATCGGTAAATTCGAATTTGAATTTGTTGACTAGTTAGAGATAAAGAGGAGAAGAAGATGGGAGATAAACCTATATCCTTTCGTGATAAAGACGGAAATTTTGTCTCTGCTGCAGACGTTTGGAATGCAGAAAAATTGGAAGAACTCTTTAATAAGTTGAATCCCAATCGTAAGTTACGCTTAGAACGGGAAAAGCTAGCAGCCTCCAGTGAAAATTAGGAATGAGGAGAAGAAAATGGCAAAAACAATTCACACAGATAAAGCACCAGCAGCAATTGGTCCTTATGTTCAAGGAAAAATAGTGGGCAATCTCTTATTTGCAAGTGGGCAAGTTCCCCTTTCACCAGAAACAGGTGAAATTGTTGGTGAAACCATTCAAGAACAAACCCAACAAGTCTTGAAGAATATTTCTGCTATCCTTGAAGAAGCTGGAACGGACTTTGATCACGTGGTGAAAACAACCTGTTTCTTAAGTGATATGAATGATTTTGTACCTTTTAATGAGGTTTATAAGACAGCATTTTCAAGTGAATTTCCAGCACGTTCTGCAGTAGAAGTGGCTCGCTTGCCACGCGATGTCAAAATCGAAATCGAAGTGATTGCAGAAGTATAGTCTCAATAGAAGGAATGCATTCGGGTAAAAGGAATGTTGGAGTGAGAGCCATCGACTGACCAACTGGAAAGATGATGCCCTCCTCCTTTTTTGTAAGGAAAAGGTGATTAGGATGACAGATACAGAAAAAACAATTCAACTGGTCATTGTAACAGGAATGAGTGGAGCAGGGAAGACCGTAGCCATTCAGTCCTTTGAAGATATGGGCTATTTCACCATTGATAATATGCCTCCAGCTCTCTTGCCAAAATTTATAGAGCTGATTCAACTCTCGATGGACAATAACAAGTTGGCTCTCGTCGTGGATATGCGTAGTCGGTCTTTCTTTGCAGAAATTCGCTCCATTTTGGACGAATTAGAGAATCACGAAGGAATTGATTTTAAAATTCTATTTTTGGATGCGACCGACAGTGAATTGGTTGCTCGCTACAAAGAAACCCGTCGTAGTCATCCACTGGCTGCTGATGGGCGCGTCTTGGATGGGATTACTCTAGAACGTGAACTTTTGGCTCCGCTTAAAAACATGAGTCAAAATGTCATTGATACGACGGAATTAACTCCCCGTAATCTTCGTAAAGTGATTGCTGAACAATTCTCCAGACAAGATAGTCAGCCCGAATTTCGAATTGAAGTCATGTCCTTTGGTTTTAAGTATGGTTTGCCTTTAGATGCGGACTTGGTCTTTGATGTTCGTTTCCTACCTAATCCTTACTACCAACCAGAGCTACGGAATCAAACAGGGCTAGATGATGATGTCTATAACTATGTCATGGATCACAAAGAATCAGAAGAGTTTTATCGTCATCTTTACGAGTTGATTGCTCCCATCTTGCCAGCATACAAACGAGAAGGGAAGTCTGTCTTGACTATTGCTATGGGATGTACAGGCGGTCAACACCGTTCAGTTGCCTTTGCGGCACGGCTCGGACGTGATTTAGCTAAAGATTGGACGGTTAATATGAGTCATCGCGACAAAGACCGACGGAAAGAAACGGTGAATCGTTCATGAGAAAACCAAAAATGACCGTCATCGGAGGCGGTACAGGGATTTCCGTCATCTTGAATAGCCTACGGAAAAAGGATGTTGAAATTACGGCCATTGTGACAGTGGCGGATGATGGTGGTAGCTCTGGAGAACTTCGAAAAAATATTCATCAATTGACCCCACCAGGCGACTTGCGAAATGTTCTAGTAGCCATGTCTGACATGCCTCGTTTTTATGAAAAAGTCTTTCAATATCGTTTTGCGGAAGACGATGGGCCACTAGCTGGTCATCCTCTAGGGAATTTGATTATTGCTGGGATTTCTGAAATGCAGGGTTCGACCTATAATGCCATGCAATTGCTTACGAAATTTTTCCATACGACAGGAAAAATCTATCCTTCCAGCGATACACCGTTGACCCTTCATGCCGTATTTATGGATGGGTCAGAAGTCGCTGGTGAGAGTGAAATCGCCCATCATGAGGGCATGATTGATTATGTCTATGTCACCAATACCTATAATGATGAGACGCCGAAAGCGAGTCGAAAAGTAGTAGATGCGATTTTAGAAAGTGATATGGTTATTTTAGGACCTGGTTCTCTCTTTACATCGATCCTTCCTAATCTAATGATTGAGGAAATTGGACAAGCCTTGCTTGATACAAAAGCAGAGGTCGCTTATGTCTGCAACATCATGACCCAACGTGGGGAGACAGAACACTTTACTGACAGTGACCATGTATCCGTCCTTCATAAACACTTGAAGAAGCCTTTTATTGATACTGTTTTGGTCAATATTGAAAAAGTACCTCAAGAATATATGGACACGAATCGATTTGATGAATATCTGGTTCAAGTAGAACACGATTTTGCAGGTTTAAAATCTCAAGTGCCCCGAGTTATTTCAACCAATTTCCTACGCTTGGAAAATGGCGGAGCCTTCCATGATGGAGAAGCTGTTGTGGATGAACTGATGCAAATGGTACAGGTGATTAAATGAGTTTTACCATTAAAGTAAAAGAAGAGCTCTTGACCCTTCACCGCTTTGAGAAAAGTGAGTTATCTGCTCTGATTAAGATGTCAGGTAGTTTGGGCTTGAGTATGGGGGGCTTAAGTTTGTCTCTGACAACGGAGAATGCTAAGATTGCCCGCCATATCTATGAATTAATTGTAGAGTTTTATCAGGTTAAATCCGATATTCGTCACCACCAAAAAACCAATTTGAAAAAGAATCGCGTCTATACTGTTTCTATTGATGAAAAAGTCGAAGACATTCTTGCAGACCTGCATTTGGCTGATTCTTTCTTTGGTATTGAGACTGGGATTGACCCGAGAATCTTGGAAGAAGATGAAGCAAGTCGCGCTTATCTGAGAGGAGCTTTCTTAGCAAGTGGGACCATCAAGGATCCGGAATCAGGACGCTATCAATTAGAGATTAGTTCGGTTTATTCTGACCATGCCCAGGATTTGGCCAACCTGATGCAACACTTTTTGTTAGATGCCAAGACCATCGAACGCAAAAAAGGAGTTGTCACCTATTTGCAGCGGGCGGAGGATATTATTGATTTCCTCATCTTGGTAGAAGCGAAGCAGGCCTTGGAAGAATTTGAGTCTGTCAAGGTCATGCGAGAGGCGCGCAATGATCTTAATCGAGCTAACAATGCTGAAATGGCCAATATCGCGCGGACGGTTACAGCTAGTATGAAGACCATCAACAATATCGTCAAAATCATGGATACTATTGGATTAGGTGGCCTTCCTGTCGAGCTTCAGGAAGTTGCTTATGTTCGAATTCAGAATCCCGATTATTCCATTCAGCAAATTGCAGATGCCTTGAAAACGCCCTTGACCAAAAGTGGCGTCAATCATCGCTTGCGGAAAATCAATAAGATTGCAGAAGAATTGGATAATTTGTAAGAAAAAATCTTTGAATCATGATTCAAAGGATTTTTCTTATAAGCTAGTCGAGTGGACTGGTTGAACTTTCTTATCTGGATAAATGTAATTAATGGCGTTATTCACTGCTGTAGGAGCTTCGCCTAAGCCGGTTGCAATTAAATCAATTTTCCCATCATAGAAGCAACAATCGCCACAAGCATAGATTCCTTCACGACTGGTCTCCTGTTTGCGATTCACGAGGATTTTATGACGTTGGAGATCCAAGCCCCATTCTTTTAATTTGCCGACTGACGATTTGAAGCCGTAGTTGACAAAGAGTTCATCGATAGGGACTAATTGGGTTTCATCTGATTTGACCTTGGTGATTTCCAGGTGGCTGGCACGGCCATTTTCTCCGATTAAGCGACTAGGAACATGATTACAAGGATTTTTCTTATAAGCTAGTCGAGTGGACTGGTTGAACTTTCTTATCTGGATAAATGTAATTAATGGCGTTATTCACTGCTGTAGGAGCTTCGCCTAAGCCGGTTGCAATTAAATCAATTTTCCCATCATAGAAGCAACAATCGCCACAAGCATAGATTCCTTCACGACTGGTCTCCTGTTTGCGATTCACGAGGATTTTATGACGTTGGAGATCCAAGCCCCATTCTTTTAATTTGCCGACTGACGATTTGAAGCCGTAGTTGACAAAGAGTTCATCGATAGGGACTAATTGGGTTTCATCTGATTTGACCTTGGTGATTTCCAGGTGGCTGGCACGGCCATTTTCTCCGATTAAGCGACTAGGAACATAAGGAGTTTGAATAGAGACAGAAGAAGCCTTTAATTCCTCAACGCTATGTTCGAGAGCTCGGAAATTATCACGACGATGGACCAGAGTTGTCGGTGCGATTTTTTCAAAGGCCAGGGCCCAATCGACTGCTGAATCTCCTCCACCTAGAATAGCAACTTGTTTGCCAGTATATTGTTGGATATTTGAAACATGGTAGTGGACGTTCTCAAATTCTTCAGCTCCATCCACTTCTAATGGACGTGGTTTGAAGGCACCACCGCCCATAGCAATAATGACAGCACGACTGAAATGTTGGTCTTTATTGGTTTCAATTAGGAAGTGATCCTCGTTTTTATGAATATCCAAAACAGTTTCATTCAAACAAATTTCAGTCTCGAATGTGTTTAATTGATTGATCAACCGTTTGGACAATTCTTCCCCTGTTAGGTTGGTAAAACCAGGGACATCCAAAATTGTCTTTTCAGGATAGAGAATAGCAGGTTGACCACCTAGTTGAGGGAGGGAATCAATCAATTTTACTTTTACTTGACGCAGATGGCCATAGAAGGCAGCAAAGAGCCCTACAGGGCCACCGCCGATAATGGTAATGTCATAGATTTCAGACATGATATCTCCTTTGTGATGTGTAACTAATCCTATTGTATCATAATTCGGAGTTAAATAGAAAGTGGAGGATAATACAAGAATTAAAAAGGATGAATCAAGGGATTAAGATATATTTTTTAAAAATAATGTTCGGTTTATTTACAAGTGTTCGATATTCTGATAGAATAAATTATTATTATTTTTTTATAAGGAGATTATTCAAAAATGCAATTTGATTTTTGGGTTAAAGTTGCGACCGAATTTATTGCAACAGCTTTATTGATTATTTTAGGAAATGGTGCCGTTGCAAACGTTGAATTGAAGGGTACCAAAGGGCATCAAAGTGGATGGCTCGTGATTGCAATCGGGTACGGAATTGGTGTTATGATGCCAGCCTTGATGTTTGGTAACGTTTCTGGTAACCATATCAACCCTGCCTTTACGATTGGTCTTGCAGTTAGCGGACTCTTCCCTTGGGAAAATGTTTTATACTACATCGTTGCTCAAATTCTCGGAGCTATGTTTGGACAATTGGTTGTCGTTGCGACTCACCGTCCATATTACCTCCAAACTGAAAATCCAAACAATATCTTGGGAACATTCTCAACGATTTCTAGCTTGGATAAAGGAACTCCAGAATCACGTAAAGCAGCAACCATCAATGGTTTCGTCAATGAATTTGCTGGATCATTCGTCCTTTTCTTCGGTGCACTTGCCTTGACAAAACACTTCTTCGGTGCAGAGGTTGCTTCTCTAGCTCAAAGAGCTGCGACTGAGCAGGGAGGTATTTTTGATGCTTCTTCAACAGCTGCAAAATTGGCTTTGTCACAAGCACATGCTCCTGGTCTAGGAGTTGCTCACTTGGCACTTGGATTCCTCGTTATGGCTTTGGTGACATCACTTGGTGGTCCTACAGGACCTGGTTTGAACCCTGCACGTGACCTTGGTCCTCGTTTGGTTCACGCCTTCCTTCCAAAATCTGTTTTAGGTGAACACAAGGGAGATTCAAAATGGTGGTACGCTTGGGTACCAGTTGTAGCACCAATCTTGGCTGCAATCGTTGCCATTGCCCTCTTTAGCTTCCTTTATTTGTAAGACCAGAACACTTTTCGTAGATATTACGGAAAGTGTTTTTATCTTTTGTTGAGTAAACGGTTTTTATAAAAGGAGTAGGATGAAAGAAAAGAATTTAATAGAAGATAATAGAAGAGCTGATCATTTTAGTTTTCTATATTATTTGCATGAGAAGAAAGTGTTTCATTCGGAGTCACTTGCTGCTCTTTGTCAGTATCTAGTAGCTTTGGAATCAGTCAGCATCGAGCAACTAAGAGACTTGCGTTGGATTGAAAATCAAATCTTGCGCCATCTGGTCTATCATTTTGATGAGAATGATCTAAGTAAAATTAGCAATCTCCCAATGAATTATTGGGAGGAATTAGAAGCATTCGAACAAGTAATATCAAACCTTTATGATCGTTATGAATGAAAGGAATTCAAAAAGAATGAATCCTCAAACAGATTGGATAAAGGTTTAGAGAGTTGCCAGAGATGAATTCCTTTAACTTTTTCTTGACAATCTTTAGAATTCCGTGTAGAATAGAATAGATCTTGAACTTGAAGGGAGTGAAAAACATGTCAAAAACAGTAGTACGTAAGAATGAATCTCTTGACGATGCTCTTCGTCGTTTCAAACGCGCGGTTACTAAAGCTGGTACTCTTCAAGAAACACGCAAACGTGAATTCTATGAAAAACCTTCTGTAAAACGTAAACGTAAATCAGAAGCAGCTCGTAAACGTAAAAAATTCTAATTGAAGACAAGAACAGACCTCGGTCTGTTTTTTGTTTCTCTAGAAAAATCGAAGACAAAAAAACCGACCTTCAAATTAGAAGATCGGGTCTTTTTATCTGATTATTTGTTTGCAAGCAAGTCGCGGATCTCAGCAAGCAACTCTTCTTGAGTAGGACCAGCAACTTCTTCTTCAGCAGCTTCTTCCTTTTTACCAAGGTTTTGAGCTTTTTCAGCGGCTTTCACTACGAAGAAAAGAACAGTACCGATAACAAGGAAGTTGATAACAGCGCTCAAGAAGCTACCGTATGCAACACCGTTCCATGTCAATTCAGCAATATTTTTAACATGAGCAGCTTCCAAAGCTGGGTTCAAAATAAGTGGAGTGATGATATCGTTCACAAATGATGTTACGATAGCTCCAAATGCAGCCCCGATGATAACTGCAACAGCAAGGTCAACAACGTTCCCACGAAGGAGAAAAGCTTTCAATTCTTTTAACATATCCTAAATATGTCCTTTCATAATAAATTTTTTACAGACCATAGTATAACCAAAAAGTTTGTTGAATTCAATATTTATGCTCAAATTTTTAGAAAAAGTTGATTTAAGCAAACTGTTGATTTTAGAAACTATGGAAAGATGTGGAAAAATAGGGTGAAAATCAATCTGAATGATTTACAATTGACAAAAATTAGTTTAAAATAGTTAATGATATTCTATGGTAAAATGGAGGCACTGTTTATGGTTGACAAACAACTGATTTCAGAAATTAAAAACAGTGTGAATATTGTAGATGTAATCGGAGAAGTTGTTCAATTGACAAAGGCAGGACGAAACTTTTTAGGTCTCTGCCCTTTTCATGGTGAAAAGACGCCTTCTTTTAATGTCGTCGAGGATAAACAGTTCTATCATTGTTTTGGTTGTGGCAAATCAGGCGATGTTTTTAAGTTTATCGAAGACTATCGTGGCGTCTCCTTCATGGAAGCTGTTCAAATTGTTGGAGATCAGGTAGGCATTCAGGTGCAAGCTCTTGCTCCCTCTCAGTCCAGGGGACAACAAACAGATGGGAAACAACCCTTTTATGAGATTCATCAAGAGGCTGCCAAATTCTATCATGCGATCCTGATGACGACAAAGATGGGAGAGGATGCTCGGCAATACCTTTACGATCGAGGGCTTGATGATGAGGTGCTTCGGCATTTTCAAATAGGCCTAGCACCAGCAGAAGGGAATTATCTGTATCAGAGTGTTTCTGGAAAGTTTTCAGAAAACATTATGGCCGAGTCGGGTCTCTTTCATATTAGTGATATGGGAACTATGTATGATGCTTTTCAAGATCGCATTATGTTTCCCTTATCGGACGATACTGGTCGAGTTATTGCTTTTTCTGGTCGACTTTGGCGTGACCAAGCCGAAGGGACCAAGCCTCAGGGGAAATATAAGAACAGCCGTAGTACGCTCCTTTTTAACAAGAGTTATGAGTTGTACCATTTGGATAAGGCCAAGCAGGTCGCTAAGAAGAACCATGAACTTTACCTGATGGAAGGATTCATGGATGTCATTGCAGCCTACCGGGCTGGGATTGAGAATGCGGTTGCTTCCATGGGGACAGCTCTGACCCGTGAACATGTAGCCCATCTCAGCAAATTTACCAAAAAGGTTATCTTGGCCTATGATGGAGATAAAGCGGGAAGGTTAGCGACAGCAAAAGCTTTAGAGGTTCTGGAAAAACAGGAAGTAGAGGTTGTCCAGATTCCTGATCAGATGGACCCTGATGAGTATCTCAAAAAGAATTCACCGCAAGCTTTAGCAGACTTATTGGAAAAAACGCGTCTTAGCCGCGTAGAATTTCTTATGGATTATTGGAAGCCAGACAATATTGAAAATTTGCAGGCGCAGATTGAATTTGTTGAAAAAATGGCTCCTTTAATTGCTCAGACGCCATCTGTAACGGCACAAAATACCTACATTTATAAATTAGCCGACCTCTTGGTTGATTTTGATTATTTGCAGGTGGAACAAACGGTTAATGCTAGTCGTCTTCAGATGCGTAGTCAGCGTCAAGATCAAGGTCCAATCCAGACACAAGCTCCAGTTGCTAGTCCAACTGTTGTACAGAAGCAGTTGCCTCGCCTGGTTCGGGCTGAGAATCATCTTCTCCATCGGATGAACGCTTTTCCTTATGTTTTGAATGAATATCGTCTTCGGACAGATTTTTCATTTGATACCCCTGCCTTGCAAACCTTGTACCAACTTCTTTGCCAAAATGGAGAAGTGACATCGCAGGATTTGTCCGAGCAGACAGAGGAAGTCCAACGAGCCTGGTATCTGATGTTAGAAGAAAATTTACCGGATGAAATAGCGGAGAATGAGCTGGAAGAAGTGGAAGAAACGAGAAATCGTGAGCTTCTCCGTAAAGAAAGTCAACAAATAGGGAAAAAAGTCCGAGAAGCCTCTCACAGTGGAGATGCGGATCAGGCTTTATTGGAACTCGAGCGACTAATCGCTCAAAAAAGAAGAATGGAGTAGGAATGGCGAAAGAACAAAAAGATATCACAACTTTAGATGTCCAAATTGCAGAGTTTATTCGTAGTCATAAGAAAAGTGGTACTGCAACAGATGATGAAATCAATGATCAATTGGTCATTCCTTTTGCTTTGGATGCCGATGGAATTGATGATTTGTTGCAACGGATTCAAGATGCTGGGATTTCAATCACGGATAAAGAAGGAAATCCAAGTGCGCGTGTCCTGAACAACGAAGAAGAAGAACCAGAGTTGACGGATGAGGAATTGCTTGGAAGCAACTCTGCTAAGGTCAATGACCCAGTACGGATGTACTTGAAGGAAATTGGGGTCGTTCCTCTTTTGACCAATGAAGAAGAACAAGAATTGGCCATCTTGGTGGAACAAGGGGACTTGGAAGCTAAGCAACGTTTGGCAGAAGCCAACCTTCGTTTGGTTGTTTCTATTGCGAAACGCTATGTTGGTCGTGGGATGCAATTCTTGGATTTGATCCAAGAAGGAAACATGGGCTTGATGAAGGCCGTTGATAAGTTTGACTATACCAAAGGATTCAAGTTTTCTACTTATGCGACTTGGTGGATTCGTCAGGCTATCACCCGTGCCATTGCAGACCAGGCTCGTACCATTCGTATTCCTGTCCACATGGTAGAAACTATTAACAAGTTGGTTCGTGAACAACGCAACCTCTTGCAAGAATTGGGACAAGATCCTACACCAGAACAAATTGCTGAACGCATGGATATGACTCCTGATAAGGTGCGCGAAATCTTGAAGATTGCTCAAGAGCCTGTTTCTTTAGAAACGCCAATCGGGGAAGAGGACGATAGCCATTTGGGAGATTTTATCGAAGACGAAGTGATTGAAAATCCAGTGGATTACACCACTCGTGTGGTACTACGCGAACAATTGGATGAAGTCCTTGATACTCTTACCGACCGGGAAGAAAATGTCCTTCGTTTGCGTTTTGGTTTGGATGACGGTAAAATGCGAACCTTGGAAGATGTGGGGAAAGTTTTTAACGTGACCCGTGAACGGATCCGTCAGATTGAAGCCAAAGCCCTCCGCAAACTGCGCCACCCAAGCAGAAGCAAACCATTGCGTGATTTTATAGAGGATTAAAAAGGTCCGGGGGACCTTTTTAACCCGAGCCGAGAAACTCGGAAGCGAGGAAGATCCGGGGGACCTTTTTAACGGTCGCCTAGAAATAAAAAAGCGACCCAGGTCCGGGGGACCTTTTTAACCCGAGCCGAGAAACTCGGAAGCGAGGAAGATCCGGGGGACCTTTTTAACGGTCGCCTAGAAATAAAAAAGCGACCCAGGTCCGGGGGACCTTTTTAACCCGAGCCGAGAGATTCGGGAGCGAGGAAGGTCCGGGCGGTCTTTTATAGAGTTTCCTTAATATTTGGGTTTCCGTAAAAAAAGAAATTCTTCATAGGGATGAACCCAACGAAGAAGGAGTAAAGAATGAGTTATACGACAGAAGAAATCGAACAAATTAAAAACCGTATTCTTGAAAATCTAGAGCAGGTCATCGATCCTGAATTAGGGATTGATATTGTCAACCTTGGTTTAGTCTACGAAATTCGGTTTGATGGTGAAACTGGTGAAACAGAAATCGATATGACCCTAACCACTATGGGGTGTCCATTGGCAGACTTGCTGACGGATCAGATTTATGATGCCTTAACAGGAATGGAAGAAGTGACCAAGGTCGATGTAAAATTGGTCTGGTATCCAGCTTGGACGGTTGAAAAGATGAGCCGCTATGCGCGGATTGCATTGGGAATTAAATAAAATTGATTTAAAGGAGGGACAGATGTTCCTCTTTTTTTATGAAGATGGTTTGGATGTCAAATAGTACGAACATTCTACCTTCTTTTCCGATTATATCTTGCAATCACTTCTTAGTAAGGTTATAATAGAATCATTATTAAATTAAGGAGAAGATTATGAATCAGTACCCTTTGGTCTACTTAGACCATGTTCAAAAAGTGTATGGTAAACATATTGCCTTAGGTGATGTGAGTGTCAATATTCAACCGGGTCGTATCATTGGTTTGTTAGGACCAAACGGAAGTGGGAAAACTACCATTATTAAATTAGTGAATGGGCTTTTGCAACCAACTTCTGGTAATGTCTACATCCATGGCCAAGTACCGTCTGCAAAAACCAAACAGGTCGTTTCTTATTTACCAGATACAACTTATTTGGATGAAAATATGAAGATTTCAGAAACAATCCGTTTCTTCCAAGACTTCTATAAGGATTTCAATGCTCAACGTGCTTATCAATTGTTGAATGATTTACATTTGCACCCAGAGCAAAAATTGAAACAACTCTCTAAAGGGAATAAGGAAAAAGTTCAATTAATTTTGGTCATGAGCCGTGAAGCGGATTTGTACATTCTGGATGAACCAATTGGGGGAGTAGACCCTGCTGCGCGTGATTACATTCTTAGAACCATCATTCAAAATCGTCGTCCAAACTCATCTGTATTGATTTCAACCCACTTGATTGCGGACGTTGAACAAGTCTTGGATGAAGCGCTCTTTATCAATCAAGGTCGTATTCTGTTGCATGAAAACACAACTGTTCTTCGCAACCAATACGGTAAATCGATTGATGAGATCTTCCGTGAACAATTTAGAATGTATTAGGAGGTTCTTATGTTTGGGAAATTAATGAAATATGAATTAAAAGCAACCTATAAGTGGTATCTCATTATTTCGGGTGTGCTTGCTATTCTCTCCATTTTTGCTGGTTTATTAGCTTCTAGTGTTATAACTGGGGCATCAACTTTCACAGAAAACACAGCCTTAACTATTGGGAGTATTGTTGTTTTGGTCATTTTTGCGGGCTACATTGGCTTGACCTTGACCAACTATATCATTATTATTCGTCGTTTTTACAACAATATTTTTGGTCGTGAAGGTTATTTGACCTGGACCTTGCCAACTGGATCTCATACTGTTTTACTTGTAAAAGTAACATCTGCTTTGATTTGGAGTATCTTCTGTTTTATTAGCTTGATTCTTTCTTTGCTTATTTTCTTAGGAGTGATTGGCCTCGCTCAACAACAGAATATTTTTGATTTACTTGGTCCATTGTTCGAAAAGATTGGGTCATCTCTTATTTGGCAAAGCTTGCTATTTCAAGTGTTAGCGACTATTTCAGGTATTTTAATGCTCTACTGTGCCATCTCACTGGGTCAGCTCTTCATTAACAGTCGTATCGTGATGGCCTTCGTCTTTGGATTTATCCTTTGGGTTGTACTAAGTATCATTGGAAGATTGTTCCCTTCTATATCTATTTCAGAACTTTCAAGAACTGCAACTATGTCTTCTGATACTCTTAGTGATATCTTAGTTGTTAACTTTATTCCTGCCTATATCTATGAAGTGGTGAAAATTGTAGCGATGTATTTCACGGTACATTATGTAACAAAATTCAAACTAAACTTGCAATAAAAGTGAAAGAGGGAAGAGATCCCTCTTTTTCTTTTGCCATTTTATACAAAAAATGATACACTTGAGTATATCATTTTGGGGTCGTTACGGATTCGACAGGCATTATGAGGCATATTTTGCGACTCGTGTGGCGACGTAAACGCTCAGTTAAATATAACTGCAAAAAATAACACTTCTTACGCTCTAGCTGCCTAAAAACCAGCAGGCGTGACCCGATTCGGATTGCTCGTGTCTGATGACAGGTCTTGATTTTAGCGAGATACGATCAAACTTTGTCTAGCAGTTTGATAAGAGATTGATAGACTCGCAGTTCCTAGGCTTGAGTTATGTGTCGAGGAGCTGTTAAACCAATACATAACCTATGGTTGTAGACAAATATGTTAGCAGATGTTTGGACGTGGGTTCGACTCCCACCGGCTCCATTTTTTATATGCAAGAGGCTGGGACAAATGTCCTAGCCTCTTAACTGTCTTTGGGTTGTCGAGCAAGACTTAGTGGTTGAGTGGGTTCTACTACGCTGAATTCATCAGCTTTTACAGCCCTACTCAACTGTGAGGAGGTGGGACGACGAAATCGAATTCTAACGAATGACCGATTTCTGTCCCACTCTCTTTTTATTTCTTTAAAATCCATCAAGCAATGATATCTTGTGAGCGATTCCTAAATTTTTTGTTGACAGAAGGGGCGCTTTTCCGTATAATGGATACTAGTTTGGAAGATTACTCAAGAGGCTTAAGAGGCCGTGTTGGAAACGCGGTAGGCGTGTAACAGCGTGCGTGGGTTCGAATCCCATGTCTTCCGTATAAGAAAGAAAAGCAGATCAGTCGGTCTGTTTTTTTTGTTAGGCAGGATTGGCAATGGGTAAGAGTGTCTTCTTTGCCGGATTTCCTGTATAATAGAAGGAAAGAACGGATGAAAAGGAGAACAAGGTGATTACACAGCTGGACACAAAATCAGTCTACACCTTTATGGACAGTTTAGTCTCTATTCGAGACTATATTCATCGTGCCAAAGAAATGGGTTACCAACAAATTGGTCTCATGGACATCGATAATTTATATGGGGCTTACGAGTTTTTAGAAGAGTGTCAAAAAGCTGGTATGGGGGCTGTCCTAGGTCTTGATTTGGAAGTCGAGATACCGGTGGGTCCTTTGTCTATCCGTTTGGTTGCATTAGGAACCAAAGGCTACAAACACTTAATTAAAATTTCCAGCATGAAAATGATGGGGACAACAGATTGGTCAGCCTTTCAACACTTATTGGATGATATAGCCATCATCGTTCCCTATTTTGAAGGGATTGAGTATTTAGACTTAGGCCAAGACTTTGCGATTGGTGTCTTTCCGGATACTCCAGCGAAACATTTTTCTCGTCCTGTTTTCCCACTCCATACGGTCCGATATTTTTCTACGAGTGATTTGGAGAGTCTTCAGATGCTTCACGCCATTCGTAATAATTGCAGTCTGAAGGAAGTAGGAGCTATTGACACCTCTATGATGTTCCTGTCACCTGAAGAGTTGGAGCGGGCATTTTCACATAATTTTCCGGATAGTATTCCTTATCTAGAGAAGACTCTTGCGGCCGTTCATTATGAGATTGATACGCAATTAAAACTTCCCCGCTTTAATCCAGAGAAGCCTGCAGTCGAGGAATTACGTGAATTGGCTGAAGAAGGCTTGAGAGCCAAGGGGCTGAACCAGGCGGTTTACCAAGAGCGTTTGCGTCATGAATTGGCTGTCATCCATCAGATGGGCTTTGATGACTACTTCTTGATTGTCTGGGATTTATTACGCTTTGGTCGAAGTCAGGGTTACTATATGGGGATGGGACGTGGATCAGCAGTTGGTAGTCTAGTAGCCTATGCCTTGGATATTACAGGGATTGATCCAGTCAAGAACAATCTTCTCTTTGAGCGTTTTTTGAACTTAGAGCGCTATACAATGCCAGATATTGATATTGATATTCCAGATGTCTATCGTCCCAAATTTATCCAGTATGTTAAAAATCGCTACCGCAGTCCTCACGTGGCTCAAATTGTGACCTTCTCAACTTTTGGGGCCAAGCAAGCCATTCGGGATGTTTTTAAGAGATTTGGGACCCCAGAATATGAGTTAACCAACCTCACCAAGCGGATCGGCTTGCGGGATACCTTATCCTCTGCTTATGAAAAGAATTTAGCATTTCGTCAAGCCATTCAAAGTCGCCCAGAATACCGTAAAGGATTTGAAATTGCGAAGAGGATTGAAGGGCAACCGCGTCAGACGTCGATTCATGCGGCAGGCGTTGTCATGAGTGGAGAGGACCTCACCAATCAAATTCCGATCAAGATGGGTGAGGAGATGAATCTGACCCAATATGATGCCCATGGTGTTGAAGCTAATGGCTTGCTCAAGATGGACTTCTTAGGACTACGAAATTTGACCTTTGCTCAACGGATGCAGGAAGCAGTGAAGGAAAAATATCAAAAGGATATTAAAATCGAGGACATTCCTCTAGAAGATCCAGAAACAATTGCTTTATTTGCTGCTGGCAATACCAAGGGTATCTTCCAGTTTGAGCAAGCGGGAGCTATTCGTTTGCTGAGACGAGTTCAACCTAGCTGTTTTGAAGAAATTGTTGCGACGACTTCCTTGAACCGGCCAGGAGCTAGTGACTATATTGATAATTTCGTTAAACGCAAGCACGGCAAGGAAAAGGTCGATATGATCGATCCTAGTTTGGAAGAGATTCTAGCACCAACTTATGGCATCATGCTCTATCAGGAGCAAGTCATGCAGGTGGCCCAGACCTTTGCTGGCTTTAGTCTAGGAAAAGCCGATATCCTCAGACGGGCCATGGGGAAAAAGAACGTTGCAGAAATGCATCGGATGGAAGATGACTTTATCAAAGGGGCTATCGCTCTTGGACATAGTGCAGAAAAAGCCAAGCAAGTGTTTTCCATTATGGAAAAATTTGCTGGCTATGGCTTTAATCGTTCCCATGCCTATGCTTACTCAGCCCTGGCCTTCCAATTGGCCTACTTTAAAGTCCATTATCCAGATGTCTTCTTTGACATTATGCTCAACTATTCTAGCAGTGATTACTTGACCGATGCATTGCAATTCAACTTCCAAGTGGCTCCTTTGACCATTAATACCATTCCTTATAAAGATAAGTTCCAAGATCAGAAGATTTATCTAGGAATGAAGAATATCAAAGGTCTTCCAAAAGATCTAGCCTTTTGGATTATTGACCAACGTCCGTTTGAGAGTATTGAAGATTTTATCTTGCGCTTGCCCAGTCAGTACCACAAACTTCCTCTTTTAACGCCACTGGTAGAATTGGGCTTGTTTGACTGCTTTGAAAAGAATCGAAGAAAAGTCCTTCAGAACCTTCCTAATCTATTTGTTTTTGCAGATGAGTTGGGTAGTTTATTTGGCGAAGCTAATTATTCCTGGATGGATGCCGAGGACTACAGCAAGGCTGAGAAGTATGAAATGGAGCAAAGGGTCATAGGGGTCGGTCTCAGTCCTCATCCTCTGGTGGAAATTCTAGCCGCAAGTAGCCAACCAGTACGGCCGATCGCTTCTTTAAGCGAAGGAGAACAGGCCACCATCCTAGTCGAACTCCAATCAATCCGGACGATTCGAACAAAAAATGGGGAAAATATGGCCTTTCTACAAGTTTCCGATCTCCAAAAGAAGATGGATGTCACTCTTTTTCCGGAAACTTATCGCCAGTATAGTTCAAAAATAAGAGAGAAGGGCTATTACTATCTCAAGGGGAAAATCCAGTCTAGAGATGGTCGACTCCAAATGATTTTGATGGAAGCAGAAGAAGCCACCAATCAGCGTTTTTGGATTCAATTGTTTGATCACCAGGAGGACCGGGCAGTCTTAGATATTTTAAAAGCTTATCCAGGTCCTTATCCTGTCGTTATTCGCTATGAAGAGGAGAAAAAGACCATTCAATTAAAAGGAGTTTCCGTCCAGAAAAACGAGAAGTTAGAAAATGAGCTGGCAAGTATTGCTATGAAAACGATTTATCGATAAAATCTACGGAAAATAGGAGAAATTTGAGCCTCTTTGTGTTATAATCATTTAGAATGTAAAAGAAAAAAAAGGAGCAAATATCGAAATGAAACGTATTGCTGTTTTAACCAGTGGAGGAGATGCCCCTGGAATGAATGCTGCTATCCGTGCAGTTGTTCGCCAAGCAATTTCTGAAGGAATGGAAGTATTTGGTATCTATAATGGATACGCTGGTATGGTTGCTGGCGATATCCATCAATTGGATGCTTCATCAGTTGGGGATATTATTTCTCGTGGTGGAACGATGCTTCATTCAGCTCGCTATCCAGAATTTGCTGAACGCGAAGGTCAATTAAAAGGGATCGAGCAGTTGAAGAAACATGGAATCGAAGGTGTCGTCGTTATCGGTGGTGATGGATCATACCACGGTGCGATGCGTTTGACAGAACATGGCTTCCCAGCTGTAGGACTTCCTGGGACAATTGATAATGATATCGTTGGTACAGATTTTACAATCGGATTTGATACAGCTGTTACAACTGTTATGGACGCGATTGATAAGATCCGCGATACATCATCTAGTCACCATCGTACTTTCGTTATCGAGGTAATGGGACGTCATGCCGGGGATATCGCCCTTTGGTCTGGTATTGCTTCTGGTGCGGATGAAATTATCATTCCAGAAGAAGGCTTTGCTATCGAGGATGTCGTTGAGAGTATCAAGAAGGGCTACGAAAAAGGTCGTACACACAATATCATCGTCCTTGCTGAAGGTGTGATGTCTGCTGCTGAATTCGGTAAAGCCTTGAAAGATGCCGGAGATACAAGCGATCTTCGTGTAACAGAACTTGGACATATCCAACGTGGTGGTTCACCTACTGCGCGTGACCGTGTCCTTGCTTCACGTTTGGGTGCACATGCTGTTAAGTTGTTGAAAGCTGGTATCGGTGGTGTAGCTGTTGGTATCCGCAATGAACAAATGGTGGAAAACCCAATTCTTGGTAGTGCAGAAGAAGGTGCTCTCTTCAGCTTGACTGAAGACGGCAAAATCAAGGTGAACAACCCTCACAAGGCTGACTTGAACCTTGCAGAGTTGAACCGTAGCTTATCTTCTATCTAATAGTTATTTGTTAAAATTTGTCTAAATAGACAGTGTATTTTAAAAGGAGTCACAAAAATCATGAACAAACGTGTAAAAATCGTTGCAACCTTAGGTCCTGCGGTAGAAATCCGTGGTGGTAAAAAATTTGGTGATGATGGATATTGGGGTGAAAAACTTGATGTTGAAGCTTCAGCACAAAACATTGCTCAATTGATTGAAGCAGGAGCTAACACTTTCCGTTTCAACTTCTCACACGGTGACCACCAAGAACAAGGTGACCGTATGGCAACCGTTAAACGTGCAGAAGAAATCGCTGGTAAAAAAGTTGGTTTCCTTCTTGATACAAAAGGTCCAGAAATCCGTACAGAGTTGTTCGAAGGCGATGCTAAAGAGTACTCATACAAGACTGGTGAAAAAATCCGTGTTGCAACTAAACAAGGAATCAAATCAACTCGTGAAGTGATTGCTTTGAACGTTGCTGGTGGTCTTGATATCTACGATGATGTTGAAGTTGGTCATCAAGTCTTGGTTGACGATGGTAAATTAGGTCTTCGTATTTTCGCTAAAGACGATGATACTCGTGAATTTGAAGTGGTTGTTGAAAATGACGGTATTATTGCTAAGCAGAAAGGTGTGAATATCCCTAATACGAAGATTCCTTTCCCAGCTCTTGCTGAACGCGATAACGACGATATCCGCTTCGGTTTGGAACAAGGTATCAACTTCATCGCGATCTCATTCGTACGTACTGCGAAAGACGTGAACGAAGTTCGTGCAATCTGTGAAGAAACTGGTAACGGTCACGTTCAATTGTTCGCTAAAATCGAAAACCAACAAGGTATCGATAACTTGGATGAAATCATTGAAGCTGCTGACGGTATCATGATCGCTCGTGGTGACATGGGTATCGAAGTACCATTCGAAATGGTTCCAGTATACCAAAAAATGATCATCACAAAAGTGAACGCTGCTGGTAAAGTTGTTATCACTGCAACAAACATGCTTGAAACAATGACTGAAAAACCACGTGCAACTCGTTCAGAAGTATCAGACGTATTTAACGCTGTTATCGACGGAACTGACGCGACTATGCTTTCAGGTGAGTCTGCAAACGGTAAATACCCACTTGAGTCAGTAACAACAATGGCTACAATTGACAAGAATGCACAAACTCTTCTTAACGAATACGGACGTTTGAACTCAGATACTTTCGAACGTAACTCTAAGACAGAAGTTATGGCATCAGCTGTTAAAGATGCAACAAACTCAATGGATATCAAATTGGTCGTTACTCTTACTAAGACTGGTCACACTGCACGTTTGATTTCTAAATACCGTCCAAATGCTGATATCTTGGCATTGACATTTGATGAATTGACTGAACGTGGATTGATGTTGAACTGGGGAGTTATCCCAATGTTGACAGATGCTCCATCATCAACTGACGATATGTTCGAAATCGCAGAACGTAAAGCAGTAGAAGCAGGTCTTGTACAATCTGGTGACGATATCGTTATCGTTGCAGGTGTGCCACTTGGTGAAGCTGTTCGTACAAACACTATGCGTATCCGTACAGTACGTTAATCTAACTAACCAACCTTGTTCTCTAAGTGTAAAATCTTGGAGACAAGGTTTTTTTCGTCCAAGTTTCTGACGATTTAGGAATGTGGGCCTTTTTTATTGTCTAATAAAATGGTATAATGGAAGGAACTGAAAGGGGGGATAGGAATGTCAAAAAGGGATTTGATTCGGAATATTATCATCATTGGAATATTGGGCTTGGTACTCATTACTTTGCGCCTATTTGTTTTTCAACCATTGTGGGTATCTGATCAAATGGCCAATGCCTCCGTTAAGAAAGATGATTTAGTATTAGCGACTAAGAAGGGAAAAATTGATCGGACAGATTTGGTCCTCTACCATGTAAAAGAGAAACAATATCTTGGACGTGTCATTGCGATAGAGAGCGATGAGGTCAGCTATGTGGATGATGTCTTTTATTTGAATGGTGTAGCTACAGCAGAGCCGTATTTGGATAAAATGAAGACCAAACATTTGGCGGCCCCAAGTGGCGATTATTTTACAAATGATTTTTTCTCTAGAGAACTTAAAGGAACCAAGGCAGGGAAAGTACCAAGTAATAGTTATTTAGTCCTAAACGATGATCGCAACAATACAAAAGATAGCCGTGAATTTGGTTATATTAAAGCTAGTCAGATTGAAGGGGTAGTTGATTTCCGCTTGTATCCTTTAAATAAATTCGGCTTTATTAAAATCGAAGAATAGTCCAGAAGGACTATTTTTTCTTACAAAAAAGCTACTGCAGAATATGTGAACTGCAGTAGCTTTTTATCTTTGTTTCTCCCAGTTAGAGGGCCCTAGTTTTCCTTTTTACTGGTAATTTGATGAAAGACCTTTTGCCAATGTTCATGGCGACGCCAGAGACTGGTATGGATCTGGTTATTTAATTCATAGCGAATCAGCTTAGTCTTTTGACTGATGGATTCGATCTCGAAATTCTTAAAGGGAATCTGATGCTCTTCCTGCAAACGGACCAGGTCCTCCTTGTGGCTTTCTTGGCCAAACTCATCGATGAGGGTGAAGTTGTCTGCTAGGAGGGTTGAATATTCTTGCTGAGCTTGCAAGCGCTCTTCGTAGGTTTTTAGTTTGAGAAGGACATTGTCCAAAATCTCATCTTCTGGGATGGAACTTGGTTCCACATGGACATCAATGTCAAAAACTCCAAATTCTTCCTTGAGAAGGCGCTCGACCTCTTCGGTAATGGCATGGCTCTCATAAACAGAAAGGTCTGGATTCATTTCGATGACGACATCTAGGTAGATATTGCTTCCGTAGGTCCGTCCTCGTTGGGATTTGACCCGGCTGACCTTTGGCAATTCTAGAATAGCAGCCTTGTATTTATCAAGAAGACTTTCATCAAATCCATCTGAGAGGCTGAAGGAGGATTCAATGAAAATATCGTAGGCTGTTTTTAGAATAAAGAAGGTAATAACGATGGCCACTAATTGGTCCACAATCGGATAGTTAAGAGCACTAGCTCCAATCGCAACAGAGGTTCCTAAAGAAGTGACTACGTCAGACAGGTTGTCTTTAGCAGCAGCATTAAGGGCCTTGGATTGGGCTTTCTTAGCTAAGGTGCGGTTATACAGATAGACTGCAAACATGACTAGGGCTGACCCAACTCCGACAATGGCCCCTAAAGGATCAATGACAGATGTTTCCCTGCTGAGGATTTTTTGAACCGTATCTCGTAAGACATCAAAGCCCACATAAAACATGATGATGGAAGTCACCAGACTAGCTAGATCTTCAATCTTCCAATGACCGAATCGGTGGTCGCGGTCAGCTGGCTGGCGGGCCATGCGAATGCCAATGAGAAGGGCGACATTGCTGATTATATCTGATAAGTTATTAAAACCATCAGCAACCAAACTAGAGGAGTGAAGGAGGTGGCCTGTTGCTAATTTGGCAGCGGAAAGGATCAGGTAGGCTACAATACTGATCAGGGCTCCACGTTCGGCAAGTTTTAAATTACTTTGTGATTGATTCACTGATAACTCCTCCAGACTTCTGTAGATTTCCTCATAAGCGGTTGTTGAAGAGGGAAAATTCGTTCTTCTTAAGGCTTTATTATAGCCTTTTTGAGGGCAAAATTCAAATGAAGCCGACCATTTTCCAAAGGTGCAAGGGCGAAATTGTGGTATAATAGAACGATTGAAAGAATGAGGAGAATGAGATGAATCCTTTATTGAAAGGTATGAATGATCGCCAGGCAGAGGCGGTCCAAACGACAGAAGGCCCCCTCTTGATCATGGCGGGGGCTGGTTCTGGTAAGACACGTGTCTTGACCCATCGGATTGCTTACTTGATCGATGAAAAAATGGTTAATCCTTGGAATATTTTGGCCATTACCTTTACCAATAAGGCTGCTCGCGAGATGAAGGAGCGGGCTTACCAGTTGAATCCGGCGACCCAAGATTGCTTGATCGCGACCTTCCACTCCATGTGTGTCCGCATCCTTCGTCGAGATGCGGATCACATTGGCTACAATCGTAACTTTACCATTGTCGATCCAGGTGAGCAACGGACCTTGATGAAGCGGATCTTGAAGTCTTTGAATTTGGATCCGAAGAAATGGAATGAACGAACCATTTTGGGGACCATTTCCAATGCCAAGAATGACCTGATTGATGAAGTGGCCTATGCCGCCCAAGCGGGGGACATGTACACCCAGATCGTCGCCAAGTGCTATGAGGCTTACCAAAAGGAATTGCGTCAGTCAGAAGCAGTGGACTTTGATGATTTGATCATGCTGACCTTGCGTCTTTTTGATCAGCATCCTGATGTGCTGACCTATTACCAGCAGAAGTTCCAATACATTCATGTGGATGAGTACCAAGATACCAACCATGCCCAATACCAATTGGTCAAACTCTTGGCTTCCCGTTTTAAAAATATCTGTGTGGTTGGAGATGCTGACCAGTCTATTTATGGCTGGCGGGGAGCGGACATGCAAAATATCCTGGATTTCGAAAAGGATTATCCTGATGCCAAGGTCGTTTTGTTAGAGGAAAATTATCGCTCCACTAAAACCATCCTACAAGCAGCCAACGATGTGATCAAAAATAATCGGAACCGCCGTCCCAAGAATCTCTGGACCCAAAATGCTGACGGCGAAGAAATTGTCTATTACCGGGCCAATGATGAGCAGGATGAAGCGGTCTTTGTTGCCAAAACCATTGAAGAGCTCAGTCGGAAAGCTGGCTACAAGCACCGTGATTTTGCGGTTCTCTACCGGACCAATGCCCAATCCCGGACCATTGAAGAAGCACTGCTCAAGTCCAATATTCCCTATACCATGGTAGGTGGTACCAAGTTCTACAGCCGGAAGGAAATTCGAGATGTCATTGCTTATCTGAACTTGATTGCCAACCTCAGTGACAATATCAGTTTTGAGCGGATTATCAATGAACCTAAGCGGGGAATCGGACCGGGTACGGTGGAGAAGATTCGTGATTTTGCTCAAATGCAAGGCTCCTCCCTCCTGGATGCTTCAGCCAATATCATGCTCTCTGGCATTAAAGGAAAAGCAGCCCAAGCTATCTGGGACTTTGCAAATCTCATTCTTGATTTGAGAGAAAAATTGGACCAGCTGACCATTACAGAATTGGTCGAAGAAGTCCTTGACAAGACAGGCTATATGACTGCCCTAGCCAATCAGGGAAATTTGGAAAGTCAGGCTCGCATCGAGAATATCCAAGAGTTCCTGTCTGTTACCAAGAATTTTGATGAAAATGGCGAGTCTGTTGAAGACGAATCAGGTGTGGATACCTTAAGTCGTTTCTTGAATGACTTGGCCCTGATTGCAGATACAGATGATGGGGCGCAAGAGACTTCTGAAGTGACCTTGATGACTCTTCATGCGGCTAAGGGATTGGAGTTCCCAGTGGTCTTCTTGATCGGGATGGAAGAAAACGTCTTTCCACTTAGTCGAGCAGCAGAGGATCCAGATGAGTTGGAAGAAGAACGTCGTCTGGCTTATGTAGGAATCACGCGGGCAGAGAAGATTCTCTTCCTGACCAATGCCAATTCTCGTTTGCTCTTTGGAAGGACCAGCTACAACCGTCCAACGCGCTTTATCAATGAGATTAGCTCAGATTTATTGACCTACCAAGGCTTAGCGCGTCCGGCTAACACGAGCTTTAAGGCTTCTTATAGTAATGGTGGCGGAACGACCTTTGGAAAAGGAATGAGCCTGTCACAAGCCCTTCAAGAGCGCAAGAGACAAGCAGCCCCAAGTGCCCTCACGTCCTCAAGCCTCCCCTTTGGCAATAGTAGCCAAGCTGGTGCTAAAGAAAGTGTCGCTTGGTCCATTGGCGACATTGCTGTTCACAAGAAGTGGGGAGAAGGAACCGTCCTTGAAGTCTCAGGTAGTGGCAATACCCAAGAGCTTAAGATTAACTTCCCAGAAGTGGGTCTCAAGAAACTCTTGGCCAGCGTCGCTCCGATTGAGAAAAAATAAACGGAAACCAGTAAGCCTAGTGTATTATTTCAGAACATAAACAAGCAATATCTCCTCAAGGATCTAATTGCTTACTGCATGAAAAAGTTGCAAGAAAAGAAATTTTGGAAATAGTGCGGAATAGATTGAGACTTTTCGCCGTGAGGAAAGCGCCAGAAACACATAAGTTTCTGGTGCTCGGTATATTTGAGACGTGAGGCTCAAATATAAGGTATGGAATCCCAAAGGGAGTCGCTACCGTCCGTCCTCACCTAAGAAAAGTCTCCAATAGAGGAATGAATACTCGGTTAAAACCAGCAGGCCTAGCTTGCTGGTTTTGATTTTACTACTAGCATGATATAATATACTAAGAATAGAGAAAGAGGCATGCTATGAACGAAATCAAGTGCCCCAACTGTGGGGAAGTATTTACAGTCAATGAAAGTCAATACAGCGAGCTCTTGTCCCAAGTGAGGACGGCGGAGTTTGACAAGGAAATTCATGAGCGGATTCGGCAGGAGTTGGCTTTGGCAGAGCAAAAGGCCCTCAATGAGCAACAAGAGAAGTTAGCAAAAAAGGACCAAGAAATTGCCCAGTTACAAAACCAGATTCAACAGTTTGATACTGAAAAAGAATTGGCTAAAAAAGAGGTGGAGCAAACTGCTAGCCAAAGTCTGCTAGAGAAAGAAAAAGAGGTTCAGGCACTGGAGAATCAATTAGCCACCTTGCGCTTGGAGCATGAAAACCAACTACAAAAGACTTTATCTGACTTAGAAAAAGAACGTGACCAGGTCAAAAATCAGCTCCTTTTACAAGAAAAGGAAAACGAACTTTCTCTGACTTCAGTTAAACAAAACTATGAGGCCCAGCTTAAGGCGGCTAATGAGCAGGTTGAGTTCTATAAGAACTTCAAGGCCCAACAATCAACCAAGGCCATCGGAGAAAGTCTGGAGCAGTATGCGGAGAGTGAGTTCAATAAGGTTCGCAGTTTTGCCTTCCCAAATGCCTACTTTGAAAAGGATAATAAGATTTCTGCACGTGGGTCTAAAGGGGACTTTATCTTCCGTGACTTTGATGAAAATGGGCTAGAATTCATTTCCATCATGTTTGAGATGAAAAATGAAGCCGACGGGACAGAGAAGAAGCATAAGAATGCTGATTTTTATAAGGAATTGGACAAGGACCGTCGAGAAAAGAACTGTGAATATGCTGTTTTGGTCAGTATGCTTGAAGCAGATAACGACTATTTCAACACAGGGATTGTCGATGTCAGCCACGAGTATGAGAAGATGTATGTGGTCCGTCCTCAGTTCTTTATCCAGTTGATTGGTCTCTTACGCAATGCTGCCCTCAACTCTCTAAAATACAAGCAGGAACTAGCACTAATCCGTGAGCAAAATATTGACATCACTCATTTTGAGGAAGACTTGGATGCTTTCAAGGTTGCCTTTGCCAAGAACTACAATTCGGCTTCTGTCAACTTCGGCAAGGCCATTGATGAAATCGACAAGGCCATTAAACGCATGGAAGAGGTCAAAAAATTCCTCACCACATCTGAAAATCAACTTCGCCTTGCTAACAACAAATTGGATGATGTTTCCGTTAAAAAATTGACTCGGAAGAATCCGACTATGAAAGCCAAGTTTGATGCCTTGAAGGAAGACTAGGAGGCTCCAATGCAGATACGAAAAGCAACCATGAAGGATGCTGAATCCTTACTGTCTCTATACGAAGACTTGGGCTATCCAACGACTGCTTCTAAGCTGTCTCGTCGTTTAGAAATGATTCTCTCTCAGCCACATTATGGCCTTCTTCTAGCTGAAAGAAACGGAGAAATTTTAGGTTTCTTAGGTTATGCAAAGCTCTTCTTTTTTGAAGCAGATGGATCTTACTATCGTATTTTAGCTTTGTCGGTTGCAAAAGAAACAAGACGACAAGGAATTGCTAGTAGGCTAATCGATGAATTGAAAAAACAAGCGGTAAAAGAAGGAGTTAATGCACTGGCTCTAAATAGTGGATTAACTGCTGAACGAAATGCTGCACATCAGTTTTATCAGGCGGTTGGATTTGAAAAAGTGACTGCCGGCTTTGTTCTGCATTTAAAAAGTTAACATGAATAAACATGATAAAATAGTAAGGGAAACGAAGTAATGTCTTCAACAAAAGGGAAAAACTTATATTTTAACGATAAGAGCATGGACTATGTAACATTTGGAAAAGGAAAGCAGCCCCTAGTGATCATACCAGGCTTAGGGGATGGGTTGCAGACAGTCAAAGGAAAGGCCCAGCTCTTTTCCCTCTCTTATCGTTTACTTGCTAAGAGATATAAAGTTTATGTTTTTTCTCGAATCAACGAGTTGAGGCAGGGTTATACGACACGGGATATGGCAGCAGATGTAGCAGAAGCAATGGAGACACTAAACCTAGATGCTGCCTATGTTATGGGGATTTCACAAGGTGGAATGATTGCCCAATGGTTGGCAGTTGATTTTCCTGAAAATGTTCAAAAGCTCATCCTAGCCGTGACAACAGCTAAACCGAGTCAACTTGCTAGAGAACGAATTGAGCATTGGCAAAAACTCAGTCAATCTGGAAATTTTAAGCATCTCATGCTGGATATTGCACAGCACTCCTACACGCAAAAGAGCTATCAAAAGTGGCGGTTCCTTTATAATATCATGGGTCGCCTGGGACGAATCAAAGATAAGAAACGAATTGCCATTCAGTCTCAATCTTGCCTGGATCACGATAGCCTTGAGGTCATAAAAAGAATTCACTGTCCGACCTTGGTTCTTGGTGCGCTTGAAGATGATGTGATCGGTGTGAACGGATCCAAAGAACTGGCAAAAGCGATTTCGGGTTGTCAGCTCCTTATTCTTAAGCATTCTGGGCATGCTCTGTATGAAGAAAATAAAGCATTTCAAGAGGCTGTCTGTGGATTTTTAAACTAAAAAAGCTGGAATTTTCCAGCTTTTTTATGTTAGTTAAATCGCAAAGAGATCGTTTAGGTTTTCTGCCATGGTTGGGTGGGTAAAGATTTGTTTTGCGATGTAAGTATAAGGGATCTTGTTGTCCATGGCCATGGTGATCAGGTTGATGAGTTCGCCTGCAGCTTCTCCGAAGAGAGTTGCTCCAAGGATTTCTTTGGTTTCTGGGTTGACCACGGCTTTGAAAGCACCTCGAAGGTCTGCATTGACATGGCCACGTGGCATGGCAGCAACTGGCAATTCTTTGACAGCAACTGGAAGTCCTTTGTCACGTGCTTCTTGCTCGGTCAAGCCGACTTGGGCCAATGGAGGAGCAATGAAGAGTGTTGTCGCATAGTTTCCGCGTGTTTCGAGATTGTAGCTACCATCGCCTGTGAGGTAGTTGAAGACAATGCGGAAATCGTCAAGGGACATGTAGGTGAATTGAGGACCACCATTGACATCCCCAACTGCAAAGACACCAGGAACGTTGGTTTCCAAATGACGGTTGACTTGAATTGCTCCACGATCAGTGACTTGGATATCTGTATTTTCAAGACCAAGTCCAGCTGTGTTTGGCTTACGTCCTGTTGCGTAGAGGAGGATATCGAACTCGAAGTCTCCTTTATCGGTGACAAGGGTTAAGCTAGCTTCACCATCTTTGATTTCTTGGGTATGAACGCCTTGCAAGAATTGAATGCCATCTTCTTCAAGGTAGCCTTTTGCAAGAGCTGCAATGCTTGGCTCAATCCGTGGCAAGAATGCTTCAGAAGCGTCCAATACTGTTACTTGGCTACCCAAGGTATTGTAGAGATGGGCAAATTCCAATCCGATAGGTCCACCACCAAGGACACCAAGGCGTTTAGGTAGATTTTCCAGCCGTTGAATACCGGTTGAATCCACAGCAAATTTACTTTCAGCAAGTCCTGGGATTGGAAGGATAGTTGGCACCGCACCAGTATTAATAATAATGGTTTCAGCTGTCAATTCTTCCTTTTCCTCACCAGCTTGAATTTCGATAACCTTGTTGGAAACGAAACGAGCTGTCGCATCGATGATGTCTACACCCGTTCCAGCAATAGTTGCGTAGTTCTTGCCGTTGAGACGAGTGGTGACCGCATTCTTTTCGCTCATGGCTTGTTCAAAATCCAAGCCTTTTTCCGCTGCGACAATCAAGGTCTTGGTTGGGATACAAGCGATATTGATACAAGTACCACCATACATAGACTTGCTCTTTTCAATTAGAGCGACTTTTTTCCCTTGGCTTGATAATTTCGCTGCGAGTGTTTTACCAGCTTTACCAAATCCAATAACAATAACATCATACGTTAACATATGTTACACCTTCTTTCGTTTTCTATTGTATCAAACCCATTTTAAAAAGTCTGAAATCTGCTACGGGATTTTTAGGAGCTCATGGGAATGGGGAATCAGGGACAAGGAGATCCTTTTCATGGTATAATAAAGGGTCGGTGACCGTCATGGTCACACATGAGTTAGAAAGAGTAATTCAAATGGACGGAATTATTAATGTAAAAAAAGAAGCGGGAATGACTTCACATGATGTGGTCTTTAAACTGCGAAAAATCTTAGGAACCAAGAAAATCGGCCATGGGGGAACTCTGGATCCGGATGTGGTGGGGGTTCTTCCGATTGCCGTAGGAAAGGCGACCCGAATGGTTGAATTTATGCAGGATGAAGGCAAAATCTATGAGGGAGAAATCACTTTGGGGTTTTCTACCACGACGGAGGATGCCAGCGGAGAAGTTGTCGATCGGACCCCTGTGCAAGACCCCTTGGATGCAGAAGAGGTAGACCGCATGATTGCCCAGATGGTAGGAGAAATCGAACAGGTACCACCCATGTATTCAGCGGTCAAGGTCAATGGGCGTAAGCTCTATGAGTATGCGCGTGCAGGAGAAGAAGTGGAACGTCCAGTTCGGCAGGTGAACATTTATGAATTCACGCGCACAAGCGAAATTCGTTATGAAGAAGGACTAGCCCGCTTTCGCTTCCGGGTTAAATGCAGCAAGGGGACCTATATCCGAACCTTGTCTGTGGATTTAGGGCAGAAACTGGGCTATGCGGCCCATATGTCTCATCTGACACGTACCAGTGCTGCTGGCTTGTCCTTAGAAAATGCCCTAACCTTGGAAGAACTTGCTGAAAAAGTTGCTCAAGGAGATTTGAGCTTCCTTCATCCACTTGAAATTGGAACAGGAGATCTGGAAAAAGTGGAGCTGACAGTCGAAGAGGTCGGCGAAGTCCAAGTGGGACGCTTTATTCCGGTTGAGAGTGACTCCAAAGAATTGGCTGCTTTTTACCAAGGAAAATTAGTGGCCATTTTAGAAAAAAGAGAAGAACTTTACAAACCTCGCAAGGTTTTTCTGACAGAAAGTGTGTTACAATAAATTCATGAACATTTGTTATGTAACTAGTGAAAAAGAAATAAAAGCTCAAGCAGATACAGTTCTTGTCTTGGGCTATTTTGACGGTCTTCACAGAGGGCATCAGGAGCTCTTTCGGACAGCTCGTGCCATTGCGGATGAGCAAGGACTTCGAGTAGCTGTCTTGACCTTTCCAGAATCTCCAAAATTGGCCTTTGCCCGTTACCAACCAGAATTACTCCTCCACCTTCAAAATCCAGAGGAACGCTTTAAACGAATGGAAGAACTTGGAGTCGATGATCTTTATCTCATTGATTTTACCAGTGATTTTGCGGCTCATACGGCTGAAGAATTCGTTGCAACCTACCTAACAAGTCTTCAAGCGCGTGTCTTAGTGGCAGGATTTGATTATAGCTTTGGTAGCGATAAGAAAGTAGCTAGTGATTTAGAAACCTATTTTAAGGGCCAAGTCATAGTGGTTCCCCCTGTCCTAGACCAGGGAGAAAAAATCAGCTCGACCCGTATTCGGCAGGCTATTTCATCAGGCCAGGTCAAAGAAGCAGCCGATCTCTTGGGATATCCTTTATCCAGTCGTGGTATCGTCGTTCATGGGGATGCACGAGGCCGAACCATTGGTTTTCCAACAGCCAATCTTGCACCTATCGATCGGACACATCTTCCTCAAGATGGTGTTTATGTCGTCGAAGTAGAAGTGCTAGGGCAACGTCACCGGGGGATGGCCTCTGTAGGAAAAAACTCGACCTTTGATGGGACGGAACTTCGCTTTGAAGCCAATATCTTTGATTTTTCAAAAGATATTTATGGACATACGATTCGGATTTTTTGGTTAGACAAGATTCGAGAAATGGTCAAATTTGACAGTGTAGAAGCGCTTGTGGAGCAACTGCGTCAGGATGAGATCATAGCTCGTCAACGGACCAGATAACTTTTGTTAGAAATTCTCCCTTAAGGGGAGAATTTTCTTTGTCTAAATTCAAAAATCACTATGCAAGCACCGAATAATTTTGTATAATAGAGTTAGCTAAGTGTGTCCAAAAAAAGAAGAGAAGAACATGATTACATTATTTTTGTCTCCGAGTTGTACATCCTGTCGGAAGGCCCGGGCTTGGTTAGAAAAACATGAGGTTCCTTTTAAGGAACACAATATTATGACGAGTCCTCTAACAACTGAGGAGTTGCGTAATATTTTAGCTCTAACTGAGAACGGTACAGACGATATTATTTCAACTCGTTCTAAAATTTTTCAGAAGTTAAATGTTGATGTAGAGGATTTATCGATTTCTGCTTTGATTAAGCTCATTGAGGAAAATCCTAGTCTTTTGCGTCGCCCAATTATTCTAGACAAGAAACGGATGCAAATTGGTTTCAATGAGGATGAAATCCGCGCATTTCTCCCTCGTGGATATCGTAAGGAAGAGTTAAGATCTGCTACATTAAGAGCGGAGATCCATTAATATGAATAAGAATTATAGTTACCCACTCGATTTATCGTGGAGCACTGAAGAGCTTGCTTCGGTGCTTTCTTTTTTTAATCAGGTTGAACAAGCCTATGAACAAAAGGCAGATGCCCGCATCTACCTAGAAGCCTATAAGGCCTTTAAGAAAGTTGTCCCAAGTATTGGCGAAGAAAAGCGTCTGGGCAAGGAATTTGAAGAGGTCAGTGGCTACTCACTTTACCGCGCAACCAAAGTTGCGAAAGAAAAAGGGGAAGGATGGTTTTCGATTGATCAATAAATTAGAATTTGCTAAGACCATTGTCAAAGAAGCAGGAAGCTATCTAAGAGAACACTTACATGACCAGCTAGCTATTACTGTCAAAACAAATCCGACGGATTTGGTGACTCAGATGGATCAGAAAGTGCAAGCAACCTTAGTCCATAAGATATTAGAAGCTTATCCAGAAGACCAAATTTTCGCTGAAGAAGATGAACTTCGTGCTCCTATTCACTCCGGCAAGGTCTGGGTGATTGATCCCATTGATGGGACCAATAATTTTGTGACCCAAAAAGAAGATTTTGCTGTAATGGTTGCCTATTTTGAAGAAGGGATTGGCCAGTTTGGCTTGATCTATGATGTCATGCGCGACCATCTCTTTTTTGGTGGAAAGGATTTTGGAGTCTTTTGCAATGACAAAGAACTGAAACCATTTCAAAATCGGCCTCTTGGGGACTTATTAGTGGCTTCCAATGTCGGCATGCTCAAATCCAACGCTTGGGGCATGGCGGATCTGGGAGCAGAGTGCTTGGGGATTCGAGTCTATGGGAGCGCTGGTATCAGCTTTACCAAGATTCTATCTGGTGGTATTTTAGGCTACTTTAGCTATATCTGGCCTTGGGATTATGCTGCTGCTGCCATTATGGGCGAGTGTCTAGGTTACTCGGTCCTGACCTTGGAAGGGAAAGAACCCAACTATGAGACCTTGGAGCCCATTATGATGGTGCCGACTTGTAAACTAGATGAAATTCAACCTTTTTTGACGAAAGGAAAAAACGCATGACCTTTCCTCAAGGATTTAAAGAAAAGTATACCCAATTACTTGGAGAAGAGGCTGAAGCCTTCTTTCAAACTTTTGATGAACCAGCCGTTTCTGCCTATCGAACCAATCCATTAAAGGCAGTGCAAATCAGAGGCGATGAGCCCATTCCAGGCATGCCTTGGAGTTACTATGGTAAGGTATCGGGGAAATCCATTGCCCATGTCACAGGTTTGGTCTACTCGCAAGAACCCGCTGCCCAAATGGTGGCTCAAGTAGCGCATCCCAGTCCGGGTATGAAGGTCTTGGATCTTGCGGCAGCCCCTGGTGGAAAGACGACTCACTTGCTCTCTTATTTAGGCAATCAAGGCCTCCTTATTTCTAATGAAATTCACAAGGGACGCTCCAAGATTCTGGTCGAGAATATTGAACGCTTTGGTGCTCGTAACGTCGTGGTGACCAATGAATCAGCCGAACGTTTGGCAAAGGTTTTCCCAGCCTTTTTCGATCTGATTGTTTTGGATGCACCATGCTCTGGTGAAGGAATGTTCCGGAAGCAGCCAGATGCCATGGACTACTGGAATCCAGATTATCCAGCTCAATGCGCAAGTCTTCAAAGAGAAATCTTAACAGATGCTATCAAGATGCTGGCACCAGGGGGGCAGCTAGTTTATTCGACTTGTACCTGGGCTCCGGAAGAGAACGAAGAGATTGTCTCTTGGCTTTTAGAAGAATATGAGCTAGAATTGCTACCGATTGAAAAAATTAATGGTATGGTAGAAGGGATCGGACATCCTGAAACGGCCCGTATGTATCCTCATCATTTCAAGGGTGAAGGGCAATTTGTTGCTAAATTCCTTTATCACGGAGAGCCTGAAGTTAAGAAGTTCAAGGAAGGACGTTCCAATCTAACGGCTGAGCAGAAGAAGTTGTGGCAAGCTTTTACCAAGGACCGCTTAGCCATCGACTTGGAGGGTCTCTACCAATGTTTTGGAGATCAGCTTTATTTCTTACCATCTGGACTTCCTGATTTGAAAAAGGTCAAGATTGCTCGCAATGGCTTGCACCTTGGCACCTTTAAGAAAAATCGCTTTGAACCTAGCTTTGCTCTGGGCCTAGCTCTGAAACCAGATCAAGTGAAAAAATCAGTCAGCTTGTCGGATCCAGACTTTAGTAAGTACGTGGCTGGAGAGACCATTCAGTTGGAGCAAGATTACGCAAATGGATGGTATCAGGTCCTGGCTGGAGGCAATGGTTTGGGCTTTGCAAAAGTAACGGGACGAACGTTAAAAAATTTCTTTCCAAAAGGCTTGAGATTTAGATAAATTATTAGGAAATGCGGTCTTTCTATGTTATAGTGGAAATAGAGTGATTCTTGCTAGAATACTAGAAGATGACCAAGTGTTTAGAGATAACATTTAAACGATATTTGATTTTGATTCAAGGAGACTTACATTGAATAAATGCAAAAAGCTAGTCCTTGGGCTAGCAACAGTAGCACTTGCAGCTTCTCTATCTGCCTGTGCATCTTGGATTGACCGTGGAGAAGCGATTACAGCTGTTGGATCGACAGCCCTACAACCGCTCGTTGAAGGGGTGGTAGATCGTTATGTGGAAGAACATCCCGGTAAGATTGTTAATGTCCAAGGAGGCGGATCTGGTACAGGTCTTTCTCAGGTCCAATCGGGAGCTGTGGATATTGGAAATAGTGACCTCTTTGCGGAGGAAAAAGATGGAATCGATGCTTCTAGCTTGGTAGACCATCAAGTGGCAGTAGCAGGAACAGCCATCATTGCCAATAAGACTATTTCCGTAGACGATTTGACAACTGAACAATTGCGTAAGATTTTTACTGGTGAATATACCAACTGGAAGCAATTGGGGGGTGAGGATCTCGAAATTACCATTGTGAACCGGGCAGTAGGATCCGGTAGCCGTGCCGTATTCGATGACATCATCATGAATGGGAAAGATCCTAAACAGGCTCAGGAACAGGATTCCAATGGAATGGTGAAGAACATTGTTTCCCAGACTCCAGGTGCCATTTCTTATTTGGCTTTTACCTACGTGGATGATAGTGTCAAAACTATGAAGTTAAATGGCTATGAACCAACTAAGGAAAACGTGGTGAATAATAACTGGCCAATTTGGTCCTACGAACACATGTATACCAAGGGAGAGCCAAGTAAATTGGCCAAGAAATTCTTGGATTATATGATGACAGATGAGGTCCAGCAGGAAATCGTTGGTAAGATGGGCTATATCCCAATCAATGATATGAAAGTCAGCCGTGATCTTGACGGTAACATTACGAAGAAATAAGAAGAATTAGGTAAAAAATGAACGAAGTAGCAAAAAAAATGCTCGCAAAGTCCAATAATTCTCGTTTGGAAAAATTTGGTAAAACCATTACCTTCTGTTGTATGAGTTTAATTGTCTTTGTTGTAGCTTTGATTTTGATTTTTGTAGCCCAAAAGGGATTATCGACCTTCTTTGTCAACAAGGTCAATGTCTTTAGTTTCCTTTTCGGATCCACTTGGAATCCGTCAGGGAAAGAATTTGGGGCTTTGCCAATGATCTTGGGTTCCTTCATTGTAACCCTTTTGTCTGCTTTGGTGGCGACACCTTTTGCCATTGGTGCAGCAGTCTTTATGACAGAAGTATCTCCTAAGGGATCTCGTCTCTTACAACCAGCCATTGAATTGTTGGTAGGGATTCCTTCCGTTGTATATGGATTTATTGGTTTGCAAGTAGTGGTTCCATTTGTTCGTTCCATCTTTGGTGGGACAGGATTTGGGATCTTGTCAGGGGTCTTTGTCCTCTTTGTCATGATTCTCCCAACAGTGACCTTTATGACAACAGACAGCTTACGGGCAGTCCCTCGTCACTACCGGGAAGCGAGTATGGCTATGGGAGCGACTCGCTGGCAAACCATCTGGCATGTCACCTTAAAGGCAGCTCGCTCGGGTATTTTTACGGCAGTTGTCTTTGGGATGGCGCGTGCCTTCGGGGAAGCCTTGGCTATTCAGATGGTAGTCGGAAACTCAGCAGTTGTTCCAACATCTTTAACAACTCCAGCTTCCACCTTGACCTCCATTTTGACCATGGGTATTGGAAATACGGTTATGGGAACAGTTAACAACAACGTTCTCTGGTCACTTGCTTTGGTGCTCTTGCTGATGAGTTTGGCATTCAACAGCGTTATCAAATTGATCACGAAAGAAAGAGGTAAGAAGAACTATGCACGCTAAAAAAATAGATAAGATAGAGACAGGGGTTCTCTATGCTATTGCTGGAATTATTGTCACTATTCTTGCTTCTTTGATTCTCTATATCTTACTTAGAGGGTTGCCGCATGTGTCTTGGACTTTCTTGACCAGCAAATCCTCTTCTTACCAAGCAGGTGGAGGGATTGGGATTCAGCTTTATAATTCCTTCTTCCTCTTAGTCATTACCTTGATTATTTCCTTCCCACTTTCTTTGGGGGCAGGGATCTACTTGTCAGAGTATGCCAAGAAGGGCCCATTGACCAATTTGGTTCGGACCTGTATTGAAATCTTGTCTTCCCTACCATCAGTTGTAGTTGGTCTCTTTGGCTATTTGGTCTTTGTAGTGCAGTTCCAATATGGCTTCTCGATTATTTCTGGTGCCTTGGCCTTGACAGTCTTTAACTTGCCACAGATGACACGGAACATTGAAGATAGTTTGCAAAACGTCCACCATACACAAAGAGAAGCTGGGCTTGCTCTTGGAATCTCTCGTTGGGAAACCGTGATTCACGTAGTGGTACCAGAAGCCTTGCCAAGTATTATTACGGGTGTCGTACTGGCTTCTGGACGGATTTTCGGGGAAGCAGCGGCCTTGATTTATACAGCTGGCCAGTCTGCTCCAGCTTTGGATTGGAGTAACTGGAACCTCTTCAGTGTGACCAGTCCAATCTCCATTTTCCGTCAAGCGGAAACATTAGCGGTCCACATTTGGAAGGTCAATAGTGAAGGAACCATTCCAGATGCTATTGAAGTATCCGCTGGATCTGCAGCAGTTTTGTTGATCTTCATTTTGATATTCAACTTTGGAGCACGTAAGCTCGGTACTTACCTCCATAAGAAATTAACCTCAGCATAAAAGGAGAAGAAATGTCAAAATACAATTGGGATGAGAGACACATCATTACTTTTCCTGAAGAAAAGGTGGTCCTATCTACCAAAGATTTGCATGTCTATTATGGAAATAACGAGTCCATCAAAGGCGTCGACATGCAGTTTGAAAAGAATAAGATTACAGCCTTGATTGGTCCTTCTGGATCAGGGAAGTCCACCTATCTTAGAAGTTTGAACCGAATGAACGATACCATTGATATTGCGCGTGTGACTGGTGAGATCTGGTACGAAGGGATTGATGTCAACCGACCAGATATCAATGTCTATGAAATGAGAAAGCATATCGGGATGGTCTTCCAACGACCAAATCCATTTGCGAAGTCTATCTACCGCAATATTACCTTCCCTCACGAACGGGCAGGAGTCAAAGACAAGAAGGTCTTGGATGAAATCGTAGAAAAATCCTTGAAGCAAGCAGCCCTCTGGGATCAGGTCAAGGATGACTTGCACAAGTCTGCTTTGACGCTCTCAGGAGGTCAACAGCAACGCCTTTGTATTGCCCGTGCCATCTCCGTTAAACCAGAGATTTTGCTCATGGATGAGCCAGCCTCAGCCTTAGACCCGATCGCAACAGCGCAATTAGAAGAAACCATGCTGGAGTTGAAGAAGGATTACACGATTGTCATCGTGACACACAGTATGCAACAAGCAGCGCGTGCTAGTGATTATACCGGTTTCTTCTACCTTGGAAACCTCATCGAGTACGATAAGACTTCGAATATTTTCCAAAATGCGAAATTGCAATCGACCAACGATTATGTATCGGGTCACTTTGGATAAAGGAATATGACAACAAAAAGGAAAATAGAATGACAGAACCAATTTTGCAAGTCAAGGACTTGTCGGTTTATTACAATAAAAAGAAGGCTTTAAATAGTGTTTCTTTGGATTTTGCTCCAAAGGAGATTACAGCTTTGATTGGTCCTTCTGGATCAGGGAAATCTACCCTTTTAAAAGCCATTAACCGCATGGGGGACCTGAACCATGAGGTCACAACTACAGGAACCATCCTCTATAATGGACATAATATCTACGGACCACGGACCGATACGGTCGAATTGCGCAAGGAAATCGGAATGGTCTTCCAACAGCCCAATCCCTTTCCAATGTCCATTTATGATAATGTGACCTATGGCTTGATGATTAATGGTGTCAAGGACAAGGCTGTTTTGGATGAAGCGGTTGAAACCTCACTGAAACGTGCTTCCATCTGGGATGAGGTCAAGGATCGCCTGCATGATTCTGCTATCGGACTTTCCGGTGGTCAGCAGCAGCGGGTTTGTGTAGCGCGGGTCCTTGCGACCAGTCCAAAGATTATTCTTTTGGATGAACCAACTTCAGCGCTGGACCCGATTTCAGCTGGTAAGATTGAAGAAACCCTGTATGGACTAAAAGACCGTTACACCATGCTCTTGGTGACTCGATCCATGCAGCAAGCGAGTCGGATTTCCGATAAAACAGCCTTTTTCTTGGATGGCGATTTGATTGAGTACAATGATACCAATGAAATGTTCTTGAACCCAGCTAAGAAAGAAACAGAAGACTATGTCTCTGGTAAATTTGGATAGGAAGAAAATAAAATGTTACGAGTTCAATTTGAAGAAGATTTAGAAAAATTGCATAACCAATTTTATGCAATGGGAAATGAAGTGTTGACCCAAATCAATCGTACGGTTCGTGCTTTCGTCACACATGACCGTGAATTGTCCCGCCAGGTTATCGAAGATGATGCGGATATCAATGAATACGAAGTGAAATTGGAGCGCAAATCTTTTGAGATTATCGCCCTTCAACAGCCAGTTTCGCAAGACCTTCGCGTGGTCATGACGGTCTTAAAAGCAGTCTCTGACTTAGAGCGGATGGGTGACCATGCGGTTTCAATCGCGAAAGCAACTATTCGAATGAAGGGGGAAGTCCGCATCCAATCTGTTGAAGAGGAGATCAGCAAGATGGGTCGTGAGGTCAAAGACTTTGTCGAATCCACACTGGATGTTTACCTCAAAGGTGATGTTGATTTGGCCTATGAAGTAGCTAGCCGAGACGAAGTGATCAACCATTACTTCGATAGCATTCAAGAATTAGCAACAGAAGAAATTCGGAAGAATCCAGAGTCCATCGTTACCGGACGGGATTATTTCCAAGTGATCAACTTCTTGGAACGCATCGGAGATTATGCAAAAAACATCTGTGAGTGGGTTGTCTACTTCGAAACAGGGAAAATTGTGGAATTATAAGAAAATAAAGTCTGAGGTCATCATCTCAGACTTTATTTTCTTATAGATCTTGTTTTGCCTCCTCTTACCTTACAGACCTTTGGATTTATGTTAGAATAGAAGATGAGAATAAATGAAGAAGGAGTTACTCATGCAAGCAGTTGCACATTTTATTGATACATTTGTACCTGAGCACTATGATCTATTCTTAGATTTGAACCGCTCAAACAAAACTTTCTCAGGGAAAGTGACCATTACTGGAGAAGCAAAGAAGACTCGCATCTCTCTTCACCAAAAGGATTTGACCATCGAATCTGCACAAGTAGAAGGGCAAGATTGTGCCTTTACAGTCAATGATGAGGAAGAAGCGGTCTTTGTCGAAGTTCCTGCTACAGGTAAAGTAAACCTTACCCTCACTTATACAGGGAACATTACCGATAATATGACAGGGATCTATCCGTCTTACTACACAGTAGATGGCCTTAAAAAGGAAGTGATCTCTACTCAATTTGAGAGCCACTTTGCGCGTGAAGCCTTCCCAAGTGTGGATGAGCCAGAAGCCAAAGCGACCTTTGATTTGGCCGTGAAATTTGACCAAGAAGAGGGAGAAATCGTTCTTTCAAACATGCCTGAAATCGATGTCGAAAGTCGGAAAGAAACAGGTATTTGGAAGTTTGATACAACTCCTCGTATGTCTTCTTATCTCTTGGCCTTTGCGGCGGGAGATTTGCAGGGTGTGACAGCTAAGACCAAGAATGGAACCCTAGTCGGTGTCTACTCTACCAAAGCTCACCCATTAGAAAACTTGGACTTCTCCTTAGATATTGCTGTTCGTGCCATTGAATTCTACGAAGACTACTATGGAGTGGCTTACCCAATCCCTCAATCCCTTCATATTGCCCTTCCAGACTTCTCTTCAGGAGCTATGGAAAACTGGGGCTTGGTAACCTACCGCGAAGTTTACCTCCTTGTAGATGAGAATTCGACAGCCCAAAGCCGTCAAACAGTAGCCTTGGTGGTGGCTCACGAATTGGCTCACCAATGGTTCGGAAACCTCGTAACGATGAAGTGGTGGGATGACCTCTGGTTAAATGAAAGCTTCGCCAATATGATGGAATATGTCTGCTTGGATGCCATTGAACCAAGCTGGAATATCTTTGAAGACTTCCAAACGACAGGTGTACCTGCTGCCTTGAAACGCGATGCGACAGATGGTGTTCAATCCGTCCATGTGGAAGTGAAACACCCAGACGAGATCAACACCCTCTTTGACCCAGCGATTGTTTACGCCAAAGGTAGCCGTCTCATGCACATGCTTCGCCGCTGGTTAGGCGATGATGCCTTCCGCAAGGGCTTGAAAATCTACTTTGAAAAGCACCAATATGGAAATACCATTGGGCAAGATCTTTGGGAAGCCTTGGGTCAAGCTTCTGGTCGGGATGTAGCAGCCTTTATGGATTCTTGGTTGGAGCAACCTGGCTATCCAGTTGTTTCAGCTTCTGTAGAGAATGATACCTTGATCATCCGTCAAGACCAGTTCTTTATCGGAGAAAAAGAAGAAAAAGGTCGCAAGTGGGTTGTTCCGCTAAATAGCAACTGGTCAGGTATTCCTGATACTTTGGAAACCGAAGTCTTAGAAATTCCAAACTACAGTGCCTTGAAAGCAACTAATAGCGGGGCTCTTCGCTTCAATACAGAAAATACGGCCCACTATATCAGTGATTACCGTGGGGAATTGTTGGAAGACATCCTTGCGGACCTTGCTAACTTAGATAGCACTTCAAAATTACAAGTGGTTCAAGAACGTCGTCTTTTAGCTGAAAGTGGGCAAATTTCCTATGCAAGCCTCTTGCCAGTGATCGAGCATTTGACAGAAGAAAATTCCTTCTTGGTAGTTTCTGCTGTTTCGAGCGTCTTGACTGGAATCAGTCTCTTTGTGGATGAAGGAACGGAAACAGAAGTTGCCTTCCATGAGCTGTTGAAACGGATGAACCGCTACAACTTTGAACGCTTGGGACTAGAAGCTAAGCCAGGTGAAGCAGAAGAAGACGAAAAAGTTCGTCAGCTCATGATTGCTAACATGATTAAGGCCAATGATGAAGCTGCACAAGCACAAGCGAGCGCTATCTTTGAAGCGCACGCAGCTGATCTAGAAAAACTTCCAGCTGCCATTCGCTTGCAAATCTTGGTCAACCAAATCAAACACCAGGAAACCAAGGCGCTTAGCCAACAATATCTGGATACCTATGTGAAGACAGTTGATGGAAACTTTAAACGCCAGTTGGCGGCTGCCCTTTCTTATACCAAGGATGAGGAAACTTTGGAAGCTCTATTGAAGGAGTGGAAGAACAAGGATGTGGTGAAACCTCAGGACTTGGCTATGAGCTGGTACTTCAATTTCTTGCACCATGACTTTACCCAAGGAAGAACCTGGACTTGGGCGCGTGAAAACTGGGATTGGATCAAGAAAGCACTCGGTGGTGATATGAGCTTTGATAAGTTTGTCATCTACCCAGCTAACTGTTTCAAGACCCGTGAACGGTTGAATGAATACAAGGCCTTCTTTGAGCCTCAATTGGATGATATGGCGATCAGCCGTAATATCAAGATGGGAATTAAAGAGATCGCGGCTCGTATCGATCTTATCGAGCGGGAGAAAGCAGCGGTTGAAACAGCCCTTCTAGCAACTAAATAAAGAAAAAAAAGCTCCTAGAGAGGAACCTACAGGTTTGTAGGCCTCTCTAAGAGTTTTTATTTTGCTTTTTTGAAATATGGGAGATGTTTGAGATTGCGATAGAGAATAACTGCGAAAACCGTTGTCAACGTGATCTTAATCAAATCTGGTAATACAAAAGGTAGGACGACCAGTTTTACGGTGAGATCCAAACTCTGGTGGGTAATGAGCATAAAACCTAAGGCACCCCCAATAAAGAGGACGACTTCCCCCAAGGCGTTAGCTAGGAAGATACGAATGGGCTGTCCCTTTTGGCCAGCGAGGCTAGAGGTAACCAAAGCACGAAGGGGAAAGAAGAAAAGGAATCCAGCAGTGGGACCGTAGAAGGAGCTGATGCCTCCGTGACCACCTGCAAAGACGGGGAGGCCAATGGCACCTAAGAGGAGGTAAATGAGAACAGAAAGGGTGGCTTCTTTTGGACGGTAGATGCTGGCGATCAATCCAATCGCTAAAGTCTGAAGCGTGATAGGAATGGGTCCAAGTGGGATTGTAAAAGGAGATAGGGCAGCAATCAGAGCTGCTCCAAGAGCAATTAATGTCATTGATTCTATTTTTTTCAAAACAGTAAACCTCGCTTTATTTTTATGGTAACTATTCTACAAAAAAGAATGCAAGCCTGTCAAGTCCTCTATTCAGCTGTGACAATTGTCTCCATCCTCATTTTAGGAAAGTTTAAGAAAAAATTTAGTCACGATTAAGGAAGAATCGGTAAACTATCCCTATCTAAACAAAGGCCTTGTTTAAATAATTTAAGGAATGGAAAGAATGCAAGCTTCGAATGAACAAAAGCAAGAAAGAACTGAAAAAATGATTGTCGTTAAGAAAAGTCCTAAGTGGTGGGCAACTGCCGCAGCAACAGGAGGACTTGTCGTAGGAATGACTGGTGGATTTGGCTTGGGAATGTTGGCGACAGACAATACGACTCCCCAACGCCAACAAGCAGCAGTAGCTACACAAAATAGTAACCAGCCTGCCCAAAACCATCAAGGACAAAATAGCCATGGGAACGATCAAAATGGACCTTCTAACTCACAAGGTTTTGATGGCCAAAATGGTGGTCCAGGGCAAGGAGAAATGAACGGTCAACCACCTCAAGGAGGGGGCTCGCAAGGTGGTCAAGGACAAGATGGATTTGGTGGAGGACCAGGCGGTATGCCACCGCAAGATGGCCAAAACGGTGGACCAGGACAAGGAGACATGAATGGCCAACCACCACAAAATGGAGGCCCTCAAGGTCAACAAGACAAGCAACAAAATAGTAAATCGAGTAAAAAGTCCTCCAAGAAATCCTCTTCGAAAAAATCGTCTAGCAATACAAACAATTCATCAAAGGATGAGACAGGGACAGCAGGCTAAGAAAAAAGTTGAAATCGCTATCTGAATGCTACTGAATGAAGCCTGGTCATGTTATAATAGAGTAGAAAATACTCGTCATCCCTGTATGGAAGAATGAGAAGGAGAAAGTACACATGATTAAGATTTTATTAGTAGAAGACGACCTCGGTTTGTCTAATTCAGTATTTGATTTTTTAGATGACTTTGCAGATGTCATGCAAGTCTTTGATGGAGACGAAGGTCTTTATGAGGCTGAAAGTGGCATCTATGACCTCATTTTGCTAGACCTCATGCTCCCTGAAAAAGATGGTTTCCAAGTTCTGAAAGAATTGAGAGATAAGGGTGTCTCCACTCCAGTATTGATTATGACAGCCAAAGAGAGTTTGGACGATAAGGGCCATGGGTTTGAGTTAGGGGCAGATGACTATCTGACCAAGCCATTCTACCTAGAAGAACTCAAGATGCGGATCCAAGCATTGTTGAAGCGCTCTGGTAAGGTCAATGAAAATACCCTTTCTTATGGGAATGTAACCGTTAATCTTTCGACAAATTCTACGCTTGTTGAAGGGAAAGAAGTGGAGCTATTAGGGAAAGAATTTGATCTTTTGGTCTATTTCCTTCAAAATCAAAATGTTATCCTGCCCAAGACACAAATCTTTGATCGACTTTGGGGATTTGATAGCGATACGACTATCTCGGTTGTTGAAGTGTATGTTTCTAAGATTCGTAAGAAGTTAAAAGGAACAGAATTTGCAAAAAATCTCCAAACATTGCGTAGCGTGGGGTACATTCTGAAAGATGCTCAATAAAATTAAAAAAACTGTCAATGCGGATGACTTTTCTTATTTCATCCGCTATTTCGGACTCTTTACCTTGATTTTCTCAACCATGACCTTGATTATTATTCAAGTAATGCGGTCAAGTCTGTATACAACGGTTGATGAAAATTTAAAGATACTGAGTAAAGATCGTTATTCCATCATTAGCTTGGCCAATCGTACCGGAAATGGGATGGGAAGAGACGAACCAGATGATGACCGACCAGAAGATAATGAACCTGATCCCGAGGATGGCCCTAGACCATCGGTCACTTCCAATAGTACAGCCATCCTCTTGAATGATAATTTTGAAAATGTGACGACGGACAATGGTTTTCTGGATTTAAAAACAGTGACCTTTAGTCGCAGCTATTTAAACAAGATCAAGCAGATTCAAATCACCAACCATTATAAGCAAAAAGAAAGCTACCGGGCTTATTTGGTGGATATTGACCCCGATGATTATATCGATGGGGTGAAATATGCCGTGATCATGACCAATATCAGCCAGTTGGAGCAGACCAGTGAAAAACACGAGAGCCAAATCGCCTTGGTCATGATTTGCTTCTGGGGCATTTCCCTCTTTGCAAGTATCTTCCTGGCTAAGATGAGTGTGAAACCTCTCTTAGAGAGCATGAACCGGCAGAAGGCTTTTGTCGAAAATGCTTCTCATGAATTGCGGACACCTTTAGCCGTTTTGCAAAATCGTTTGGAAACCCTGTTCCGAAAGCCAGAGGCAACAATTATGGAATCCAGTGAGAATATCGCCTCCTCTTTGGATGAGGTTCGCAATATGCGCTTACTGACGACCAATCTCTTAAACTTAGCCCGTCGAGATGATGGGATTAAACCTGAGTTTTGTGAAATCCCTCCTTCTTTTTTCGACCAAACCTTTGCCAATTATGAAATCATTGCCGAGGAAAATGATAAAATCTTCGAGTATGAGAATCATGTCGAAAGGAGTCTGGTGTCTGACAAGGTCCTACTGAAACAGCTGATGACCATTTTGTATGACAATGCCCTCAAATACACAGAGGAAGAAGGAAAGATACGGTTTGTCGCCCAATTCAAGGATCGCTATCTCTATCTTCGGGTAGAGGATAATGGACCAGGGATTGCAGACGAAGATAAAAAGCGGATATTTGATCGATTCTACCGAGTGGATAAGGCGCGTACGCGTCAAAAGGGTGGTTTTGGTTTAGGACTGTCCTTAGCCAAGCAAATCGTAGAAGCCTTTAATGGCACCATTACTGTTCGAGATAACAAGCCGAAAGGTGCTATTTTCGAGGTCAAACTAGCAACCAAGTCAGATAGTAAAAAGAAATCAACTTCTAAATCAACGAAAAACAAGTAAAGCTGAGGAATCTTTAACTTAGATGAAGCAAAAGACTTCTAAAACTTTCCAAAGGTGAGAAGGGACGTCAGCGAACTTCTACGAAGTTCCATGACTTAGTTTTGAACCTAAGGTTTCAAAACTCCCTTGTGCTTGAAACATAACTGTTTCAAGCACTTTTCTCACGGCGGAAAGTTTCAGAACCTACATGGATGGCGCTCATAATAAGGAGTTGTTCTTATTTTTTAGAATAACTTGGCTTATTTTATATAACATAAGTTTTTCGATAATTTAGGCTGAGGAATCCTCAGCTTTTTCATCTATTTCAAATAATCGCTATTTTTGCCTGACTAGTGTATAATAGTAAAAAAAGAAAGAGGTGTCGTATGGCTTCAAAAATGTTACACACTTGTTTGCGAGTGGAGAATTTAGAAAAATCAATTGCTTTTTATGCAGATGCGTTTGGCTTTAAGGAATTGCGTCGCAAAGATTTTCCTGAATACAAATTTACGATTGTTTATCTTGGTTTAGAAGGGGATGACTATGAGTTGGAATTAACTTACAACTATGATCATGGTCCTTACGTCATTGGAGATGGCTTTGCCCATGTTGCCTTGAGTACGCCAGACCTTGAAGCCCTTCATGCGGAGCATAAGGAAAAAGGTTACCAAGTAACAGATCCTAAAGGCTTGCCAGGAACTCTTCCAAACTATTACTTTATTGTGGACCCAGATGGCTACAAAGTCGAAGTGATTCGTGAAAAGTCCTTATAATCAGCATCATATAACTTGTGACAAAGAGCAGATGTGACCACATCTGTTCTTTTTTTCTGCTTGAAAGTTGCCGGTTCAAAGTGACAGGAGATAGGACTGAGCTACTTTAATTTCCCTATCATATTTTAGGTTTTATTTTCTAGATTCTAGAGTTTTCTACTGTTTTTTGGTGATAAAATTGCTATAATAAGAGTATGAAGAAATCCTACTTGAAAATACTTATTCTCATCCTCCTCAACCTCCTTTTTATCGGAGGGATTTATCTTGCTTATCAGAAGATTGAGGAAGCACGCGCTATCAAAAATTATAATCAACAGTTTTCCAAAGCAATCCAGGAAGAAGAAGCAGTTGAAAAAGACAAAGATACCATTCTTCAAAAAGGAATGGTCGGTCAATCTTATGTTGCTGCCTACTACCCGAAAAATAACGAAGAACCTATCGCAGTGGTCAAAGAGAGAATTTTGGCTGACGTAGGCTCTCTTCCCCAAGAAGAGAAGAAGAATCAGCAAGCAAAAGAGCTATTGTTCTATCATACCGAACGCTCAGAGGACCCATTTGTCGGGGTTCACCCTTATCAGGTGAAGAAGACCCAGTACAAGTGGAAAAACGGTAAGTTCATCAAAGATGGGATTGACAAACTTCCCCTCCTTTATCTAACGGATGAGGGGACGGTCTTCCAATTCTCCCAATTGTTTACGGATGCTGATTTAGCCAAAGAAACCCTCTTAACAGAGTTGCGCTCTCAGCTGGTCTTCCTTCAGTTAGGGGAAGATAGAATTGAAGAGCTGATGCAAACCGTCTCAGCAAGTGATATGGCAAGCTGGCAGTTCACCTATAATAAAGGTGTGCTGTCCATCACGCTTCCAGTAGATATTGAAGGTATGGAAACTTTTGATGTTCCTCTTTCCAAACTCTATGATGTGATTGATTCTGCTCGTCTGAATCCTGAAGATCTTCAATCTTATGAGGCCTACCAAACTCAACGTCATGCTAAGATGGTTGCCTTAACATTTGATGATGGTCCAGATCCAACGACGACCCCTCAAGCCCTAGATATCTTGAACAAGTACCATGTTAAAGCGACTTTCTTTATGCTTGGGAAGAATGTCTCGGCCTATCCTGAAGTGGCCAAACGGGTACGTCAGGAAGGACATGAAATCGGGATCCATACCTGGAATCACCCTGTCTTAACCAAGTTGCCTTTAGAATCTGCCCAAAAAGAAATCATGGATACTAAAGAAGTCATTCAAAAGGTCACTGGCGTGCAAACGAAAATTACTCGTCCGCCTTATGGTTCGATTAACAGTGCCATTCAATATGCGGTAGATCAGGCCTTTATCATGTGGGATGTGGATACTCTGGATTGGAAGACCCACAATACACAAGCTATCTTGGCAGAAGTGAAAAAACAAGTCAAACCAGGATCGATTATCCTGATGCACGATATCCACCAAACCTCTATCAATGCCCTTCCAGCCGTGATTGAATACCTTCAATCGCAAGGCTACACCATCGTGACGGTTGATGAACTCTTAAACCACCAAGTGGAAAGTCATCGCCTCTATTACAATCGTAATTAAAAAGATCGTTCGTAGTATTACGAACGATTCAGATTTAAGATAAAGTAATTAAAAATAACTTTCCTTAGGTGAGTACGGACGTCAGCGAACTTCGTAGAAGTTCCATGACTAATTATTGAGCCTAAGGTCTCAATAATTCCGTGTGCCTGAAACTATTGTGTTTCAGGCACTTTTCTCACAGCGGAAAGTTTTTTCATCTTCTTAAACGACTATAAATATAAGTCATTTTTTGAAAATCATCCAGCTGTTTTATGTAAAACAATAGTTTGTCTATATTAAAAATCGTTCGTAATGCAACGAACGATTTTCTTATTATTCCCCTATATAAAGTTGCGCTCCTTTGAGAATCAAGGGACGTACAGGGGTTAATTTTTTCAAACTTTTCAATTCTTCTGGATGGCTAACTAAGGTGATAACATAGCCCTCTTTGCCCATGCGTCCGGTACGCCCAGATCGGTGGATGTAGGTTTCGGCATCTCGAGGGACTTCATAGTTGACGACACATTCTAGGGAGTCGATATCAATTCCTCGTGCCACCAAATCGGTTGCCAGAAGGAGTGTCAACTGGTGGTCCTTAAAGCGTTCCAGAATGACTTTACGGAACTTGACATTAACGTCACTAGCAAGTGAGACGGCACTAACTTCCCGGTATTGGAGTTTTTCTTCGGCGCTTCCCAGGTCTGACAAGCTGTTGAAGAAAACGAGCCCACGAAAGTCTTCGACATTGGAGAGTTTTCTGAGGAGTTCGACTTTTTCTCGCTTATCCACTTCCATATAGAAGTGCTGGATATTGTCTAAGTTTTGTCCTTCCACTTGAATGGTTAGGGTATTGGGTTCGATTTGTTCTGGATCAAACTTGGTCGTTGCACTCATATAGATAAATTGATGATCACGGGGCGCGTAGTGGCAGATCTTATCGACAAAGTGGTACTGAGAGTCGCTAAAGAGTTGGTCAAATTCATCTAGGATGATGGTATCGACATTCATCATCTTGATTTTCTTTAACTTGATCAATTCAAAAATACGGCCAGGAGTTCCAATGAGAATTTCGGGCCCCTTTTTGAGGCGTTCGATTTGCCGTTTTTGACTTGAGCCAGAGAGGAAAAGTTGGGCACTGAGTCCTAGAGGTTCCGCCCATTGTTTGGCAACCTCAAAGATTTGTCCTGCCAACTCTGTGTTGGGAGAGAGGATCAACAATTGTTGCGCTTTTTTAGGTTTTAGTTTGAGAAGACTAGGGAAGAGATAGGCCAAAGTCTTTCCGGTTCCTGTCGGGCTGACTCCAAGCACGTTCTCCCCTTGGGTAATAGGTTCAAAGAGGCGTTCTTGGATTTCAGTAAGTTGCTCAAATCCGAGGGTTTGAAGTTGCTCTTGCCAGAGCAGTGGAAATGCTAGTGTCATATTAGTTTTCGTCCTTAAAGTGTATTCCAGCATCTTGGCGCATAGCGTAGAGGGTTTGGTGAACCATCTGTCCAGTTTGGAGCCAAGTCTGGTAAAGAGTCGGATTGCCTTCTGCCATCATGCTAGCAAAGGCCTGGGCTTCTTCTAGCATGTTATGAGAGGCAGGAGTGATGGGGAGCTGGTAGCTGTTTCCAGAATGGTCTTGAAAAAGAGCCTGGCTAACGGCTTCGATCCCACTAATGAAGAGGGTGCCGTCTGTTGTATAGATTTCAGCAGGTAGATTACTGGTCACATCTTTGCCGGCTTGAATGCCAATGACAAAGTCAGAATAAACCAAGCTACCATGTCCGTTCAAATCGATTGAATTAGGCAATTGCCGTGCCTGATAGGTTACTGATTCAGGTTGACCAAAGAGGCCGATGGCAAAGTAGAGAGGATAGACTCCCAAATCCATGAGGGCTCCACCCGCAAACTGGTCGGAGAAAATATTGGGAGTATTCCCTTTCAAGAGCTCGGGCATCTTAGAAGAGTATTTGGCATAGGTCATATGGCCGCCCAAGACGGTCTTGTCTTTGAGAAAGTCTTGGATGGTCGCAAAGGCTTTTTCATGATAGTTGCGAGCAGCTTCAAAGAGATAGACCTGGTGTTCGTTAGCCAATTTGACCAGTTCTTTCCATTCCTTAGGAGTGGTGACAGCCGGTTTTTCAAGGATGACATGTTTCTTAGCCAAGAGGGCTAATTTAGCCTGAGGATAATGAAGCGAATTGGGACTAGCAATGTAGATAACATCCAGGTCACTATCTAAAAAGGCAATCAGGTCATCATAGAGAGCCACTTGTCCATAAGGTTGAGAGAAGCTACGAGCTTTCTCCAAGGTTCGTGAATAGACCGCACTTAACTCATATTGGTCAGTTTTGTTAGCTGCGTCTAGAAAGGAATGGGAAATGGCACTGGTGCCGATGATACCGAGTTTTAGCATAGAAGCTCCTTTCAATCAAGTGTTTACTGGTTTCATTATATCATGTTTCATCCTAAAAAGATGGAATGGGCCTTTCTAACTGGGGTAGCAGGAGGAAAGGATGTTTACTTGACTTGTGGATGGAAATCCATAGAAAAATGGTTCAAGTCGTGGTCAAGAGGTTGCTTTTGTGATAGAATAAATAGGATTATAGAAAATGGAGAAGAAGATGCGAAACAGACCAATTATTATCGGTGTAACAGGTGGTTCTGGTGGGGGGAAAACCAGTGTTTCTCGTGCAATTTTATCCCACTTCCCAGATGAAAAGATTGCTATGATTGAACACGACTCTTATTATAAGGATCAAAGCCATTTAACCTTTGAAGAGCGGATTCAGACCAACTACGACCATCCCTTTGCCTTTGATACCGATCTCATGATCGAGCAAATCAATGAGTTGTTGGCTGGCCGTCCAGTGGATATCCCAACTTACGACTACGCAGCGCATACGCGTAGCGCTAAGACTTATCGCCAGGAGCCTCAGGATGTTTTTATCGTTGAGGGGATTTTGGTCTTGGAGGACAAGCGTCTTCGTGACTTGATGGATATCAAGATTTTTGTTGATACCGATGATGATGTGCGGATCATTCGCCGGATTAAGCGGGATATGGAAGAGCGTGGTCGGAGTTTGGACAGTGTCATCGATCAGTACTTAGGAGTGGTGAAACCGATGTACCACCAGTTCATCGAGCCAACCAAGCGCTATGCGGATGTCATCATTCCAGAAGGTGTGACCAATACCGTAGCCATTGATTTGATTACGACCAAGATTGAAAAGATCTTGAGCGAATCACGTGAAGGATAAGATAACAAGTGAGAGAGGTTAGGAAGTAGTGTCCCAGCCTCTTTTCCATGACAAATAGGGAGAAATATGAAAAAGTTAAGAAGGGAGTTTCACTCCAGAAGTAAGGCCTTTGCCTGCCTATTGACCATGTGTGCAGGCTTTTCAGATGCCTACACCTTTATCGAAAGAGGAGGGACCTTGGCCGCGGGCCAAACTGGGAACGTGGTCTTTCTATCCGTTGGGTTAATTGGCCATGAAATCGCGGATGTGGAGGTCAAACTAGCAACCATGTTGGCCTTTATGATCGGGATTTTCTTGATGACCGTCTTTCAACGCTTCTTTAGCCATTCCGTTTGGCGACTCAGTACCTTGGTTCCCTTGGTTTTGACGACCTTGGTGGCTGGCTTTCTGCCAAAAGAAGTGCCCAATGTTTTGATTGTACCTTTCTTTGGGCTGAGCCTAGGAATTGTAGCCATTTCCTTTGGAGAAGTCGATAGCTATGCTTATAACCATTCCTTTATGACAGGGAATCTCAAGAAGACCATGGTCGCTTACGGGAATTTTGTGCGGGATCGCAAGATGGAGTTTTTCTGGGAGTCTCTCTTTATGACTTCTTTGATTGGGAGCTTTGTGGGAGGAGCTATTCTTTCCACCTTCCTCATCCAATATTACGGCCTTCGGACCATCTGGTTTGTTTCCCTTGTTCTGACCCTCTTTCTCTCTTACCGGGCGATTCAATATGTTCGAAGGGATATCTAGTCAAATTCAAATAGTTTGATCAATCAGTCAGGGAGCAAAATCCCTGACTTTTTAATTGGGAATATTTGCTTGATAGTTCTGATGGCAAGCTGGGTTGTTATCGAAGGTTGCTCCGTTGTAAATACTTAATTTTCTAACTAAAGTTTGGTATAATAAAGGTTATGAATACGCAAGAAAAAGAATCAAATTATAAACTCTTACTATCCCAGTTAGAAGCTCTTTTAGAAGGAGAGAGCAATGCCTTGGCCAATTTATCCAATGCCAGTGCTTTGCTCAATCAAGCCCTACCACATTCGGTCTTTGCAGGTTTTTATCTTTATGATCAAAAAGAGCTGATTTTAGGCCCCTTTCAAGGTCAGGTTTCCTGTGTCCACATTGCCTTAGGAAAAGGTGTTTGTGGAGAAGCAGCAGAGAAAAGAGAGACGCTGGTAATTGAGGATGTGACCCAGCATGCCAATTATATCTCTTGTGACAGTCGGGCCATGAGTGAGATTGTGGTTCCCATGGTCTTGAATGACCAGTTACTGGGTGTGTTGGATTTAGATTCGGATCGGGTGGGAGATTATGACGATCTAGATCGCCTTTATTTGGAACGTTTTGTAGCTATCTTGCTTGAAAAAATGAATTGGAATTTTAGGATGTTTGGAGTAGTAAACTAATGTATCAAGCCCTCTATCGTAAATACCGAAGCCAGACCTTTGGCCAGCTTGTAGGGCAGGAGGTTATTGCGACGACCCTACGACAAGCTGTCGAACAGGGAAAAATTAGCCATGCCTATCTCTTTTCTGGCCCTCGTGGGACAGGGAAGACCAGTGTGGCAAAAATCTTTGCCAAGGCCATGAACTGCCCCAATCAAACAGGGGGAGAGCCTTGTAACGAATGTTATATCTGTGAAGCCATTACCAATGGCAGTTTAGAGGATGTCATCGAGATTGACGCCGCCTCTAATAATGGGGTAGATGAGATCCGTGATATCCGCGATAAATCCACCTATGCGCCTAGCCTGGCCCCTCATAAGGTCTATATCATTGACGAGGTCCACATGCTCTCGACGGGAGCCTTTAACGCCCTTCTCAAGACCTTGGAAGAACCGACAGAAAATGTGGTCTTTATTTTAGCGACAACGGAATTGCATAAGATTCCAGCAACCATCCTTTCGCGGGTTCAACGTTTTGAGTTCAAATCCATCAAGACGCCAGCCATTCAAGACCACCTAAAAGCTGTTTTGGAGAAAGAAGGGATTGATTACGAAGAAGAAGCTGTAGCCATTATTGCCCGTCGGGCAGAAGGTGGGATGCGGGATGCTTTGTCCATTTTGGACCAGGCCCTCAGCCTGACAGCTGGTGCCCAATTGACCACTGAGATGGCAGAAGAAATTACAGGCTCCATTAGTCAAGAAGCTTTAGATCTCTATGTTACAGCCTTGTCAGCACAAGATGCAACAGCTGCCTTGGACCAGTTGAACCTGATCTTTGATAATGGGAAAAACATGGCCCGCTTTGTGACGGACCTCTTGCAGTATTTACGGAATCTCTTGATCGTTCAGACAGGTGGGGAAAATCTCCATGTCAGTGAGCGATTTAATCAGAATCTAGCCATACCGCAAGCAACCCTCTTTGCTTGGATTGATCTTGCGACAAGGAGTTTAGCGGATATCAAAAACAGCCTGCAGCCGAAAATCTATACGGAGATGATGACCATTCGTTTGGCAGAATACAAGGGTGAGGGCCCTTCGGCTAGCCAAGTGGCTCTTCCAGCAGATTTTTCAGCACAAGTAGATCAGCTCAAAAGAGAAGTCGAGTCTCTGAAGAATCAGTTAGCTCAAGTAGCGAGTGGGGCTCCTGCAGCTAAATCAAGCCCTACTCGTCCTCAGAAGTCTAGCAAGGGCTATCGAGTGGACCGCAATAAGCTTCAAGCTATCTTACAAGAAGCAGTTGAAAATCCAGATTTAGCCCGTAACAATCTCATTCGCCTACAGAATGCTTGGGGGGAAATTATTGAAAGCCTAGCAGGGGCAGATAGGGCTTTACTGGTTGGTTCACAGCCGGTTGCGGCCAATGAACGCCATGCGATTTTAGCTTTTGAGTCTGACTTTAATGCCGAACAGACCATGAAGCGAGATAACCTCAATACCATGTTTGGCAATATTTTAAGCAATGCGGCAGGTTTCTCTCCGGAGATTCTGGCTATTTCAATGGAGGAATGGACCCAGGTTCGGGCGGAATTCTCTAAGAAAGCTCGTGGTCACAAGGAAGAGGCAGAAGTGGCAGAAGAGTCAGTCATTCCGGAGGGCTTCGATTTCCTCTCTGATAAAATTACCGTTCAGGAAGACTAGGATGTGCTTTTTCCAGAAAATCATGGTAGAATAACAATATGAATAAACGTCAATTTTGGACTATGGCTATCTTTACAGCCTTAGAAACCTATTTTTTTAATGATGCTGTGATGAGAGAAAGCTACCTGGCAGCTATCTTTTGGGCTCTTTTGATATTGAGAAATTTACAAGTCAGCTATATCTTAGGAAAGTTGGTCGAAAGTATCGATCAACAGCTTAATCAGAAAAAACGAGATAAGTATAAAAAATAAGCACCGACTGGTGCTTATTTTATTTTAAATAAAATATAAAGTCTACTTAAAAACTTTCCTTAGGTGAGTACGGACGTCAGCGAACTTCGAAGAAGTTCCATGACTTAGTTTTGGACCCCTTCGCTTTTATATTTCTAGGCTTAGGCTAAAACAGTTCCCCGAACTGTTTTACTCCCAAAACTCCCGAGTGCTTGAAACAAAAGCGTTTCAAGCACTTTTCCCACAGCGGAAAGTTTTAGATTTACTTAACGAATTCAAAAAATAGCCGTCATTTTTTTGAAGAGTCAGCTGACTACTTTATGTAATTAGGAATTTGTCTGCTTTCTAAAAAAAGGACTTAGTCCTGTGCAATACAGAACTAAATCCTTTGTGTAAATGAATGGTCTAACTTTTTTGGCTCAGTACACACCAGGTGTGTTTTCTTTATGCATACAATTCTTAAATTTTTAAGCACCTTAAGTATATCATGGTGCTATCTAAAAAGTTAATTTTATACAGTTTACTAGCATAGTTGATTAGTTTTTGTTTACCCTTCCAACTTTATTATTATATCATAAAAATGATTAGAAAAACAGACTTGAATTTTTTTGAAATTGGTATACGATTAAGGTATAAAAACTATTAAAATAGCCTGTTAGAAAGGGGATTAAAAGAATTAATAAGGCTATATATAATTGTTGATTGGTATCTAATGTTGTAAAACAAGAAAGGGTAACGTAAAAAATGCAATTACATAAAAAAATTTTTATAGTGGCGTTGGTTTTATCTATTTGTATCTCACTATATTTTCTTATCAATCCGTCTAATATCTTCACCTTTCCGATCCGTGTGCATTCATTTGATGACACATTTAAATATTACATGTTTGTGAAGATTGGAATTGTATTATTATTTATCAAATTCTTACTGGATATATGCTTAGAGTATATCAAGAATTGGTTTAAAAAGTTTTGATCTGTCTTCACACAAAAGAGTCTGAGAAAGCGTTGTTTCCCAGACTCTTTTTTGAGCTGTTGGTCTATTTTATAGATCCCACTGCTTGAGGGAGATTTCGCCACTGTTGAGCCAGCGTTCTTTGCCGTCCGTCAGTTGGACTAGTAGTTGTCCACTGTCCGAAATATCCTTGGCTAGCCCTTGGTAGCTAGTCTGATTTTGTTCGAAGCGGACTTCTTTACCTAGAACTAGTGAGCGTTGCTTGTAGAGGTAGATCAGCTCCTCTTCTGGACTATTGAAAAATTCTTTCCAAATCTCAGCAATCAGTTCATTGCGAGTAATGGGAGGCTGGGAGTCAAAGAGGGAACCAGCCTTGTCCTTCAGTTCCGTAGGGAAATTGGTGATGGCAAAATTAAGGCCGATACCAATGATAACATCTGTGATGAGGCCTGTTTCGATGGAGCTGATGGCTTCAGTCAGAATGCCACCAACTTTTTTCCCCTTGTAGTAGATGTCATTGACCCACTTGATATCGATATCCAATAAGGCCAGATTTTTCAGGGCCTTGTAGATAGCAGCTGCGACCATGAGGGTATAGGCGGGAGCTTGATCAAAGGGGAGGTTGGGCTTGAGGTGGAGGGACATGTAGATACCCCCTTGAGAAGGACTGAAGTAGTCACGCCCAAAACGTCCCTTTCCAGCCATTTGGTAAGGAGCCAGATACAGAGTAGAGGAGTGTCCCCCAGCTTCCATGGCGTTCTTGGCATCCAGCTGAGTGGATTGGCACTGGGGATTATAGGAGACTGTTAGAGGACAATGCTCCTCGATAACTTGGGGGATTAGGAGATCTCCAGAAAGGATCTTATAGCCTCGATTTTTGATGGACTCAATTTCGATGCCTTCTTTTTCTAAACGCTGAATGGCCTTCCAGATTGATGTGCGAGACAGTCCCATTTCTTGGGCTAGTTGCTCGCCATTGACATAATCTTGAGCTTGGGCTAAGGTTTGGTATAAAATTTCGTGTGTTTTCATAGCTTCTTAACGTGTGCTTTCACGGATGGTAAGACGAGTGGCCAGAGTATGCATAGTTGGAATACCTGAATCTCCTCTTTGAAGGTCTTGTAAGAGACTGTGAATAGCCTGTTTCCCCATTTCTTCTGTGTAGACAGTGACGGTAGAAAGTGGCGGATAGACATGCTTAGCAATCGAGGTATCATTAAAGGAGATGAGACTGACCCGATCTGGAACAGGAATACTGGCTTCTTGAAGGGCACGGAGAGCCCCAACAGCCAAGGCATCGCTGGCCATGAAAAAGGCTGACGGAAGTCGATTTCCCAATTCATCAATCAATTCTTTCATCATATCATAGCCAGAGTCACTTGAGAAGTGCCCCACTCGGATATAATCGGGTTGATAGAGTTCTTTCTCTTCTAGATAATGCTTAAAACTCATGTAACGGGGATCTGTTTGAAGAGGACGATTATCAGCGGTCGTTTCTTGTCCAACAAGAAGACCAATCTGGTTGTGACCAGATTCTATCAAGTAAGCTAACGCTTGGTAGACGGATGTTTCAAAATCTGTCATGACACAGGTATGGCCATATACTAAAGTATTAGAGTCCACAAAGACGAGTCTTTTCTGATAGGATTCAAGTTGACGGATAGTTTCTGGGCTAAATTTACCTAGAGCGATAATTCCATCAGCTTTTTCAAGAGGTCCCCAATCTTCTAAGTTAAAGACACGGAAGATATCATGCCCGAGTTCTTGGGCTTGTTTTTCAATCCCAACTCGAATAGAGTAGTAATAAAGATCCTCTAACTCTTCCTCTTCAGTCACCCATTCTAAAATAGCAATCCGGTAGCGTTTGCTTTGAAGAGGGTTATTTTTTCGATGTTTCTTTTGGTAATGGAGTTTCTCAGCCGTTTCGAAGATCAGTTTCCGAGTTGCATCACTAACGGAAAGGTTTTGATCTTGGTTGAGGACGCGAGAGACCGTTGCCTGAGAAACGCCTGCTTTTTCTGCAATGTCTTTAATCGTTGCCATGGTTCATCCTTTATTGATTTCTACTTCCAGTATACTCTAAATACTAGTAAAAAGAAATAAATTTTTACTAAATTTTATGTTTACTTCGATATTGGCTAGGGGTTAGTTGGCTATAGGACTTAAAAGCCTTTGAAAAATAAAGGGGGTCTGAAAAGCCAACGGAGTAGGCAACAATCTTGATGCTTTCGTCTGTATTGGTCAGTAACTGCTGGGCACGTTGCATGCGGACCGAGTGCAAGAATTCCTTGGGAGAGATCTGGTGAAATTCCTTGAAAACAGTTGTTAGGTAGGAGCGATGGACATTGAGGTCATCAGCGATCTCTTGAATACTCAAATGATCTTTATTGTAATGCGTCTCAATCACATGCTTGCAGGTCAGGTAGAGTTGATAAGTTGGAGATGGATGGCTCCGATGGATATCAGGAGCCACTTCACTGATGAGAAAGAGCAATTCATAAATCTGAGAGAGAAGGTGGAGTTGGTAGTGTGAGGTCATCTTAGATGCCTCAGACTTGTGGACAATCTGCTCCATAAACTGGCCAATTCTCTCTGTGTCCACCTCTGTTTTCTTTAGAAAGCCTTTTTCATGCAGGGTTGAAAAATGCATGAAATCACTCACTTTGGTGCCACTGATGCCAATCCAGTAATAGGACCAAGGATCTTCGGCGTCTGCCTGGTAGTAGGTCACTTTATTTTTAGGGAGAAGGAAGAGATCTCCAGCTTCTAAGTGGATTTCTTTTTTATTGATATGAAAGACACCTTTTCCCTTGGTGATAAAATGTAGAACAAAATTGTCGCGGACGCTAGGTCCGAATTCGTAATTCTTTGGGCAATCTTCGTAGCCATAAAAATCAAGGGCTAGGTCAATAGTGTCGGTTTGGTATTCAGAAAAGACTAACATGGCTGAACCTCCTACCTAACATTTTACCATATATGCCCAACAAAATTCTATTTTCGAAAGCGTTTACATCACGTAAAATAAAGACATGTGAAAAAAGAAAGATATTGGAACTGCATTTAAAAACACATAGTGATATTTTGCAGGAACCAATGGGAGGAAGATATGGCAATTCGCATTGAGCAGAATTTGTTCTATATAGAGAGTAAGGGATTTAGTCTCATCCTTGAAAATCGTGATGGCTATCTGATGCTCAAGCATTTGGGACGACCAATTCCGTCCTATCATTTTTCCAATACCGTGTATGAGAAGGACCATGCTTTCTCTGGAAATCCAACACCTGACAATCGGACCTTTAGCTTGGATAGCCAGCGACAAATCTTGGGACAGCACGGACTTGGAGATTTTCGAAAGCCGTCGATTCAGATCCAGCACGGTACTACAGAGGTAACCGATTTCCTCTATGTTGGAGCAAACATCTATTCTGGCAGTGTCGAGGCGAGCGGTCTTCCTAACCCTCACTCGGTAGACAAAGCTGAAACCTTGGCCCTGGTCTTTGAAGATGATCAAGCGGCCCTGCGGTTGACTCTCTACTACACCGCTTACGAGGATCGGGCAACAATCACAAGTTTCGCAAAGATTGAAAACTGTAGTGACGAAACGGTTGTGATTCACAAGGCTCTTAGTGTGTTGGCCGATCTGCCTGCCGGTGACTACGACATCCTCACTCTACAAGGAGCCTATGCGAGAGAAAAAACAGTCCGCCGTCAGCAAGTGGAGCAAGGAATCTTCTCCATCAGCTCTAACCGTGGTGCTTCAGGACACGCCCAGACCCCGGCTCTGATTCTTGCTGATCATGAAGTGACAGAAGATGCGGGTTCTGCTCTTGCCTTCCAACTACTCTACAGTGGAAATTTTGAAGCTTTTGTTCAGAAAAATCAACTCAATGAAGTTCGGGTTGGACTAGGGATCAATCCTGAAAACTTCGCCTGGGAATTGGCACCAGATCAGAGCTTTGATACCCCAGTGGCCATGATCACATACTCCCATCAGGGATTGACCGGTCTTAGCCAAGAGAGCCAAGCGTTTGTTCAAAACCATATTATTCCAGCTCCGTTTGCTTATAAAGAACGTCCGATCCTCATCAATAACTGGGAAGCAACCTACTTTGATTTCAAAAAAGACAAATTATTGGAGCTAGCAGATGAAGCTCAAAAAGTGGGGATTGAACTCTTCGTTCTTGATGATGGCTGGTTTGGCAATCGGTATGATGACAATCGGGCCCTCGGTGACTGGACCGTCAATGAAGAAAAATTAGGAGGAAGCCTAGCAGAATTGATCCAGGGTATCCATGACAAGGGACTACAATTTGGCCTTTGGGTGGAGCCGGAAATGATTTCTGTTGATAGTGACCTCTATCGGGCTCATCCGGACTGGGCTATTCAAGTCCCAGGCTACGAACACACCTATTCACGGAATCAACTGGTACTCGATTTCTCAAATAGAGAAGTAGTGGACTATATCAAGCAGGTCTTGGATGACTTACTTGGAAACCATGAAATCGACTATATCAAATGGGACATGAACCGCAATATCACCAAGCTTGGAAATGGGAAAACCTACCTTGAAACCAAGACGCAATCTCATGCGTATATCTTGGGTCTCTATGAAGTGGTTTCCTACTTGACGGAGAAATACGACCAGGTTCTCTTTGAGTCTTGCTCCGGTGGTGGTGGTCGTAATGACCTTGGTATGTTGCGTTACTTCCCACAGGTCTGGGCGAGTGACAATACGGATGCCATGGCCAGACTTCCCATCCAGTATGGATCTAGCTATCTCTATCCAACCATTTCCATGGGGGCTCACGTATCAGCTGTGCCAAATCATCAGATGGGGCGGATCACACCGCTTGAAACGCGTGGGCATGTGGCCATGATGGGAAATCTTGGCTATGAATTGGATCTGACCAGCCTTTCTCAAGAAGAGTTGGCTACCATCAGTGCTCAAGTCGCTCACTACAAAACAATTCGACCAGTTGTCCAATTCGGACAACACTACCGCTTAATGAACCCTAGTCAAGGTGCCAATCAAGCAGCTGTCCAGTTTACTTATCAAGACCGCACGGTTGTAACCTATGTAAGGGTCTTATCAACAGTTGAAGAGATCGAGCCGACCTTGAAACTCAAAGGATTGGAAGAAGAGGCGCTCTATAGCTTAGAAGGGACGAACCAAGTCTATTCAGGAGCCGAGCTCATGTATGCGGGCTTAACCGTCGTTCTTCCCCAGGGAGATTTTCTCTCTAAACAATATGTTTTTGTCAAAAAATAAAAGGAGACAGCCAAATGAAATGGTATAAAAAAATCGGACTTCTTGCTACTACAGGCATAGCCTTGTTTGGGCTCGGTGCTTGCTCCAACGATGGTAAATCTGCGGATGGCACAGTGACCATCGAGTATTTCAACCAGAAAAAAGAAATGACCAAAACCTTGGAAGAAATCGCTCGTGATTTTGAAAAGGAAAATCCTAAGATCAAGGTCAAAGTCGTCAATGTACCGAATGCTGGTGAAGTATTGAAGACACGTGTCCTGGCAGGAGATGTGCCGGATGTGGTCAATATTTACCCACAGTCCATCGAACTGCAAGAATGGGCAAAAGCAGGTGTCTTTGAAGATTTGAGCAACAAGGACTATCTAAAACGCGTGAAAAATGGCTATGCTGAAAAATATGCAGTGAACGGTAAAGTTTACAACGTTCCTTTCACAGCTAATGCTTATGGCATCTATTACAATAAGGATAAATTCGAAGAACTGGGCTTGAAGGTTCCGGAAACCTGGGATGAATTTGAACAATTAGTAAAAGATATCGTTGCTAAAGGACAAACACCATTTGGAATTGCAGGTGCAGATGCTTGGACACTCAATGGTTACAATCAATTAGCCTTTGCAACAGCAACAGGTGGAGGGAAAGAAGCCAATCAGTACCTTCGTTATTCTCAACCAAATGCCATTAAATTGTCTGATCCGATTATGAAAGATGACATCAAGGTCATGGATATCCTTCGCATTAATGGTTCTAAGCAAAAGAACTGGGAAGGTGCCGGCTATACAGACGTTATCGGAGCCTTCGCACGTGGGGATGTCCTCATGACACCAAATGGGTCTTGGGCAATCACAGCGATTAATGAACAAAAACCGACATTTAAGGTTGGGACCTTCATGATTCCAGGGAAAGAAAAAGGACAAAGCTTAACCGTTGGTGCGGGAGACTTGGCATGGTCTATCTCAGCCACTACCAAACATCCAAAAGAAGCCAATGCCTTTGTGGAATACATGACCCGTCCAGAAGTCATGCAAAAATACTACGATGTGGACGGATCTCCAACAGCGATTGAAGGGGTCAAACAAGCAGGAGAAGATTCACCGCTTGCTGGTATGACCAAATATGCCTTTACGGATCGTCACTTGGTCTGGTTGCAACAATACTGGACCAGTGAAGCAGACTTCCATACCTTGACCATGAACTATGTCTTGACCGGTGATAAACAAGGAATGGTCAATGATTTGAATGCCTTCTTTAATCCGATGAAAGCGGATGTGGATTAGGAGTAGAGAGACTATGAAAAAAGTATTACAAAAATATTGGGCATGGGCTTTTGTGGCCATCCCCCTCTTGTTACAAGCAATTTTCTTCTATGTGCCGATGTTTCAAGGAGCCTTTTACAGTTTTACCAACTGGACAGGATTGACTTATAACTACAAATTTGTCGGCGTAAACAACTTTAAGCTCCTCTTCATGGATCCAAAATTCATGAATGCCATTGGCTTTACGGTGATCATCACGATTGCCATGGTGGTTGGGGAGATTGCTCTTGGGATCTTCATTGCGCGTGTCTTGAACTCTAAAATCAAAGGACAAACCTTCTTCCGTGCTTGGTTCTTCTTCCCAGCTGTTTTGTCTGGTTTGACAGTAGCTTTAATCTTCAAGCAAGTCTTCAACTATGGTCTTCCAGCGATTGGGAATGCCCTTCACATTGAGTTTCTCCAAACCAGTCTTCTCGGGACTAAGTGGGGAGCCATCTTTGCGGCTGTCTTTGTCCTTCTTTGGCAAGGGGTGGCCATGCCCATCATCATCTTCCTAGCTGGTTTGCAATCCATTCCAACTGAGATTACAGAAGCAGCAAGGATCGATGGCGCGACTAGTAAGCAAGTCTTCTGGAACATTGAATTGCCTTACTTGCTACCAAGTGTCTCTATGGTCTTTATCCTAGCCCTAAAAGGTGGGTTGACCGCCTTTGACCAAGTCTTTGCCATGACCGGTGGTGGTCCAAACAATGCCACAACTTCACTTGGGCTCTTGGTTTATAATTACGCCTTTAAAAACAACCAATTCGGTTATGCCAATGCCATTGCCGTAATCTTGTTCTTCTTGATTGTAGTGATTTCGATCATCCAATTGAGAGTATCTAAGAAATTTGAAATTTAAGAGGAGAAGCACGATGAAACAAGATGAAAGAAAAGCCTTGATTGGCAAATACATTCTATTGATTCTAGGATCGGTTCTGATTTTAGTACCGCTCCTTGCCACCCTCTTTAGTTCCTTCAAACCAACTAAGGATATTGTAGATAATTTCTTTGTTTTTCCAACCAACTTCACATGGGACAATTTTAGTCGCCTCTTGGCTGATGGTATCGGAGGCTATTACTGGAACTCAGTTGTCATCACTGTCTTGTCCCTTCTTGCTGTGATGATCTGTATCCCTATGGCAGCCTACTCCATTGCTCGTAATATGAGTAAGAGAAAAGCCTTTACCATCATGTATACCCTCTTAATCCTTGGTATCTTCGTACCCTTCCAAGTAATCATGATCCCGATTACCGTCATGATGAGCAAGCTCGGTTTGGCCAACACCTTTGGGTTGATTTTGCTCTACTTGACCTATGCGATTCCACAGACTCTCTTTCTCTATGTGGGCTATATCAAGATCTCTATTCCAGAAAGTTTGGATGAAGCAGCAGAGATCGATGGTGCGAATAAATTTACAACCTATTTCCGCATCATCTTCCCAATGATGAAACCCATGCATGCGACAACCATGATCATCAATGCCCTTTGGTTCTGGAATGACTTCATGTTGCCACTCCTTGTCTTGAACCGGGATTCCAAAATGTGGACCTTGCCTTTGTTCCAATACAACTACGCAGGCCAATATTTCAACGACTACGGACCAAGCTTTGCCTCTTACGTGGTCGGCATTATCAGTATCACCATTGTCTATCTCTTCTTCCAACGCCATATCATTGCAGGAATGAGCAACGGTGCAGTGAAATAAGATACAAAGGGACGATTCAGCTTGCTGAAAATTTCTGTAGAAAAATAGGAAATCGACGTAGTGTGCTTGCACACAAGAAGATTTATCTTTTTTCCTAAGAAATTAGTCCCGTGTTCAATTCCGGATACAAAGGGACGATTCAGCTTGCTGATTTAAATCGTATCCCTCGTATCTTAAAAAGTCATTCTTAAAATAGATATTCTCAGGAAAGCCAGGTCTTCTTAGACTTGGTTTTCAAATAAGAAAAAGGAAACCATTATGCCAATTCAAAACAAGACCATGTTAATTACGTACTCAGACAGCTTGGGAAATAACCTCAAGGACCTCTATGAAAATCTGGAGAAACACTTTGGGGATGCAGTAGGAGGGGTTCACCTCTTGCCATTTTTCCCATCTACAGGAGACCGAGGCTTTGCGCCTGTGGACTACGATCAAGTGGATCCAGCCTTTGGGGATTGGGAAGATGTCAAACGGCTGGGCGACAAGTATTACCTCATGTTTGACTTTATGATCAATCACATTTCCCGTCAGTCTAAATACTACAAGGACTACCAAGAAAAGCACGACCAAAGTGATTACAAAGATCTCTTTCTCAACTGGGATAAGTTCTGGCCGGAGAATCGTCCAACTCAAGCAGATGTCGATTTGATTTACAAGCGCAAAGACCGAGCTCCTAAGCAAGAAATTACCTTTGCGGATGGGACGACTGAGCATCTCTGGAATACCTTCGGTGAAGAGCAGATTGACCTAGACGTGACCAAGGAAGTGACCATGGACTTTATCCGCAAGACCATCGAACACCTGGCAAGCAATGGCTGTGATCTCATTCGTTTAGATGCTTTTGCCTATGCGGTCAAGAAATTAGACACCAATGATTTCTTTGTGGAGCCAGATATTTGGGACTTGCTGGACAAGGTGCGCGATATGGCAGCCAGTTATGGAGCTGAGCTCCTGCCAGAGATCCATGAGCACTATTCCATCCAGTTTAAGATTGCCGATCACGGCTATTATGTCTATGACTTTGCCCTTCCAATGGTGACCCTCTATACCCTCTATAGCTCAAAAGTGGAACGCCTTGCTAAGTGGTTGAAGATGAGTCCGATGAAGCAATTCACGACACTCGACACTCATGACGGAATTGGGGTGGTCGATGTCAAGGATATCTTGACAGATGAAGAGATTGACTATGCTTCAAATGAGCTCTACAAGGTAGGAGCGAATGTTAAACGCAAATATTCAACAGCAGAATACAATAACTTGGACATCTACCAAATCAACTCAACTTATTATTCAGCCCTTGGAGATGACGATCGCAAGTATTTCCTAGCCCGTTTGATTCAAGCCTTTGCGCCAGGCATTCCACAAGTTTATTATGTTGGATTTTTAGCTGGAAAGAATGATTTGGAACTCTTAGAAAACACAAAAGAAGGACGCAATATCAACCGTCATTACTACAGCAATGAAGAAATTGCTCAAGAAGTAGAGCGTCCAGTCGTACAATCTCTTCTCAAGCTCTTTAGCTTCCGGAACCATTCCTCAGCTTTTGACTTAGAAGGAAGGATCGAGGTGGAAACACCTGATGAACATACCATTGTCATCACTCGTCAAAACAAAGACCAGACTGTCACAGCAAGAGCCCGAATCAATCTCGCTGATGGCACTTACCAAGTGACAGAAAACGGTCAAGAAATCGTATTTTAAAAAATAAGAAACTAGATAAGGATAAGTGAAGAAACGCTTATCCTTTTTTAAGTTTAGAATATGTAACCGTTTACACAACTATAAAATCATGGTACAATATCCATGAGGAAAGGAGGTCGCTTTATGAAAAAAATCATGTATCCATCTGCGGCCCTATTAACGGCTTTTGCTCTATTATCGGTCCAAACAGCAAAGGCAGACACAGCTCAAACACCGGATCAGGTCAATGAACCGGCAGCAACAGTAGAAGAGGTTGTGGCTTCTCCAACTCCAGAAACCTCCACTGAAAATCAGGGAGGGGAAACTGAGACACCGGCTGCGACTGACCGTGAAGCAGTCCCTGCTGCCTCGCCAACAGAAACAACAAGGGAGACAGCATCGCCTGAAGTGGAAAAACTGTTGGAAGACATGCCTCTCAAGCAAAAGGTTACTCAAATGATTATGCCAGACTTCCGTAAGTGGCAGGAGGCAGGCCAGGAGTCGCCACAAGATCTCACGAAGGTCAATGCTGAAGTGGCAGAGGCGATTGATAAGTATGACTTTGGTGGCGTCATTTTATTTGCTGAGAATGTGAAAGAAACCAAACAAACACTTGCACTGACACAAGATATGCAAAAGGCGGCCATTGAAAACAAGGCCAATAATGGGAAGATTCCGCTATTGTTAGCGATCGACCAAGAAGGGGGTATCGTCTATCGATTGGGTAGCGGTACAGCTCTCCCTGGAAATATGGCCATTGGAGCTACCAATGATCCCAAGTTAGCGACAGAAGCTGGTCAGATTATCGGTCGAGAACTTTCTGCCTTAGGTTTGAATGTTGATTTCGCACCTGTATTGGATACGAATAATAATCCACAAAACCCTGTCATTGGGCTTCGTTCCTTCTCCTCTGATCCAAACCGTGTTGCTTACTTAGGAATTCCAATGATGAAGGGAATTCAGGACTACAATGTGGCCGTAGCTGCTAAGCATTTCCCAGGTCATGGAGATACAGCGGTTGATTCGCATACAGGACTCCCCTTGGTGGATAAATCTCTTGCCGAACTTGAAAAATTAGAACTCCTTCCATTTAAGAAAGCCATGGATGCAGGTGTAGACCTCTTGATGACGGCTCATATCCAATACCCACAAATTGAAAAGGATCAGGTTGTGTCAAAGGAAACCGGTGAGAAAATCTATGTTCCAGCGACACTTTCAGATGATATTTTAACAGGCTTGGTACGGAAGAAATACGGCTATAAGGGTGTGATTGTCTCCGATGCTATGGGAATGGACGCTATCGCTAAGAACTTCGGTGAGGTTGAAGCTGTGAAAATGGCGATCAAAGCAGGAGTTGACCTGGTCTTGATGCCAACAACCCTTCGCAGTAAAACTGATTTGACCAAAATTGATACCATTGTTGATGAAGTAGTTCGTGCAGTGCAAACGGGTGACATCTCAGAAGAACGTTTAAATGAGTCCGTTCGTCGGATCCTCACCCTCAAAGAAAAACGTGGGGTCCTAAATTTTGATCCAAGTGCTCGGACGCCTGAAAAAGCAGAAGAAACAGTCGGATCCAATCTGAATCGTGATTTGGAACGCAAGATTGCGGCAGCAGCGGTGACGGTTGTCAAAAATGAAGACAATACCTTGCCATTTAAGGTCCAAAAAGGGGATCATGTCTTACTCTTAGGAGCTTTTGAAAATGAAGTCCCTGGACTAAATTTGGGCATGCGTCGCTTAATAGCGGATGGGGTGCTTCCAAAAGATACCTCCTTTGTGGCGAAGAACTTCACCAAAGCATCCACCCTTGATAGTCTAAAAGAAGACCTAGAGAAAGCAACCCATATCGTGGTTATTTCAGAGATCGGTTATGAGGGGCAACTGGATAAAGATTTCTGGCGGACTAAGATCCCAACAGAGATCATCCAATATGCCAATACCAAGCAGAAGAAGGCAGCTATCCTTTCGATCTCCAAACCTTATGATGTAGCCAACTATCCAGCGGCGAAAGCCATTTTAGCAGTCTATGGAAATAAGGGAATGGATCCAACGGAATCCCTCAGACCAGACAATGCCTTTGGTCCAAATATTCCTGCAGGAGTGGAAGTCATCTTCAATGGCAAGGAACACGTAGGTACCTTACCAGTTGATATTCCAAAAATTGTAGATGGAAAACTGTCGGAAACAGAGTACGCCTACCGCATTGGTCATGGTCTCTTTTATCCAGCACCTGCTCCATTACCGACACCAGAAGCCCAAGATCCAACTCCACCAGCTCTAGATCCAGCTCATCAAACAAAACCAGTAGAGGTTGGAAAGACGGGAACACAGGTCCTTGTTAGCAAGCAAGAAAAAACAAGCCCTCTTGATGGTCCACAAGTCACTCCGATTTCTGTGTCACATGACACGGATCAGGCTCCTGCCACCATTTCAGCAAGCCCTGCATCATCGGTATTGCCAAAGACGGGTCAAACAGAAAAACTTCTATCCCTCATGGGTGTCAGCCTTTTAACCTTCCTTGGATCTTTTGTCTATCCGAGAAAGAAAAATTAAGGGATTTAGTATCTCAATTGGGTGATCTCCCAATTGAGATTTTTTAGTAAAAATTCACTAAGATTAACTTGAAATAGGGAGAAATAAATAGGAATTGAAACAGGACAAAAACCTCTATTGTATGCTTTTTAAAGTCAAAATAAAAATTAAATAAAATTTTACTAAAAATACTTGAATTTTTACTTCTATTCGTATATAATACAGGTATAAAAACGTTTACAAAGAACTAAAGGAGTTTCTCATGACTACATCAATCACGTCTCAATCTCTACAAGAAAAGTTTCAGGCTGTCTTTGGCGAGAAGGCTGATCATACCTTCTTTTCACCAGGACGGATCAATCTGATCGGTGAACATACGGACTATAATGGAGGACATGTCTTCCCGGCAGCCATTACGCTTGGTACTTACGGGGCTGCAAGAAAGCGCGAAGACAAGGTCTTGCGTTTCTTCTCAGGCAATTTTGAAGACAAGGGGATTATTGAAGTCCCACTGGAGAATCTTCATTTTGAAAAAGAGCACAACTGGACCAACTATCCAAAAGGCGTGCTTCATTTCTTACAAGAAGCTGGTCATGTCATTGATAGCGGAATGGATGTCTATGTTTACGGAAATATTCCAAATGGATCAGGCCTTTCCTCTTCAGCTTCCCTTGAGCTCTTAATTGGCGTCATCGCTGAGAAACTATTTGATCTTCAGTTAGATCGTCTCGATCTGGTCAAGATCGGGAAACAAACCGAAAATCACTTCATCGGAGTCAACTCTGGGATCATGGACCAATTTGCCATCGGTATGGGAGCAGATCAACGGGCTATTTATCTAGATACCAATAGCCTAGAATATGATCTGGTACCACTTGATCTCAAAGACAATGTCGTGGTCATCATGAATACCAACAAACGCCGGGAATTAGCGGATTCAAAATATAATGAACGCCGTGCAGAATGTGAAACAGCCGTCTCTGAACTCCAAGAAAAATTAGATATCCAAACCTTAGGGGAATTAGATCTCTGGTCATTTGATGCTTACAGCTACCTGATCAAAGATGACAATCGCATCAAACGAGCTCGCCATGCAGTACTTGAAAACCAACGGACCCTCCAAGCTCGTAAGGCGCTTGAGGCAGGTGATTTGGAAGGCTTTGGCCGTCTTATGAATGCTTCTCACGTATCTTTGGAGCATGATTACGAAGTGACTGGTTTAGAATTGGATACCTTGGTGCATACAGCCTGGGAACAAGACGGCGTCTTAGGAGCTCGTATGACCGGAGCAGGCTTTGGTGGTTGCGCCATCGCCCTCGTCAACAAAGACAAGGTTGAAGCTTTTGAAGAAGCTGTCGGCAAACGTTATGAGGAAGTCGTTGGCTATGCGCCAAGCTTCTATATTGCAGAGGTTGCGGCAGGAACACGGGTGCTCGATTAAAAAGGAGATAGGATGACAGAACAGGTATTAGATGCATTTGTCACAGCTGTTATTGCGGTAAGTGACTACCAAGAGATGGATCGGATCTATCTAAAAAATCGTGTCATGAGTCGCATCGGAGAAGAAGGGCTAGACGCACCAGTTCATAACTCAGATGTGATCGCACTCAAAGAGCAGCTGGTGGAGATCGCTGTTGCCAATAGCAAGATCCAAGATAGCATGGCCGCAAAGGACAGCTTGGGTGCGGAGTTGATGGATTGGATCACCCCCAGTCCTAGTCAGGTCAACCATCATTTCTGGGAGACTTACCGTCATTCCAAGGAGGACGCGATTGCTGATTTCTATGCCCTTTCGAAGCGCAACGACTACATCAAAGTAAAGGCCATTGCGCAAAATATCGCCTTTGAGGCAGAAACTCCCTACGGTTCTCTTGAAATCACCATCAATCTGTCAAAACCTGAAAAAGATCCTAAAGACATTGCAGCGGCTAAACTTGCGAAAGCCAGTCATTATCCAGCCTGCCAATTGTGTTTTGAAAATGAAGGTTATCAAGGTCGCCTAGATCATCCTGCCCGTGCCAATCATCGGATCATTCGTTTTGATATGGACGGTCATGACTGGGGCTTCCAGTATTCCCCTTATGCCTACTTCAATGAACACTGCATTTTCCTCGATAGCCAACACGTTCCTATGGCCATTAGCCGCAAAACCTTTGAGCGACTTTTGACCATTGTAGAGACTTTTCCAGGCTATTTTGCAGGGTCCAATGCAGATCTACCCATTGTAGGGGGATCCATCCTGACTCATGACCATTACCAAGGGGGACGACATACCTTCCCTATGGAGCTGGCTTCTGTTGAGGCTAGCTTTAGCATTGAGGGCTTTGAGGCTGTATCGGTAGGGATTGTCAACTGGCCCATGTCCGTGCTTCGTTTGCAATCAGATGATAAGGCGCAATTGATTGACCTGGCGGACCATATCCTAAAGACCTGGAGAGGTTACTCGGATCCAGCCGTTCAAGTCTTAGCCACATCCGACGGTCAACCCCATCATACCATTACCCCCATTGCACGAATCCGTGATGGGCATTATGAACTGGACTTGGTGCTCCGTGACAACCAAACCTCACCAGAGCATCCAGATGGCATTTACCACCCACATGCGGATGTGCAACACATCAAAAAAGAAAATATCGGTCTGATCGAAGTCATGGGCTTGGCTATCTTGCCTCCTCGGCTTAAGAAAGAGCTCAAGCAGGTCCAAGACTATCTGCTTGAACAAGAGAGCACTGTAGTCAATTACCACCAGGACTGGGCAGCTGACTTGAAAGCCACTCACCCACCCATTACAGAAGAAGCAGAGGCTGAGGCCATTGTCCGTGAATCGGTCGGCCAAATCTTTGCGCGGGTGCTAGAAGATGCGGGTGTCTACAAGCGGACAGCAGAAGGGCAAGCAGCCTTTAGACGCTTTGTCGCGACACTTTAAGTATGGAGAAGACGGGGAAATTTGGTACAATAAGATAGAAGACAAAGAAGCGAAAGGAAAACAAATGGCAATACTCGTACTCGGAGGAGCTGGCTATATCGGTTCCCACATGGTAGACCGCTTGGTCAATGAAGGACAGGAAAAAGTCGTGGTGGTGGATAGCCTGGTCACAGGCCACCGCGCAGCGGTGCATCCAGATGCCGTCTTTTACCAAGGAGACCTGGCGGATCAAGACTTCATGCGCACTGTTTTTAAGGAACATGCAGATATTGACGCCGTCATCCACTTTGCGGCCTATTCCCTAGTCGCTGAATCCATGGCAGATCCATTGAAATATTTTGACAACAATACGGCGGGCATGGTCAAACTCTTGGAAGTCATGCAGGAATGTGGGGTTCACTACATCGTCTTTTCTTCAACCGCAGCCACCTACGGCATTCCAGAAGAAATTCCGATCCTTGAAACCACTCCGCAAAAACCGATTAATCCCTATGGCGAAAGCAAGCTCATGATGGAAACCATTATGCGCTGGGCCGATCAAGCCTATGGTATCAAGTATGTCCCCCTTCGTTACTTTAATGTGGCTGGTGCCAAACCAGATGGATCCATTGGCGAAGACCATGGACCAGAGACCCATCTCCTGCCAATCGTCTTACAAGTGGCCCAAGGCAAACGTGAAAAGATCGCCATTTTTGGAGATGACTACAATACACCAGATGGCACCAATGTTCGGGACTACGTCCATCCATTTGATTTAGCTGATGCCCATCTACTAGCTGTGGAGTATCTGCGTAATGGCAATCCATCTACCGCCTTTAATCTGGGCTCATCGACAGGATTTTCTAATCTTCAAATCGTTGAAGTAGCCCGCAAGGTGACGGGACATCCGATTCCACTTGAGATTGCAGACCGCAGACCAGGAGATCCAGATACCCTGATCGCATCTTCTGAGAAGGCGCGTGCGATCCTCGGATGGCAACCAAAATTTGACAATATCGAAACCATCATCCAAACAGCCTGGGCATGGCATTCCAGCCACCCAGATGGTTACAATGATCGATAAGGAGGGGACTGCGAATATCATTTTTGAGGGTTTTCTTATAACATCTATATCTAGAGTTGTTCTTGCCAAATGACTTGTTTCAGACGTCAGTCATTTCCTTAAACATCATAAAATAGTGAGGGATTCAAAATGAATAAAACTGTAAAAACAGTAGCCATCTTATTGTCAGCTGGTCTTCTCTTAGTTGCTTGTGCGCCAAAAGAGAACCCAAAATCTACCGCTCAAACGTCCACTAAAGCGACGACGAAAGCGACAACTGAATCATCAACTAAAGCAAAGACCAAAGATTCATCAACTAAAACAAAGACCAAAGATTCATCAACTGATGAGGTTAAAGAAGAGGACTCAAGAGCAGGTGCTCAAAAAACAGTCCTTGAAACGAGTGATGAAGCAGGTAAGTCAACCGTAACCTTGTATTACAAGGGAGATACTTTATTAGTACAAGAAAAGGTTGATGATTATAATATTTCAAAAATGGATGGAGATAATCCTCTTGAAGAAATGAAAGAAGCCGTTGCCATAAGCCAAGAAAAATTCAAAGATCTGATGGGGCATGGATTTGAACTAACTTCCGAATACAAAGACGGTATCTTCTATATCTACAATACAATTGATTACACGAAAATCGATTTGCAAAAGCTAAAAGAAATCGTTCCAGGCTTTAATCCTCTAAATGACAGTACAGTTAGTTATTCTGTGACGAAAGAAAGTCTCATTAACAGTGGTATGGTCGAAAAATAATGTTTTAATATTCTAAGCGGTTCTGCACCCCAAAAAGTTAGACAGAAAAACTAACTTTTGGGGTGTTTTGTTATGAAGGTCTCTTTGTTTGTTAGAGCAGGAGGATATCGGAGAAATTTAATGGAACTGGGGGGAAAGACTTGGTCAACCCAATTACCAAAAGGGGATCGCAGGAGGAGATGTGGGGGCTGACCATCTCTATACACTTAGGGATGATGGACCAAGTGAGAAAATGAATGCCGAGTATACGGATACAGGTCTCGGTAATGCCCAGTACCGAATTGTAGAGCGTTATAGCAATTGGGATAAATACCCGGATGTTCATAGTTACTTCTTTGCGATAACCAATACAGGAGAAACGATTGTCTTTCATTCACCGACGACTAATGGTGGAGTCATGTACTTAAAACCAACAGAAAATACAGAAATTCAAACGGAGTTTAAACGTTTGGTGGAAGAAGAATAGTCAATCATAATAGAGAGAGTGGGACAGAAATCGGTCATTCGTTAGAATTCGATTTCGTCGTCCCACCTCCGCACAGTTGAGTAGGGCTGTAAAAGCTGATGAAATCAGCGTAGTAGAGCCCACTCAACCACTGCGTCTTGCTCGACAATCCGCTGTGAGAAAAGTGTTTGAAACATGATTGTTTCAAACACTCGGGAGTTTTAAGACTATAAATTAAAAAGCGAAGTGGCTTAAAACTAATTGAACACGGGCTGCGGACCGTGTCAAAAGCGCAAAATACATTAGTACTAAATCCAAGACACAGTAGCTGATTGAATTCTTCTCTCACCTTTTAGCTCGGAAGAATCCTAATTAGCCTTGTGGGGGCAGGACAACGAAGCAATCCTATACAACAGTGCTTCTGTCCAGCTCCCTATTTTGACTTTATCCGCAGACGCCCTTTGTATCTTGATTTAGTCATGGAACTTCCTGGATTGCTGAAATCATCCACTGGATAATTTCACCTAACGTCCGTCCTCAAGGTCGTCAAGAATCTCTTGATCAATTGGGGAAGTTGATCTTATAAAATTTTAGGAAAGGCTTTGTCAAGTGTTGACAGGCCTTTTTTTGAGTGCTATAGTAAAATCGTAAACGCTTACACAGTAGAACGAAGTAGATGAAAAGAGGGGCAAGTTAGATGCCTTATAAAAAGAGGAGAAAAAACAAATGGCAGGACCAGTGATAGTTGGAGAGCACTACCGAATCTCCGTGTTAACGGAATCTTTGGTGCGCTTGGAATATTCAGAGAATGGTGTTTTTGAGGATGGACAGACGCAAGTTGTGCAAGATAGAGATTTTGGACCAGTTTCTTGTGAGATCACAGAGACCGAAGAGGTCCTCGATCTGCATACGGAGCATCTCCACCTTCATTTTGAAAAGGGACCTTTTGCACCGGATCGGCTTTTTATCGAACTCAAGGGCCAGTATGCAGTCTATGGTAGCCGATGGCACTATGGGGATCGGCCTGAGACCTTAAAGGGGACCAGTCGGACGCTCGATGAGGTCGATGGAGCTATGGAGTTGGAAGATGGGATTTTAAGCAAAGCAGGCTATGCTCTTTTGGACGATTCTGCTTCTTATTTGTATGATGTCGAAAGCGGATTTAGAGCACGGTCATGTCCAGAAGTGGATTTGTATTTCTTCGGTTATGGGCGCGATTATCTAGGGGCCTTGAAAGATTTTTACCATCTGACGGGACAACCACCCCTCTTGCCACGATATGCTCTGGGAAACTGGTGGAGCCGGTATTGGCCTTATACCAGTCAGGAATACACAGATTTGATGGATTGTTTCAAGGCTGAAGGGGTACCTCTAGCTGTCAGCGTGATCGATATGGACTGGCACAAGACGGATATTCCTGCTCGCTTTGGAAGTGGTTGGACGGGCTATAGTTGGAACCGGGACTTGATTCCTGATCCAGCTGCCTTCTTACATGGTTTGCATAAGCGTGGTTTAAAGGTGACCTTGAATGTTCATCCGGCAGACGGAATTCGAGCCTTTGAGGATGCTTATCCCATGGTCGCAAATCGCTTGGGACTCGATACTGAAAAGGAAGAAGTAGCCAGCTTTGACTTTTATAGTCCAGCCTTTCGTGAAGCCTATTTCGAAGATGTCCACCATCCCTTAGAAGATCAAGGAGTGGACTTTTGGTGGATTGATTGGCAACAGGGAAGTCATGGCAAGATGGATCCACTTTGGTTGTTAAATCACTATCATTATCTAGACAATTGTCGAACAGGTCAAGCTGGTCTCATCTTATCACGTTATGGGGGACCTGGAAGCCACCGGTATCCAATCGGTTTTTCAGGGGATACCATTGTGACTTGGGAATCCCTAGCCTTTCAACCCTATTTTACCAGCACAGCTTCAAATATCGGCTACACGTGGTGGAGTCACGATATTGGTGGCCATATGCGGGGTTACTATGATGAAGACTTGGCTCTTCGCTGGTTGCAGTTTGGGGTCTTCAGCCCGATCAATCGTCTCCATAGTTCTTTTAATGCCTTTAACAGCAAGGAACCGTGGTTTTACTCGCCTGAGACCTGTCGCTTGATGAAGCGGTATTTGCGCCTGCGCCACAGCTTACTACCTTATCTTTACACCATGAATGTGGCGACGCATGAAGAAGGACTGCCTTTGGTTCAACCCCTTTATTACCATTATCCAAACCAAGAAGATGCTTATGAGGCTAAAAATCAATATTTCTTTGGTAGTGAACTCATGGTGGCCCCAATTACAGAGGCTCTGGATCCTGTCTTTCATAGTGCTTCTGTGAGTGTTTGGTTCCCAGACGGAGTATGGTATGATTTCTTCCATGATTGGAAGTACGAAGGAAAAGGCAAACTCACAGTCTTTAGAGCTAGCCAGGATATTCCGGTCTTTGCGCGTGCAGGAGCCATCATCCCTATGGATGCACAACCGCAGACAGGGGTAGAGCTTCCAGAAATGCTGGACTGGCATCTCTTCCCAGGTGACAATCGTTCCTTCGTACTCGTTGAAGGAGAAGGAGCTAGCAAGGTTGAAACCCGCCTAACTGTCAATTGGGATGAAAGAAAGATTAGGCTGGATTTAACAGGTGATATAGCCTTCCTTCCTGAAAAGAGACAGCACCAGTTCTTCCTCCATACCTTTGAGACAGCCCCTATCTTAGTGGACAATCACAGTCAGGAAATTGCGATGAGTGAGCTGCGATCACATCCTATTGCCAAAGAAGATCGGATGTTTGAGCTCTTGAAATCAGCCAATCTGGCCTACGATAGGAAGAATGAATTGTTTGTGGCCTGTTCAACAGCCAAGAACTTGAAACAGTTGATGAAGATCATCACACCTTTAGAGGAAGGTTTGCGTCAACGTCTCTTTGAAGTTGTTTATTCCAGTGAAGAGAATGAAGACTTGTAAATTCTTGCAATTTCAACCTTATTTTTATAAGATGAAAGTGATTTCATAAGCATGAAGGAGAAGAAAAAATGGAACAAAAATGGTGGCATAATGCCGTAATTTACCAAGTATATCCCAAAAGTTTCAAGGATAGTAATGGCGATGGGATCGGAGATCTCAAAGGGATCACAAGCAAGTTAGACTACTTAGAAAAATTAGGGATTACAGCCATCTGGCTTTCGCCGGTCTACAAGAGTCCCATGGATGATAACGGCTATGACATTTCAGATTATGAGGGTATTGCCTCCATCTTTGGGACGATGGAAGATATGGAAGAATTGATCGCAGAAGGCCATAAACGCAAGATCAAAATCATTATGGACTTGGTGGTCAACCATACCTCTGATGAGCATGCTTGGTTTATCGAAGCACGTGAAAATCCAGATAGTCCAAAGCGGGATTTCTATATTTGGCGCGATGAACCCAATGGCATAATATCTGCTTTTAGTGGCTCTGCTTGGGAATTTGATGAGGCCTCTGGTCAATATTATCTGCATAACTTTAGCAAGAAGCAACCAGACCTCAACTGGGAAAACGAGGAGCTTCGTCATCAGATTTATGACATGATGAATTTCTGGATTGACAAGGGCATTGGTGGCTTCCGTATGGATGTCATCGATATGATCGGCAAGATCCCAGATCAGGAAATCATCAGCAATGGTCCCATGCTCCATCCTTACTTGAAAGAGATGAATCGCGCTACCTTTGGAGACAAGGATTTGCTTACGGTAGGGGAAACGTGGGGGGCGACACCTGAGATTGCCAAGCAATATTCCAATCCAAAAAATCAAGAATTGTCCATGGTCTTCCAATTTGAACACATCGGTCTTCAATACCAACCAGGGCAACCAAAATGGCACTACGCCAAGGAATTGGATGTGCCTAAATTAAAGGAAATTTTCACTAAGTGGCAGACAGAATTGGGGACAGAAGAAGGCTGGAATTCGCTCTTTTGGAACAACCATGATCTCCCACGGATTGTGTCCACTTGGGGGGATGATGGCGACTATCGGGTCAAATCCGCCAAGGCTTTGGCTATTCTGCTTCACTTGATGAAGGGAACTCCTTATATCTATCAAGGCGAAGAAATTGGAATGACCAATTATCCATTTGAGACCCTTGAGGACGTAGAAGATATCGAGTCAATCAACTATGCCCATGAAGCCTTAGAAAAAGGAGTGCCACTTGAAGTGATCATGGATCAGATCCGCCATATTGGTCGGGACAATGCGCGGACACCGATGCAGTGGAATGATGAAGCAGAAGCTGGCTTTACGACAGGCCGTCCATGGCTTGCAGTCAACCCAAACTATAAAGAGATCAATGTAGAGGCTGCCCTGGCAGATCCAGACTCTATATTCTATACCTACCAAGCTCTCATTGCCTTACGAAAAGAGCAGCCTTGGCTTGTAACGGCTCATTATGAATTGGTGGACGCAGCAGACAAGGTCTTTGCCTATAAGCGGGTAGAAGGAGAGCAAGCCTATTTGGTTGTGGTCAATCTTTCAAGCCAAGAGCAAGAGTTACCGCTGGTTAATGGAGTTGAGAAGGTCATCATTTCCAATACCAAGGTAGAGCAAGTACTTGAATCCGGAAAATTAGCCCCTTGGGATGCCTTCTGTGTCAAGTTGGCCTAATGAAGGTAAGAAAAGAGAGTGGGACAGAAATCGGTCATTCGTTAGAATTCGATTTCGTCGTCCCACCTCCGCACAGTTGAGTAGGGCTGTAAAAGCTGATGAAATCAGCGTAGTAGAGCCCACTCAACAACTGCGTCTTGCTCGACAATCCAAAGACAATTGAGAGGCTGGGACTTTTGTCCCAGCCTCTTTTTCTTATATATAATTTCAAATCAAAATCGTTGACAGATGTAATATCTAGTATTACAATGTTATGATAATGATTACACTCTTATAAAAAGTGGGATAAGAATCTTAGCTTTTAAGAAGATGGTGAGGAAGAACATGATTGAATACAAAAATGTAGTCCTGCGCTACACGGATACTGACATTTTAAAAGATGTCAATCTCCGTATTGAGCAAGGAGAATTTATGGTCTTGGTGGGACCTTCAGGATCTGGGAAAACCACCATGCTCAAAATGATAAATCGTCTTTTGGAGCCGACAGATGGCAATATCTATATGGATGAAAAACGCATCAAGGACTATGATGAACGAGAGTTGCGTCTTTCTACTGGTTATGTTTTGCAGGCCATTGCCCTCTTTCCAAATTTAACTGTCGCTGAGAATATTGCTCTCATTCCTGAGATGAAGGGCTGGAGCAAGGAACAAATTGCCTCTAAAACAGAAGGACTCTTGGACAAGGTGGGTCTGCCCGCTACAGATTATGCTCATCGGTTACCAAGCGAGTTATCGGGTGGGGAGCAACAGCGAATCGGCATTGTGCGGGCCATCATTGCAGAGCCAAAGATTCTATTGATGGACGAGCCTTTTTCAGCCTTGGATGCTATTTCTCGTAAGCAGCTACAGTCTCTCACTAAAGACTTGCACAAAGAATTTGGTATGACGACTATTTTCGTTACTCATGATACGGACGAGGCCTTGAAATTAGGCGATCGGATTGCGGTTCTACAAGAAGGAGAGATTGTACAGGTGGCGAATGCTGAGACCATTCTAGCCCAGCCAGTCAACGACTTTGTTGCGGATTTATTTGGAGGTGCTCACCATGTCTAAACTACTTGCAACCTTCCAAGAACGCTTTGGAGACTGGGTCACTGCACTGGGGCAACATTTGCAACTGTCATTACTGACCTTGCTCCTTGCTATCTTTCTAGCTGTTCCACTGGCTATTTATTTAAGTACTCGCAAGAGAGCGAGCAACTGGGTCCTACAGTTAGCTGGAATCTTCCAGACGATTCCTTCTATGGCCCTTTTAGGGCTCTTCATTCCCATCATGGGGATTGGGACGCTTCCGGCCTTGACAGCTCTGGTCATCTACGCCATTTTCCCCATCCTTCAAAATACCATTACCGGTTTGCAAGGGATTGACCCAAGCCTTGAAGAAGCAGGGGTCGCCTTTGGAATGACCAAGTGGGAACGACTCAAGAAGTTTGAGATTCCCTTGGCCATGCCTGTCATCATGTCTGGCATTCGGACAGCAGCTGTGATGATTATCGGGACGGCTACCCTTGCTGCCTTGATTGGAGCAGGGGGACTTGGTTCCTTTATCCTTCTGGGGATTGACCGCAATAATGCCAGTCTGATTTTGATTGGGGCCTTGTCTTCTGCCTTCTTAGCCATCGCCTTTAACCTGCTTCTCAAATGGATGGAAAATGCCAAATTGCGGACCATCTTTGCGGCCTTTGCTGTGCTAGTTATTGGATTAGGAGCTTCTTATACACCAAGTCTTCTTCCCAAACCGAAAAAAGAAAACCTGGTCATAGCTGGTAAATTAGGTCCAGAACCTGAAATTCTAGCCAATATGTACAAGATTTTGATCGAAGAAAACACGGACATGACAGTGACCGTCAAGCCAAATTTTGGCAAGACCACCTTCCTATATGAAGCTCTGAAAAAAGGGGATATCGCGATCTATCCAGAGTTTACAGGGACCGTGACCGAAAGTCTCCTCAAGCAGGCGCCGCAAGTCAGTCATGATCCAGAAGCAGTCTATCAAGCGGCCCGAGATGGGATCAAGAAACAAGACGATCTGGTCTTGCTCAAACCCATGGCTTATCAGAATACCTATGCTGTCGCAGTGCCTAAGAAAATTGCCCAAGAGTATGGCCTCAAGACCATTTCCGATTTGAAAAAGGTGGAAGGACAACTCAAGGCAGGATTTACGCTAGAGTTTAATGATCGAGAGGATGGGAACAAGGGCTTGAAAAAGGTCTATGGTCTTAATCTACAAGTCTCCACCATGGAGCCAGCCCTTCGCTACCAGGCTATCCAGTCCGGTGATATCCAGATAACAGATGCCTACTCAACGGATGCCGAGCTTGCTCGCTATGACCTCGTGGTCCTCGAAGATGACAAGCAACTCTTCCCTCCATATCAAGGGGCCCCACTCATGAAATCTGAATTACTCGAAAAGCATCCAGAATTGGAAGCTGTTCTTAATAAACTAGCTGGAAAAATTTCAGCAGACCAAATGAGCCAGCTCAACTACCAAGTTGGTGTGGAAGGAAAGTCAGCTAATCAAGTAGCGCGTGAATTTTTGATTCAGGAAGGTATTATCAAGAAATAATTTTTAAAGAATGATTATCTTAGGTTAGGTGTATATAAAAAAAGGATCATTTGATCCTTTTTTTGTTAGAGAAAGGTTAACAAAATCGTAATCACCAGAGCGATTCCAATCCGAATAACATGGTGGACGGGATGGAAGCTTTCTTTGTGCTTGCCATTCCAATAGGCTCCGTAGCAAATCAACCCGCAACCAATCACCCAAAGAGATAGTGCGACAATTGGCAAAAGGAAGTAGAGGATGAGAGAGAAGGTCGCAAGGCCACTTCCGATGAGGAGAAATGTATTTCCTAGAGTGTGATTCCCTTTTTTAACTTCAGTAAGAGAAGCCAATAAGTGAAGAAGAGCAAAAGCAAGGGCTAAGAAGGCTGTAAAAAAGCCGAGAAGAATGGGGAGGAGCATAAGATTCCCTTTCTAACTAGAATAATAATATATTTTTATTTAGTTGTCATTTCCATGACGTCTAAATAAAAGCTAACAACTTCTTGCTCGTTATAAGATTTCCCTTTTTTCAACCACCAAGTCAGAGTTTCGATGAAGTTAGTAACGACAAAGTGCTTGAGGTAAGAAGTGGGAATCCTAGGATGGGCTGTTTTTAAATCATCCGCCACCATCGGAAAGACATGGGCTTCTAATTCCTTATGGAGTTGACGGAGAAAATAGTCATTTTTGGAGAGAAGGAGGCTGGTCACGTGATCTTGGTTTTCTCGGAAATGAAGAAAGATGTGAGCCAAGTAATCTTCTGCCGAGACATGAGCTTCTCGTTCAAATAAATGATGGAAGAGGTAGTGGCAGAGTTCGTCTAGCAAGAGCTCCTTGCTCTCATAGTGACTGTAGAAGGTAGAGCGTCCCACATCTGCCAGATCAATAATATCTTGAACAGTCGTCGCTTGGTAGCCTTTGCTATTTAACAGTTGTAAGAAGGCTGTATAGATCGCTTTTTTTGTTTTAGCAATTCGTCGATCAGTTTGGCTCATATAGACAATTTGAACAAACTGTTCAATAACGTACACAGAGAACGGTTTGCTTCTATCCTTTCTAAATAGAGTGGGGGATAATACTAGTGAGAGAATCATCTATTCCCATTATACCATATACCAAAGGAGGTCAAAAATTGAGTTCAAAATTTGCCGTTTGGCTAGCCTTTCTCTTAAATTTTAGCTTTGCCATTATCGAATTTATCTTTGGTGGTCTCTTTGCCTCCAGTGCGATCTTAGCGGATGCCGTCCATGACTTGGGAGATGCCTTGGCTATTGGCATTTCTGCTTTTCTAGAAAGTATCTCTAACCGAGAGGAGGACAGTCGCTATACCTTGGGCTACAAGCGTTTTAGTCTCTTAGGTGCCATCCTGACGGCAGTCATCCTCATTACCGGTTCCACTCTCGTTATTTTAGAAAATATCAGCAAATTCATTGAGCCCCAAGTAGTGGATCATGAGGGCATGCTCTGGTTGGGCGTCATCGCCATTGCTATCAATTTAATGGCTAGCCTCATTGTCCGGAAGGGGCAGACCAAGAATGAATCCATCCTGAGTCTCCATTTCCTTGAGGATACACTAGGGTGGCTAGCTGTGATTGTCGTCGCCATTATTTTGCGTTATACGGACTGGTATTTCCTTGATCCTCTCTTGTCGCTTGTCATTTCCTTCTTTATCTTGTCAAAAGCTCTTCCACGTTTTTGGAGCACCCTTAAGATTTTCTTGGATGCTGTGCCAGAAGGGGTAGATATCAAGCAAGTTAAGAATGACTTAGAGCAGTTGGACAATGTCGCTAGTATCAATCAGCTTAATCTATGGACCATGGATGGTTTGGAAAAAAATGCCATTGTTCATGTTTGTCTCAAGCAGATAGAAGACATGGAAGAGAGTAAAACAGCTATCCGTCATCATCTAAAGGACATTGGCTTTCATAATATTACCATTGAAGTGGATAGCGATCAAGATAGTCATGCCTGCCATAAACGGGATATCCATGCCATAGAGAGTCAGAGCGGACATGATCATCACCAGCATTAAGGTTTGTTTTTAAACTCTTAGAGGCTTCTCTAGGAGTTTTTTTACACTAAACTCTCTAAAGTATGCCTTTTCGTGCTAAAATAGAACAAACGTGGAACAAGGAGTAATTATGAGTAAAAGAGCTGTGTTGATGATGACCTTTGGTTCACCAGAAGAGATTACCTATGAAGGAGTAGCGGAATTTTTCACAAACATACGCCGTGGGGTTCGTCCTGAACCACATGAAATTCAGACTTTATATGACAATTACGTACGAATTGGCGGAACTCCACTCCAAAGGATAACTAGAGAAGAAGTGGATTTGGTTGCTTCTGCTCTTGGAGAACACGCATCCGTATACTTTGCTAATAAATTTTCCCGCCCTTTTATTACTGATGTAATCAAAGAGATGGAGAATGACGGAATTGAAGAATGTTTGTGCTTGATTTTAGAGCCCCATTATTCTTACTATTCTGTCATGGGATATGAGAAATTTTTAGAAAGTGAGCAGATTAGGTTCCAAATTATCAAGGAGTGGTACCAAGAACCTTCACTTCTCCACTATTGGGCTGATGAGATTCGAAATATTTTAGATCAAATTAGAGATGACAGATATAAGGTGATTTTTTCAGCTCATAGTGTCCCAGTTTTGGCACTTGATTTTGGCGATCCTTATATCGATCAGATTTATGACAATACTCGCTTGATTGTGGAAATTTTAGGCCTTGAAGAAGACCAGTATACCAATACATGGCAGAGTGAAAGTGATATTGGTATTCCTTGGATTAAGCCGGATGTCTTAGAATACCTTCGTGATGAGAAGGAACACCCTGACCACTATATTTTTGTCCCGATAGCTTTTATTAGTGAGCATATTGAGGTTCTTTTTGATAATGATGTGGAGTGTAAGGAGCTTTGTCATGAGCTTGGTGTGACCTATCACCGTCCTCCTATGCCAAATAGTGATTCTCGATTGATTAAAGCCCTTCTTTCAACCATTCAGTCACATATAGACGGTGACTATCGTTACTATCAACCTCAACTAGAGACTTTTGATGAGTTGGAAGCCCCTTCAACCACAGGAAAGATTTTAGAAGAGTCAGAAGATATTCAGATGCCTGATTTCGTCAAAAAATTGATTGCTAAAAAAGGTCGAGAGAATGTCAAGATGCCATATCTAGTTAAGAAAATGCTTGAAAAGAAGTATGGAAAAAAATATGATTAAGTAACTAAATATGACCGTAATTGGGAGTGTTTGATGTGAGCGATTTCTTGTTAAAAAGTGTATACTACAGTTAAGTAAGCAATAGAAAGTAGGTTGTGCCTATGAAGAAAACAGTCTATACAAAAGCTGGACAAGTTGGTCTAGTAGAAGTGGAGCGTCCGCAGATCGAAGCACCAGATGATGTCATTCTCCGTATTGTGCGTACCTGTGTCTGTGGCTCTGATCTCTGGAGCTACCGCAATCCAGATATTGAAGCAGGCCACCAAAATAGTGGTCACGAAGCCATCGGAATCGTCGAAGAAATTGGTGAGGCCATTACAACGGTCAAACCGGGTGACTTTGTGATCGCCCCTTTCACCCATGGCTGTGGGGAGTGTGATGCTTGTCGTGCGGGCTATGACGGGACTTGTGACCGCCATATTGGGACCAACTGGTCTGACGGGGTGCAAGCGGAGTACATGCGCTTCGACTATGCCAACTGGGCTCTCGTCAAAATCCCGGGGCAACCGTCTGATTATACTGAAGCCATGCTCAAATCCTTCTTGACGCTAGCAGATGTTATGCCGACGGGTTACCATGCGGCGCGTGTCGCAGATGTGAAACCGGGTGACAAAGTCGTGGTCATCGGGGATGGAGCTGTGGGGCAATGCGCTGTGATTGCTGCTAAGATGCGAGGAGCATCGCAAATTGTCCTCATGAGCCGTCACGAAGACCGCCAACAAATGGCTTTGCAATTTGGTGCAACAGCAGTCGTAGCTGAGCGGGGAGAGGAAGGGATTGCCAAGGTCCGTGAAATCCTTGGAGGAGGAGCAGATGCGGCTCTTGAATGTGTTGGTACTGCTGCAGCTGTCGACCAAGCCCTTGGGGTCCTTCACAATGGGGGACGCTTAGGTTTTGTCGGTGTGCCTCACTACAATAATCGTGCGCTTGGCTCGACCTTTGCCCAAAACATTTCCGTGGCAGGTGGAGCAGCCTCTGTCACTACCTATGACAAGCAGTTCTTGCTCAAGGCTGTCCTTGATGGCGACATCAATCCAGGACGCGTCTTCACCCATAGCTATAGCTTGGACGAAATTGATCAAGCCTATAAAGATATGGATGAGCGCAAGACAATTAAGGCTATGATTGTGATTGAATAACGAAAAGAGAGTGGGACAGAAATCGGTAATTCGTTAGAATTCGATTTCGTCGTCCCACCTCCGCACAGTTGAGTAGGGCTGTAAAAGCTGATGAAATCAGCGTAGTAGAGCCCACTCAACCACTGCGTCTTGCTCGACAATCCAAAGACAATTGAGAGGCTAGGACTTTTGTCCCAGCCTCTTTTTAGTTACATAAACGATTATTTCAAATCTGACATCACTTGCTTCTTGGTGAAGGTGCGCTCTTGTTTGTTGGCGAGTGCCTTGATGCGTGCATCTAAAAGAATAGCACGGCCTTCAGCGCTCCGGGTATAGACGAGGTCATACTTACCCAGGCTCTTTCGGATCTGCTCAAGAAAGGCTTGCGCATCCTCTTTCCGTTTGTCAAAGAGGCTTGGGACAGCGAAATATTCTGTCTGATCGGACACTTTTTCCTGTGCTTTCAGGATGTAACGTTGATTTTCAATTGGTGCGAAAAATTCGATCATGGTTTGCGAAAAGAGTTCCTTCTCCCGCATGGTTCCGCCCTTCAAATAAATCAGCGTGTTGATAGCATCCTTTCTGTCTCGTACTACTTGGATGCGGGTTTCCTGTGTTTGAATCTGTCCCGAAAGAAGCAGGACTTTGTGAATAGCTTGGCCAAAGACTTCTAAGCGTTTGTAAGGACTCTTATAGAGATAGTAGCGAAGCCAAGCAAGGAGTGAGAGAACAGCTAAGAAGAAGAGAAGAATCAGAGAAGCTGAATTCCTTCCTCCTCTATGTGAATAGTAAATAAGGTTGGCGAAAGCATCGGTCAAAGCGCCGGCCGTAAGCCACCGTGCCAGCTTTCTAGCATCGAAAAATAGAGCCAGAGGTAGGAAGTGTTTGTCCACTTGGACCTCGTTTGCAATCTCCATATTCTCTAAAATAGGGAGGGCTTTTTGCCAGCCATCTCTGAGTTCTTGACGATGGGTGGAGCGCTCTAAGGTCTCTGCATTCAGTTTTTCTAAGTGTTTTTTAGTATAGCGAATCTGATCAAAGGCCAGACGCTCGATGCCGGATTCGATGAAGGGTTCCTTGTAGTGGAGACCTAAAAATTGTTTCATCCGTCTCTCTAAAAGCTCCAGGTCAGGACTGTATTGTTTCAGCTGATCTGTGATGGCTTCGATTTCTTCCTTTTCAAGATCTGACTTTTCATACCATTTCTTTAGGGAAAGGTTGATAGAGACTAAATGCCAGATATTACTGGTCTTATTTGGCTCTTCGGGCCACACTCGGATGGCACGACCTCGCATTTGGTTACTAAGCATAAAACTCCCGACAAAGCTAGCTAGAATCAGGGAGTTGACACAAGGAGCATCCCAGCCTTCTCCTAGAAGAGACTTGGTTCCAATCACGACTTGGATGAGCCCCTCTTGGAAGAGTTGGGTTACAGCTGTCACCAAGTCATGCTGAGAGCCAACCAAGCGAACCTTGAGAAAATCACCAGGGGATAATTGGCCGACACTTTGGTAAGTCAGTCGGTTCGCTCCTAGAAGCTCTTCTAGTCTTGCCTTAGCAACTGTCGGGATGATGACGATACTACCTGTTAGGACAGCGATAGCAGGTGGACTAGCTTGCTCTATGCTTTCCCTGCGAATGGATTCAAAATACGAGAGAACTCCCAATTGAGTAAATTGGGCGTCCTTGTCCCCTAGATGAACTTCAAAGTCTTGACGAATGTAGTCTGTTAAGACCAGTTGGCGCAGTTGGCTTCCAAGAGCCTGATATTCTGCCTTGAAAATCTCTCGAACCGCATTGAGTTTTCCCAGGGATTGGTTCAGCAGGAGGTCTTGTTTTTTATTGCGGACCAGTTTGACTTGTTTTCGATCGATCAAGCTGGCTGCTTTTAATTCATGGAGGAGTTGCTTTTCGTATTCTTCTGGTAGATTGTACCAGTGAGGCACCTGAAAGAGCAGACCTTGCAGGAGAATTTCAAGCCAGTCTAGGGTGAAAGCAGGAAGTTTTTTTGCTCCAAGAAGGTCCTGGAAACGTTGGGGAAAGTCGATTCCGTTGCTCCGAAGAAAGATCAGGGTAGCAGAGAGATACTTGGGTTCATTGAGCAACTCATCATCACTAATCTGACCTGATAAGGCCTGACAGGATTGTAGGTATTGGCAAAAGAGGAGGTCTGAAGTCAGTTGTTGCAAAAGGGCATTCTTTTGTTGGCTAAAGGCATCCAACTGAGCCTGCTCTTCCTTGGTTGGAAAGGCAAAGTAGACATAGTCTTGGTGGGGACAAAGGGTCTCTTCCTTGACCAATTCGGGAACCGTAATTTCCTCATCAATCTCACCACACATGCGGATATAGCGTTCCCAAAGGGCGGGGTCCCCTTCATAAGGAGGGGTAGCGGTGAGGGAAATCATCTTTAAGTCAGGGAAGGCTTGACGAAAGGCTTCCAAGCTCTTCCACCATTCATTGCGTAGGTGGTGACATTCATCTAAACAGAGGGTTCCCAGTGAGATTTCTTTGAAAGTAGAAAAGATGTCAAAGCCTTTGAAATCAAATGTTTCAATCTCTGCCTGGTCATCGGTATCCTCGATTTGTGATTGGCCGACGACTTGATTCATGGCACTGTGGAGGGCCTGATAAGTAGCCACTGTAATCAGCTTAGGATGTTTGAGGTCCTGAGAGATCAATTGCTCCGCTTGGCTTTCATCTTTTAAGAATGCTTGGACAATCCGGTCGACCCATTGTTGACGAATCGTGACCGTAGGTGCCAGAATCAGAGTTGGCTGGCCAAAGCGCCGGATAAATTCGATACCCAAGGTTGTTTTTCCAGAGCCAGGAGCTGCTACCAAATGCAGGTGACCATCCGCCATAAAAGCCTCACTCTTATCGAGAACGCGTGTTTGATAGTGTCTCCATTGACCTGTAAAAGCTAGTTCTTGTAACATTGGTTTCCTCCCTTGTACTGTCCCCATTATATCATAGTTGAAGGTATTCATTAGAAAGGGAGTTGCAATGGAAGAAAAATAGTCCTTTTTGCTATCTCTTCTTGACACAGACTAGATGGACTTATATAATGTTACAAACAAGTTTGGAGGCAACAGATGATCCATAAACATGAAATTCCTATTTTAGAGTTTGACGACAACCCACAAGCAGTCATTATGCCGACCCATGAGGGGTTAGACCTGCACCTACCTGAAAAATGCGTTTATGCTTTTTTAGAGGATGAGATTGATCGCTTCGCGAAAGTTGTCGGAGCCAAACAAGTAGCTAGCTTTGTCTCAGCTACCAAGACCTATCCGGTTTATATCATGGAGCACCAAGGAGAGGAAATCTGCTTGGCCCAAGCGCCAGTTGGATCTGCCCCTGCTGCCCAATTCATGGATTGGTTGATTGGCTATGGGGTGAAGAAGATTATTTCAGCAGGTAGCTGTGGCGTCTTGGTGGACATGGAAGAAAATGCCTTTTTGATTCCGACCAAGGCCTTGCGAGATGAGGGAACTAGTTACCATTATGTGGCGCCTTCTCGGTATATAGAAGTGGATCGTCGAGCACTGACTGCCATTGAAACGGTTCTAAAACAAGCGTCCATTCCCTATCAAGAGGTCATGACTTGGTCGACGGACGGCTTTTATAGAGAAACGCCCGACAAGGTAGCCTATCGCATTGAAGAAGGGTGTAGTGTGGTGGAGATGGAGTGCGCCTCACTGGCAGCAGTAGCCCAGCTTCGTGATGCGGTTTGGGGCTTGCTCCTATTTACCGCAGATTCTCTTGCAGACCTGGAAAATTATGACCAGCGTGACTGGGGGTCTGAAGCATTTGAGAAAGCCTTAGAATTATGCCTAGAAATGGTTCATCACTTGTAGGTCTATTCACTTTTTATGATACAATGAAGCTATGTTAGTCAAATTATTTTTTAAACAATGGCAGTCTAAGATTAAAAGCCTGTCTCCGGCAAGGCGAATCTTTCTCAGCTTTGCCTTGGTTATCTTGATCGGCTCTTTCTTATTGAGTCTGCCTTTTGTCCAGCAAGCAAGCTCAAAAGCAGGTTATATCGACCACCTGTTTACAGCAGTCTCTATGGTCTGTGTAACGGGGCTCTTTACCCAGTCAGTGGCTTCGACCTATAATGCCTGGGGGCAGTTGATCTGTATGCTATTGATTCAGATTGGTGGCCTGGGGATCTTGACCTTTATCGGTCTCTTCTTTATGGAAAGCCGTCAAAAGCTCAGCTACAAGGACCGGCAGACCATTCGGGATAGCTTTGGCTTTAGTAATAACCAGAGCTTGGCTCGTTTTGTCCGTTCTATTTTCATTACCACCTTCACCATCGAAGGACTGGGAGCCTTGCTCCTCATGATTCGCTTCATTCCTCGCTTTGGCTGGGGCCATGGGATCTTTAACTCCATCTTTGTCGCGGTTTCGGCTTTTTGTAATGCGGGCTTTGATAATTTTGGGGGCGATAGTATGATGAGTTTCCAGACCGATTGGCTGGTGAACCTGACCTTGTCGGCCCTTATTATTACGGGGGGCTTAGGCTTTATGGTCTGGTTTGACCTGGCCACCAAGGCTCGCAATCAATCAGGACGGCGAACCTTACGCTTCCATACCAAGGTGGTTCTCTGGTTAACAGCTGCGATCCTCCTCTTTGGGACTGTCACCAGTCTCTTGACCGAGTTTGATAATCCGGCAACCATTGGGGCCCTCCCATTGGGAGAGAAAATTTTAGTCAGCTTTTTCCAAACTGTCAGCATGCGGACAGCTGGTTTTGCCTCCTTAGATTATACAGCAGTCCGGCCAGTGACACTCCTCATCTATCTCTTGCAGATGTTTCTAGGTGGGGCACCAGGCGGGACAGCAGGGGGCATGAAGATCACCACCTTCCTGGTCCTCTTGCTCCTGGCTCGGAAGGAACTGTTGGGGCTACCACATACTAACTTAGGAAAACGAACAATTTCACCGGACCTTGTTCAACGTTCCTTTGGGACGGCGGTGATTTTCCAGTTGACCTTCTTAGTGGGACTATTAGGAATCTGTTTGGTGACGCCGGATGGCCAACGCTTTATTTATTTGGTCTTTGAGGTGGTATCCGCTCTAGCGACAGTGGGAGTGACCGCCAATGTAACCTCGACCTTAAATGGAGCGGGACTAGGCATTATCATGGTCCTCATGTTTATTGGACGGATCGGTCCCTTGACCCTCATGGTCAGCTTGAACAATTACCAAGCCAAGAAAGCAGATACCTTGCAGTATGCCAAGGCAGACATCATTATCGGATAGGAGAAACTTATGGCGAATCGAACCATTGGAATTTTAGGATTAGGGATTTTTGGACAGAGTGTCCTAAAAACGCTGCAGGACCAGGATGTGGATATTATTGCCATTGACGATCACGCAGATGTGATCAACCAGTATGAATCCATGATTACAACTGGAATTGTCGGGGATATTACGGAGTTGGACCTCCTGGATGCGGCAGATATTGGGAATTGTGACACAGTCGTCATCGCGACGGGTGAAAACCTAGAGTCCAGTGTACTGGCTGTCATGCACTGTAAGGCCCTTGGCGTCGAGCACGTCATTGCCAAGATCAAGAATGAAGTGACCAAGGAAGTCCTTGAGAAAATTGGGGCTGATTTGGTCATCCTACCAGAGGTAGAAGCAGGGATGTCCCTAGCTAAGATGATTCTCTTCCAACATGGGATTGAAGTTTTCCAGTTGGATGAAGAAGTGGTGGTAGCTGAGTTTACAGTCCCAGCTAGCTGGGTAGGCAAAAGCCTTCAAGACTTGGCAGTCAGAGAGGATTACCATCTCAATATTATTGGTTATCGAAATGCGGAAGACCAACCACTTCAGATTCAGATTAGTCCCGATTTTATCTGGCCAGAAGGCGTGCGCGTGATGGCAGTGACAGACAACCAATATTTGGACAGAATCCAAGACCTCTTAGAGGAATCGAACTAAGAGAGAGTGGGACAGAAATCGGTCATTCGTTAGAATTCGATTTCGTCGTCCCACCTCCGCACAGTTGAGTAGGGCTGTAAAAGCTGATGAAATCAGCCTAGTAGAGCCCACTCAACCACTGCGTCTTGCTCGACAATCCAAAGATAATTGAGAGGCTAGGACTTTTGTCCCAGCCTCTTTATCGATACCATTTTATTACTATCTAAAAATTAAAGTTTTTTTAAGCTATTTCTTATATAGTAGAACTATCAGAAATACTTCCATAGTGGGAATAGAAGGATGAATGATGAACATTCTTAAGTTTATACGACCAGAAAAGCCTTTAAAAGAGCTCAAGTGGTATGATATCGCCATTGTAACTGCGATCATGTTTGGGCAGTTTATTGTCTGGTCTACAGAACTCTTCCTTGCCAGTCTTCAACCAGTTGCTCAAACCGTTACTGCAGCTACTGAAACGACAGCCAATACAGCTACGGATGGCGCAGCATACTCTAGCAACTTCACCTTGCAAATCATCTTATTAGCCCTTGCTTTGACCTACTTGCTTCTACGTAATTTTGATTTTAAACAGCTTCCTATCCGTTTTAAATGGTCCGTCTTCTTTTGGGTACCCTTTATTTTTGCCATCGTTGGTCTGTTTGGGGATATCGTGACAACGGTGAGTGGAGAGTATGATTACTTCAATATCAATCTCCTCGCTTATATCGATCCCATGCAGATTATCCACAAGTTCTTAGCGCTTAGTCCCATGGCAATTGCTTATGCCTTTCTCAATGGCTTCTATGAAGAGTTCTTCTTCTTAGGAGTCATGACATCTGTTAATCAGAAGTACAAGTGGTGGGCACTGGCTTATTCGACCTTGATTCGGATCTCCTTCCATACCTACCAAGGTTTGCTTTGGGCAGTGGTTATCGGAGTAATCTATGGACTCTTCTACTATGTTCTCTACAAGAAGGTGATCAAAAACCTCTTGCCATTCTTCCTCATACATGCCTTGGCCGATATGTTTGGCTCTAGCATACTCTATCTTTTAATCAACTGGGGAAGTTAATAAAATAGTTGAAAAATCGGACATTTTGTCCGGTTTTTTTATCTGCTTTGAATCTCTTGAATGATGGGAAAATCCCTGTAGAAAAGGCGCAAAGATGGTATAATAGAACTATCATTTTACAGGAATCAGTACATTATGAAATTAGTCTATACAGATATTCGAACGCCTTTAACCCAGATCTTGGTGGACGAAGCAAATCGCTTAGTTGAAGAAGGGAAGCGGGTCTTTTATATCGCGCCTAACTCACTGTCTTTTGAGAAGGAGCGCAAAGTCTTACAACTCCTAGACCAGAAGGCTTCTTTTGCCATCACCATTACGCGCTTTGCCCAGATGGCACGCTATTTCACACTCAATGAAATCTATCAGAAACAAGGACTCGATGATATCGGTCTCGGTATGCTCTTTTTTAAGGTGCTTTCTCAGATGCCAGATGAAGAGCTCAAGGTCTATGCCCGTCTCAAAAAGGATCCCCAGTTTATCCAACAATTGATCCAGCTCTTTCATGAGTTGCAGACGGCCCAGATGACTCCGTCAGACTTGGATGCCTTGCCAGATCAGGAGAAGAGAGAAGATCTGGTCCATATCTTGAAGTCTGTTCAAGACCAGTTAGTGGTAGGTTCCTTTGAGTCTGAGTCTAAGTTGGCTCGTTTTGCCTCTCACCTGATCAAAGGAGATTTGGATGAGGAGTTAAAAGATGTGGCTCTAGTGATTGACGGCTTTACCCGTTTCTCAGCCGAGGAGGACTATCTGGTTCATTTACTACATGACAAGGGAGTCGAGATCATTATTGGGGCTTACGCCAGTGAAAAAGCCTATCGCTCGACCTTTCGTGAGGGAAACCTCTACCAGGCCAGTGTGGACTTCCTGCTAGACTTGGCCAGGACTTACCAGGTCACGCCAAGCTACGTCGGTCAAGGAAAAGAAGATGCCTTTAGCCGTATGACGCGGATCTTGGAAGCGCGCTATGACTTTACGGAGGTAGAGGATAAGCTGTCTGACCAAGACCGAGAAGCGGTGGAGATTTGGACCTGCAACCATCAAAAGGAAGAACTAGAGGCTGTAGCCCGCTCCATTCGCCAACGCCTGTATGAGGGAGCGCGTTACAAAGACATTCGCGTCCTTTTGGGGGATGTGGAAGCTTATCAGCTCCAGCTCAAGACCATCTTTGACCAGTACCAGATTCCTTTCTATCTTGGAAAAAGCGAATCCATGGCCCAGAATCCCTTGGTCCAATGGGTAGAATCCTTGGATCGCCTTCGTCGTTATCGGTTTTTGGCCGAAGATGTGGTCAACCTCTTGAAGACAGGGCTTTATGGGATGTTGACACGAGAGGATATTGACCATTTCGAACAATATGTTCGCTTTGCAGAGATCAAGGGTCTGGCTGCTTTTTCTCGTGACTTTACAGCCAACCACCAGGAAAAATTTGACCTAGAGCGTCTTAATCAGATTCGCCAGCAAGTTATCGGTCCTCTGCAGGACCTTTACAAGACCAAGAGCCAGACCAGCCAGGGGCTACTGAAGAAGTTTGCCCAGTTTTGTCAAGATGCCCAGTTGATGCAAAACATGCAAACCTTAGCCAGTCGTGGCTCTGAGCAGGAGATGGAACGCTATGACCAGGTCTGGAAGTCCTTTAGCCATGTGCTAGAACAATTTGCCCAGGTCTTTGATCAACTCAAGGTGACCTTGGATGATTTCCTTAGCATCCTCTTGTCAGGGCTTTTGTTGGCAAGCTATCGGACGGTCCCAGCGACTGTAGATGTGGTGACTGTTCAGTCCTATGATTTGATTGAACCTCTATCAGCTCCTTATGTCTATGCCATTGGCTTGACCCAGGAGCACTTCCCTAAGATTGCCAAGGACCAATCCTTACTGACAGATGAGGAGCGTCAGGTCTTGAACCAAGCTTCTGGGGAACAGGCTAATCTCCAAATTGCCAGTCAGGACAACTTACGGAAGAATCGTTTCGTCGCCCTGTCTCTCTTCAATGCGGCCACCAAACAGTTAGTCTTGTCCAGTCCTATCTTAGTCAATGAAGTGGATGACAAGATGTCGCCTTACTTGCTTGAGCTGACCAAGGAACCGCTTGCTCTACCCGTCATTCAGAAGAAGGCAAGGGCCTCTAGTGAAGATATGGGGTCTTACCAGGCTCTCTTAGCTCGACTGATTGAATTGCACCAGGGAGAAATAGACCAGGAGTTGAGCAAGGAAGAAGCGACTTTCTGGGCAGTTGCTATTCGCGTCCTTCGGAAAAAATTAGCGTCAGAAGGCTTGCACATTCCGCAAATTAGCCAAAGCTTGACGACCAAGGTCTTAGAGGATGAGACGCTGGAAGTCCTTTATCCAAAAGGGCAGGCCCTGTCTTTATCTGCTTCAGCTCTCAACACCTACTACCAAAACCAATACAGCTATTATCTTCACTATGTCCTAGGCTTACAGGAGGAGTGGCACTTGCGTCCAGATGCTAGAAGCCATGGGAATTTCTTGCACCGAATTTTTGAACGTGTGCTGAAAGATCCTTCAGAAGGGGATTTTGATGAGCGCTTGAACAAGGCCATTCGCGAAACCAGCCAGGAGACAGAGTTTGCCCTCCTATATCAGGAGAATGCCATGGCTGCTTTTTCAAAAGAATTGCTCCTGGATACAGCTCGGGCGACTGGTCGTGTCCTAGCTCACAATGACAGCATCGAAACCATTGGAGAAGAAGCTCTCTTTGGCCGAGAAGATCGTCCCTTCTTAACCCTTGAGGATGGTCGTCCGCTCTTGGTCAAGGGCAAGGTCGATCGGATTGACCGTCTCTCTAATACAGGAGCCTTGGGAGTGGTAGACTACAAGTCTAGCGAGACTAAGTTTAATTTTGAGAAGTTCTTTAATGGACTCAACTCTCAGTTGCCAACCTATCTGTCTGCTATCCAAGACTTTAAGGTTTTTGATCCTGACAAGGGGATTTTTGGAGCCATGTACTTGCAGTTGACAGATCCTTTGGTGCCTCTCAAGGATACCAAGGCGGTCGATGATGCTGTCCAAGCTGTTCTAAAATCCCAACAATACAAGGGGCTTTTCTTGGCAGACCAAGCTAACCAACTAGGGGAGAGCTATGAGAAAAACAAGGCCATGTTGCTGAGTCAAGAGGAGCTAGACCTGCTCTTACTCTACAATGCCCATCTCTATCAACAGGCAGCCGAGGGCATCTTGTCGGGTGACTTTGCTATCAACCCTTATACTGAAAACGGTCGAAGCATTGCTCCGTATGTAGAACAATATAAATCGATTACGGGATTTGAAGCCAATCTCCACCTAGGACAAGCTCGCTTCTTGGAGAAATTGGACCCAAGTCACTATGATAAACGCCCAGTCGGTGACAAGCTCCGTCAGGCCTGGATAGAAAAAATGAAGGAGGAATTGAATCAATGAAACCAATTGAATTTCTAAGTCCCAGTCAGATTCAAGACCTCCAAGTCCAGGAGGCCCAGTCTGATAAGGAACCAAAGCGGACACCTGAGCAGATAGAAGCTATCTATTCGTCAGGAACCAATATCCTAGTCTCAGCTTCGGCCGGTTCTGGGAAGACTTTTGTCATGGTCCAACGGATCCTGGATCAATTGCACCGAGGGATTTCCATCCAGCAATTGTTTATCTCAACCTTTACGGTCAAGGCAGCGACCGAGCTCAAGGAACGCTTGGAAAAGGAATTGGAGAAAAGCCTCAAGGCTACCAAGGATGAGGAGCTCAAGCGCCACCTGGCCCAGCAAATTGCAGAATTACCAACTAGTGATATCGGGACCATGGATGCCTTCACGCAGCGGCTGGTCTCCAAATATGGCTATTTATTAGGCCTCTCGCCGACCTTCCGTATCCTCCAAAGTGCAAGTGAGCAGTCCTTACTCAAGAATGACTGCTTCGAGCAAGTCTTTGAGCAGTTTTATGAGGAGCAAGGGCCAGAACGCCTCTTTAGTCGCTTGGTTAAGAACTTTACAGGAAAGGGCAAGTCGCTAGCAGGTTTTAAGGATCAGGTCTACGCCCTAGTAGACTTCTTGCAATCTACTGCGGATCCTCTCGCCTGGTTGGAGGAGTCCTTCCTCAAGGGTTATCAGGATCTGGACTATGACGAAGCATTGGATCAGTTAGCCCAAGAGGTAAAAGAGCAACTCTTTGAATTGGAATCTTTCTTTACTTTCCATCTGGCTAATGAAGGACAAGCATTTTCAGGGGCCAAGTACCAAGAAAATGTCACCGCTATTCAAGACTGGATTGCTCGTCTTAATGAGAAATCCAGCCAGGAAGCAATTTTTGAGGTCTTGGAGCGGGTGGTCTTGATCTCCCGTGCCAGCGGCGGACGAAGTCTGACCATCACGACACGAAAAGAAGACCTGAAAGAGCTAGCGACTGCCTTTAATGACGAACGCAAAGAACGCATCGAAGCCTTGCGGGCAGCAGCTTCCCAGCACTACCAACTAACCTATCAGATTCGCTTCAAGGATGAACCCTTGCCTTTGCTAGTCTTGCTCAGGGATTTTGTCCAAGCTTTCTCGATTGCCTATTTGGAGCGCAAGAAGCAGGAAAATGCCTTTGAATTTGGCGATATCAGCCATTTTGCCATCCAGATTCTTGAAGAATTTCCTCATATCCGCAGTCTCTATCAGGAGCGCTACCACGAGGTCATGGTCGATGAGTATCAGGATACCAACCACACTCAAGAGCGGATGTTGGAGCTCCTGTCTAATGGCCACAACCGCTTCATGGTGGGAGATATCAAGCAGTCTATCTACCGCTTCCGTCAGGCTGATCCTCAGATTTTTAATGACAAGTTTAAGGCCTACCAAGAAGAAGGGGCAGATGGCAAATTGATCCTACTCAAGGAGAATTTCCGGAGCCATGTAGAGGTCTTAGAAGCGACCAACCATGTCTTTGAACGTCTCATGGATGAGGAAGTTGGAGAGATCCTCTATGACCAGAGTCACCGCTTAATTGCGGGCAATCCGGAGAAGAAAGAGCCGACGCCAGCTTATGAGACGGAGTTCCTGCTCTATGATGGCAGTCAGGACGCAACTGAAACAGGTGAAGAAGAGGAGCAAGAAGGGGATAACCTATCCTCAGGTGAAGTCCTTTTGGTCATCAAGGAGATCATCCGCCTCCACAATGAAGAAGGAGTAAACTTCAAAGATATCACGCTTTTGACGGCTTCACGGACCCGTAACGACAAGGTGCTTTCAGCCTTTGAAGCCTATCAGATTCCTATCGTTGCGGACGGGGGAGAGGAAAACTACCTCCAGTCTGTTGAGGTCATGGTCCTCTTGGATACCCTCCGGACCATTAACAATCCCTTACAGGACTATCCCTTGGTGGCCCTCATGAAATCAGCCATGTTTGAATTTGACGAGGACCAGTTAGCTCGCTTAGCTTTACAGGGAGTTGAAGGCAAGAAAGCAGAAAATCTCTATGAGAAATTGCAACATGCCTTATACCAGACTGGAAGTGCTCCTCAGTTGATCGATTCAAGCTTAAGAGAGAAACTCACTCGCTTTATGGAGACACTGGATGCCTGGCGTGACTATGCCCAGACGCATTCTCTCTATGACCTGCTTTGGAAGATTTACCAGGATCGCCACTACTATGATTATGTGGGTGCCTTGCCGAATGGAGCCCAACGGCAGGCCAATCTCTATGCCTTGACCCTTCGGGCCAATGATTTCGAAAGCTCTAGCTTCAAGGGGTTGCCTCGCTTTATCTCCATGATTGATAAGATCTTGGAAAACCAGCACGACTTGGCCAATGTTGCCCAGGCAGTTCCTAAGGATGCTGTCCAACTCATGACCATCCATAAGAGCAAGGGACTTGAGTTCCCCTACGTCTTTATCCTCAACACCGATAAAAAGTTTGTCGGAAAAGAACTGTCTACCAATGCCGTTATCAGTCGGAAAAATGGGGTGGGCATCAAGTATATTGCGAATCTTCCTGTCGAATCTGATCAAGAGGGATTTCCTGAGGCGGTTCGATTGGTCATTGAGACCCTACCTTACCAGCGAAATGTCGAGGAAATTCGTCTGGCAGCCTTGTCGGAGCAGATGCGCCTTCTCTATGTCGCTATGACTCGGGCAGAGCGTAAGCTCTATCTTGTTGGTAAGGGCCGCCAGGATAAGCTGGAAGAGAGAAAATGGGGAGCCAGTGTCAATGGACGCTTGAGCCCAGCTCTTCGCAAGGAGATCAATTGTTTCCAAGACTGGCTCTATGCCATTCAGGCAGTCTTTGCCCAGCAACACTTAGCCTATCAGACCCGCTTTGTGACCGACCAAGACTTGACGCCGGAGCAAATCGGTCACTTGGAGTTGAAGACGTCCCTCCCAGTCGATGACCTGAAGGACAACCGCCAATCAGAAGAGATTCGCCGTGCCCTGGATGTCTTAGAATCTGTGGACCGGCTCAACACCCAGTACCAAGCAGCTATCCAACTGCCTAGTGTGAGGACCCCAAGTCAAATCAAAAAATTCTATGAACCCATCCAAGATTTCGAAGGAGTGGATCTCATGGAAAAAGCGGACGTTCCCTTACCAAGCTTTGAGTTTCCAAACTTTGGCAAGGAAGAAGTTGTGACAGGGGCAGCAGTCGGTAGTGCCCTGCATGAACTGATGCAACGTATTCCATTGACGATGATGCCAACGATAGAGAGCCTAGTAATGATTCTCCAAGAGGTCAATACCAGCCCAGCTGTCAAGAAGCGAATCGACCTCAAGAAGGTCTTAGCCTTCTTCCAGACTGACTTGGGCCAACTCTTGCTCAAGGAGTCAGGCAAAGTCCATCGTGAAGCCCCATTTGCCATGCTCAAGACGGATCCAGCTAGTGGTCAGGACTTTGTAGTCCGGGGGATCTTGGACGGCTACCTGCTTCTAGAAGATCGGATTCTTCTCTTTGACTACAAGACAGACCGTTACCGCAACCCTCAGGACTTGCTAGATCGTTACCAGGCCCAACTGGAACTCTACGCAGAAGCCCTCCGTCGCTCGTATGGTATAGACTGCATCGAATCGTATTTAATCTTACTAGGAGGCGAGCAATTGCAAGTCGTTTCTCTAGCAGATAGAAAGGATTGATCATGACTCCTATCGAACGAATCCAAGAGATGGAAGGCCATCTCAACGCCTACCAAGGTTTAATCGAAGAGCTTGAAGCCTGTTTGCAACGAGTGGAAGCTGGCCAGTCTAGCTATATCGCTCTTCGCGATTACTACACTAGCCAGGTCTATATGGACGATGTCGAACTGTCTAATCAGCCAGACTTTCCTGAAGAGGTCTACTGTGGCGTCTTATCGGAAGATGCCGTCTACGATTTGTTGGACGAGCATTACCAAAAGGCAGTGGAGATGCTAGACCTTGCGACCAAGATGTTAAAAGAACGATAAGAACACAAAAAAACTCCGGTTTCCCGGAGTTTTTTTATTGATTAGTGTGATACACGACGGCGTGCTGCTTTTTTACGATTTTCTTCGATGAAAGCTGCTTTTTGTTCTTCTGGCTCGATGACTTTCTTCTTGAAAGTGTAAACTGCTCCTGCAACTGCAGCGACAGTACCAGCAACACCAGTAACAAAACCTTTACCAAATCCTTTAGCCATGAGAATTTCTCCTTTTTAGAACTTTAAATTTTTATGTTATAATATATGGTAACGAAAAAATGCGATTTTTGCAAGGAAAAACGATGAAAAACAAGATAATTGTGATAGTGGGACCGACCGCTGTTGGAAAAACAGCCCTCGCTATCGAGGTGGCCCAGCGCTTTCAGGGCGAGGTCATCAGTGGGGACAGTCAGCAAGTCTACCGCACACTAGATATTGGAACTGCCAAGGCTAGTCCAGAAGAGCAGGCGATGGCTTTCGAGTTTTTTTATGATTAGTGTGATACACGACGGCGTGCTGCTTTTTTACGATTTTCTTCGATGAAAGCTGCTTTTTGTTCTTCTGGCTCGATGACTTTCTTCTTGAAAGTGTAAACTGCTCCTGCAACTGCAGCGACAGTACCAGCAACACCAGTAACAAAACCTTTACCAAATCCTTTAGCCATGAGAATTTCTCCTTTTTAGAACTTTAAATTTTTATGTTATAATATATGGTAACGAAAAAATGCGATTTTTGCAAGGAAAAACGATGAAAAACAAGATAATTGTGATAGTGGGACCGACCGCTGTTGGAAAAACAGCCCTCGCTATCGAGGTGGCCCAGCGCTTTCAGGGCGAGGTCATCAGTGGGGACAGTCAGCAAGTCTACCGCACACTAGATATTGGAACTGCCAAGGCTAGTCCAGAAGAGCAGGCGATGGCTCCCCACCATCTGATCGATGTCCGTGAGGTGACAGAGACCTACTCGGCTTATGATTTTGTCAAAGAAGCTAGCCAAGCCATCGAAGAGATTCAAGAACGGGGCCATCTTCCCATTGTTGCTGGAGGGACAGGTCTCTATGTCCAAAGTCTGCTCGAAGGTTATCATCTAGGAGGGAATGTTGCCCATGAGGATATCCTAGCCTATCGGGAGTCATTGTCTCCTCTTACGGACGAAGAACTGTTTGAACAAGTAGCGAAAGAGGGGATTGAAATCCCGCAGATCAATCGTAGACGGGCCATGCGGGCTTTGGAAATCGCCCATTTCGGTCAGGACTTGGAAAATCAAGCTCCAGCCTATGAGCCTTATATTATCTGTCTAGACGATGATCGCCCAGCCTTGTATGACCGCATTAACCGACGGGTGGACCTCATGGTTGAGCAGGGCTTATTAGAAGAAGCTAAATGGCTCTATGATAACCATCCTGAGGTTCAGGCGGCTAAGGGGATTGGCTACAAGGAGCTCTTTCCTTATTTTAAGGGAGAGCAAAGTTTAGAAGAGGCTCTAGAGCAGCTCAAGCAAAACACGCGCCGCTTTGCCAAGCGCCAGTTGACCTGGTTTCGCAATCGGATGACGGTCCATTTTTACCAGATAGGAGAAGAAGGCTTCAAGGAGCGGGTTCTTCAAGATATAGAAAGATTTTTAGATGATAGAAACTGAGAAAAAACAGGAGCGGGTCCTCATTGTCGGGGTCGAACTCCAAGACATGGAAAACTTTGACATGTCCATGGAGGAGTTGGCCAGTCTAGCCAAGACAGCCGGAGCTGAAGTAGTCGGTGTCTACACTCAGAAGAGAGAGAAGTACGACAGTAAGACCTTCGTTGGCTCTGGAAAGCTAGAAGAAATTGCTCAAATGGTTGATGCTGATGAGGTTTCGACAGTTGTCGTTAACAACCGTTTGACCCCACGACAAAATGTGAATTTAGAAGAAATTTTGGGTGTAAAGGTCATCGATCGGATGCAACTCATCTTGGATATCTTTGCCATGCGGGCACGGAGCCACGAAGGCAAGCTCCAGGTTCATCTAGCCCAACTCAAGTATCTTTTGCCTCGTTTGGTGGGTCAAGGGATTATGCTCAGCCGTCAGGCTGGAGGGATTGGTTCACGTGGTCCAGGGGAAAGTCAGCTGGAGTTAAACCGCCGGAGTGTCCGCAATCAAATCACCGATATTGAGCGTCAACTCAAGGTAGTCGAGAAGAACCGAGAAGTGGTTCGAGAAAAACGCCTAGAATCTTCTGTTTTTAAGATTGGCTTGATTGGCTACACCAATGCAGGGAAGTCAACCATTATGAATGCTTTGACCAGTAAGACCCAGTACGAAGCAGATGAACTCTTTGCGACCTTGGATGCCACAACCAAGAGTATTCATCTAACAGGCAATTTACAAGTAACCCTGACAGATACGGTTGGCTTTATTCAGGACTTGCCGACAGAGCTGGTGACCAGCTTTAAGTCAACCCTAGAAGAAAGTAAAAATGTGGATCTCTTGGTCCATGTTATTGATGCCTCTGATCCCAACCATGAGGAGCATGAAAAGACAGTCCTTCAGATTATGAAAGATTTGGAGATGCTGGATATTCCACGCTTGACCCTCTACAACAAGGCAGACAAGGTCGAGGACTTTACCCCGACACAGACACCTTACCGCCTGGTTTCGGCCAAGGATCCCGATAGTCGAACTAAACTTCAGGACATTCTACTTGAAAAGATGCAAGAGCTCTTCCAGCCTTTTACGATTCAAGTACCTTTTGAGCAAGCCTATCGGATCCATGAGTTGGAGACTATGGCCATTTTGACCGAGCGTTCCTATGAGGAGACTGGCGAGGTCTTAACAGGCTACATCGCCCCTAAAAATGCATGGAGACTAGAGGAGTTTTATCATCATGGATTATCTTAACCTCGCCCTCAGCTATGGAGGCTATACCAGTCTAGACAAGGTCTATTTAGATCGGATCTTGGCGGGATTGACAGAGGAGCAGAAGCTCCAGTTTATTACACCACCACCGAGTGTGATCAATGCCTACTTCGCTGAGCTCTACCAAAAAAAGAGCCCAGAAGCTGCAACTGACTACTATGAACAAGTCACTGAGGCCTTTGATCTCTATCAGACACATCCCAGCTTTGAGGAGGAGAAACCCTTTGTCCGTCTCAATCTTTCAGGTAAGGCCTATGGTTTTTGCTACCGAGAGAAGGGACTGGCTCAAGTATTTGCCCAGCAAGCAGAAGCCGTCAGCATGGACCTCTTGTTTGAGATCGCGCAAATCTTTCCTCACTACCTCGTCTATGAAGAGGAAGGCTTGATTTTTATGCGCCTTGTTAGGGAACAAGAGGTAGTCGAGACCAAGGAATTGTCAGCTTTGTCGAATCTCGAAGAGCTGGCAGATGGTAGCATCCGTCTATCTGGCTACAACCAGGACGAATTGGTTCAATTAGCCACTGCCTACCCTGGAAAAATCGCTGTTCGATCTAAGAATCGGACCGCTATGATCTATATTAGTTAGAAAGTATACAATGGAAATTCAATTTTTAGGAACGGGTGCGGGACAACCGTCCAAATCTCGTAATGTCTCTAGTCTAGCTCTCAAACTCCTGGATGAAATCAATGAAGTTTGGCTCTTTGACTGTGGGGAAGGGACGCAGAACCGAATCTTAGAAACCAGCATCCGTCCTCGAAAGGTTAGCAAGATTTTTATTACCCATCTTCACGGGGATCATATTTTTGGCTTGCCAGGTTTCCTCTCTAGCCGAGCTTTTCAGGCCAATGAAGAGCAGACCGATCTAGAGATTTATGGCCCAGTTGGGATCAAGTCTTTTGTCTTGACTAGTCTTCGGGTTTCTGGCTCTCGTCTCCCATACCAGATCCATTTTCATGAGTTTGATGAAGGTTCACTTGGGAAAATCATGGAGACAGACAAATTCACAGTCTATGCCGAGACCTTGGACCATACCATCTTCTGTGTGGGCTACCGCATCATGCAGAAAGACCTGGAAGGAACGCTCGACGCAGATAAGCTCAAAGCGGCAGGGGTTCCATTTGGACCGCTCTTTGGCCAGGTTAAAAATGGACAGGACGTTACATTAGAGGATGGCACCCAGATCATTGCTGCGGACTACATTTCAGCTCCTCGACCTGGTAAGGTCATCACGATCCTAGGCGACACACGTAAGACCAATGCCAGTGTCAGACTCGCGGTCAATGCCGATGTCCTCGTTCACGAGTCCACCTATGGCAAGGGCGATGAGAAGATTGCTCGGAAGCACGGACACTCGACTAACATGCAGGCGGCAGAAGTGGCGCGTGAAGCAGGGGCCAAACGCCTTCTTCTCAACCATATCAGCGCCCGCTTCCTTTCCAAGGACGTCAGCCAATTGCGCAAGGATGCCGCAACTATTTTTGACAAGGTCCATGTGGTCAAGGACCTAGAAGAAGTGGAGATCTAAGATGCGAACCATCATCATCACAGGAGCGAGTGGAGGCCTAGCTCAGGAAATGATCAAACTCCTCCCTGAAGACCGGTTGATTCTTTTAGGGAGAAATCAAGAAAAACTGGAAGAGCTCTATGCCGGCCATCCTCAGGCTGAATGCATTGGACTTGATATCACGGATTCTTCAGCTGTCCAAAAGCTTGTCGAAGAACTGATTCAGCGCTATGGAAAGATCGATGTCTTGGTCAACAATGCTGGCTATGGAATCTTTGAAGAGTTTGACCAGATCACCAATGAGCAAATTCATGCCATGTTTGAAGTCAATACCTTTGCATTGATGAACCTTTCACGCTTGATTGGTGCGCACATGAAGGAAGCAGGAAAGGGGCACATTGTCAACATCGTCAGCATGGCGGGCTTAGTTGCAACTGCTAAATCTAGCCTCTATTCGGCGACCAAGTTTGCGGCCATTGGCTTCTCTAATGCTCTGCGTTTAGAGCTCATGCCCTTTAGTGTCTATGTAACGACGGTCAATCCAGGTCCAATCCGGACTAGTTTCTTTGACCAGGCAGATCCAGACGGAAGCTATGTCAAAGCTGTGGACCGTTATATTTTGGAGCCAGGCTTTGTGGCTAAGAAGATTGTGAAGAATTTTGGAAAACCAAAACGCGAGCTCAATCTTCCTTGGCTCTTGAACCTGACCTATAAGCTCTATACCCTTTTCCCACGCATCTCGGACAAGCTAGCTAGCAAGATGTTCAATTACAAATAGGAGGAGATAGATGGCAGCTAATATTCAAGCCTATTTAGAAAACCTCAAGCAACCCTGGGGACAGATCTATTATGATATCCTTTTTGAGCAATTAAAAGACATCAAAGGAAAGCGGGTGCTTGACTTCGGCAGTGGCTTCGGCCTTGTAGCCAACCACTTGGCGCAAGACAATGAAGTCCTTGCTGTGGAACCCAATGAGGAAATGGTAGCCTTGCGGGTCCAGGATTATCCCTATCAACAACTCGTCGGAAGTCTGGACCAGTTGGCAATCCTTGAAGATGCCAGCTTTGATGTCATCCTTTGCCACAATGTCTTGGAGTATGTAGAGGATCGCAAGCTGGTTCTTGAAGAATTTACCCGTCTCTTGAAACCAGGAGGCCTGCTCTCTATCGTCAAGCACAATGAGGTTGGCCGCGTCCTGCAGACGGTGGTCTTTGAAAATGATACTCAGAAGGCCCTCGATTTGCTAGCAGGCCAAGATCTGGAAACCCACTCCATGGGCTTGGCCCAGGCCTATGATCTAGATAGAACAGTCGAAGACCTAGCTCTTGAAGTCCAGGACTACCAAGGAATTCGAGTTTTCTATGCCTTGCAGGACAACCGCTACAAAGGCCAAGAAGGCTGGGGAGAGTCTATGCTTCAGATGGAGCTAGCAGTCTGCCAAGAGTCCCCTTACAAGGATATCACTTTCTTCCAGCACTTTCGGTTAAAAAGGAGTTAAGATGTTAGAGTATAAACAAGAGATTCCAGCGATGACAGACCTAGTCGCACTCTACAGCTCAGTCGGCTGGACCAATTATACCAACAATCCACCCATGCTAGAAGAAGCTGTCAAAGCCAGTCTCTGGCAGTTAGCAGTCTATGATGAGAAAGAGCTCGTCGCCTACATTCGCTTGGTAGGTGATGGGCACTCTGTCCTGTTGGTGCAAGACCTCTTGGTGCGACCAGATCACCAGCGCCAAGGCATCGGAAAGAAACTCTTAGAAGAGGCTTTAGCAAGGTTCCCCCATGTCTATCAACGGCTTCTTGTCACTGAACGGAGCGAGAAAAATCTAGCCTTTTACCAATCCCTGGGCTTTGTCGAACTTTCTGAGCAAGCCTGTACAGGGATGATTTATAGTAATTGACGGAGAGGATTTCCAGATAGGGAATCCTTTCTTCATTTCTTCTGTAAAATCATTTTTTCGCATTTGAAAAAATAATTCATGTTATAATAAGAAGACTAGATGACAGGGAGAAAAGAAAAACAGATGATCACGTCAAAATATGAATGGCAGTTTGCTGCGCCCTTTTCAGATGATACTTTTTTGGCGCAAGCAAAGAAGAGAGGATTAGAAGCATCTGCAGCCAAGTTACTGGGAGAACGAGGGATCCAGACGGAAGAGGCGCTGGATCGTTTTCTTGAACCGCGGCTAGAAGATCTGCATGATCCCTACCTGCTTCACGATATGGACAAGGCAGTGGATCGCATTCGCCAAGCCATTGAAGACTATGAACAAATCCTAGTTTATGGGGACTATGATGCGGACGGGATGACAGCCGCTTCTATTATGAAGGAAACCCTGGAGCAGATGGGGGCGGAAGTAGCCGTCTATCTCCCCAACCGCTTTACGGATGGCTACGGTCCCAATGCCAGTGTCTACAAGTACTTTATCGAACAGCAGGGGATTTCCCTCATCATCACGGTGGACAATGGAGTAGCTGGACACGAAGCCATTGACTTGGCCCAAAGCATGGGGGTAGATGTCATTGTGACCGACCACCATGCCATGCCCGAAGTCTTGCCCGATGCCTATGCTGTCATTCACCCCGAGCATCCAGATGCTGATTATCCTTTCAAGCACCTAGCGGGCTGTGGGGTTGCTTTTAAATTGGCCTGTGCCCTCCTAGAAGAGGTGCCCCTAGATTTCCTTGATCTGGTAGCGATTGGGACTATTGCGGATATGGTCAGTCTGATAGACGAAAACCGTATCCTGGTCAAGTACGGCCTAGCTGTCCTTCGGCAAACCCAACGGATCGGCCTCCAGGAAATGCTCAAGCTGGCCTCCATCGCCCCTCAAGATGTAAATGAAGAAACAGTTGGTTTTCAGATTGCTCCTCGTCTCAATGCCCTGGGTCGCTTGGCTGACCCAAATCCAGCGGTCGAACTCTTGACAGGTTTTGACGACGAAGAAGCGCTAGAAATTGCGATGATGATTCAAGCCAAGAATGAAGAGCGCAAGGAGATCGTCCAAGCCATCTATGATGAAGCCAAAGCCATGGTCGACCCAAGTCTTCCTGTTCAAATCTTGGCAAAAGAAGGCTGGAATCCTGGTGTCTTAGGAATCGTGGCCGGGCGTCTACTAGAAGAGCTCCATCAGCCCATCATCGTCCTCACCATAGACCAAGGCAAGGCCAAGGGAAGCGCGCGAAGTCCCGAAAGTGTCCATATTTTTGAAGCCCTAGATCCCCATCGGGATCTCTTTATCGCCTTTGGAGGTCATGCGGGTGCAGCTGGTATGACTTTGGAAGTGGACAAACTCCCTCATCTGACTGATATTTTTTCCGATTATATTCGTGAAAAAGGGATTGACCTGACGGCCAAATCTACCCTCTTTGTGGATGAGGAATTGGACCTAGAAGAGCTGACCTTGGATACCTTGAAGAGTTTTGATCGTCTAGCACCTTTTGGGATGGACCATAAGAAGCCGGTCTTTTACATTCGTGATTTCCAAGTGGAGTCTAGTCGGACCATGGGGGCTGGTAATAGCCATCTGAAGTTGAAGATTCAAAAAGGCAATGCCCGCTTTGATGTGGTGGCTTTTGGTCAGGGCCATTTGGAATTGGAGTACTCCCAAGCGAAAAACTTGGAGCTGGTGGTATCCTTGTCCATCAATCAGTGGAATGGACAGACAACCCTGCAACTGATGGTGGTGGATGCCCGTGTAGAAGGAGTACAGCTCTACAATATCCGAGGAAAGAATGCTCCTCTCCCACAAGCTATCCCACTCTTTAGTCAGTTAGAAGGAGCGGTTGATTCCCCAGCCATTGTCATTGATCGCATACCGGATGACCTGGCTGACTTGAAAGCCCTCTTCCAAGAACAGAACTTCCAAGCGGTTTATTTTAAAAATCACTTAGACAAGGCCTATTATTTGACCGGCTACGGTAGCCGTGATCAGTATGCTAAACTCTACAAAACGCTTTATCAATTCCCAGAGTTTGATGTCCGCCATAAGCTCAGCCAACTATCTGACTACCTCAAGATTCCACAGGTTTTGTTGATCAAGATGATCCAGATTTTCCAAGAATTGGGCTTTGTCCAGATTAAAAATGGCATCATGACGGTTAACAAGGATGCGGAGAAGAAGGAAATTGCCTCTAGTTCCATCTATCAGGACTTGGTGCAGACGGTCAAAGACCAGGAACTCATGGCCCTAGGGTCTGTGCAAGAAATCTATGATTATTTGCTTTCTGATGAAAAGTAACGATTGCTCATGAATCATACTAAAGTCTGCTTTTTTAAGACTTTCTAGTGCATCCCGTGAATATTCATGGTATAATGAAATGTAAACATAAAATTTTGAAAGAAGTTAAAAATGAACTTAAAAGATTACATTGCAAGCATTGAAAACTATCCACAAGAAGGGATTACCTTCCGTGATATCAGCCCTTTGATGGCAGATGGCAATGCTTATAGTTATGCGATTCGTGAAATCGTTCAATACGCGACGGATAAGAAGATCGATATGATCGTCGGACCTGAAGCGCGTGGCTTCATCGTAGGATGTCCAGTCGCTTTTGAATTGGGAATTGGTTTTGCACCTGTTCGGAAACCTGGTAAGTTGCCACGTGAAGTCATCTCAGCGGACTACGAAAAAGAATATGGTGTGGATACCTTGACCATGCACGCCGATGCTATCAAACCAGGCCAACGCGTCCTCATCGTCGATGACCTCTTGGCAACAGGTGGTACCGTTAAAGCAACCATCGAAATGATTGAAAAACTCGGTGGAGTGGTTGCAGGTTGTGCCTTCTTGATCGAGCTCGATGATCTCAAAGGTCGCGAAGCAATCGGAGACTACGATTACAAAGTCTTGATGCATTACTAATATAGTTTAGAGCTATATCTAGATAGAGAAAAACCATAATTGAAAACTATATGCTCCTGTCTTATAATAAGAGGTAACAACTTGTAAGATGGGAGCTTTTTATGCCAATTACCTTAGATAAGAAATTACCAGCAGTTGATATTCTTCGCTCAGAAAATATTTTTGTCATGGATGATATTCGGGCAACGCACCAAGATATTCGTCCGATGAATGTTCTGATTTTGAATCTCATGCCGACTAAGGTAGCAACTGAGACTCAACTGTTACGCCTCCTGGCCAATACTCCCTTGCAGATCAATGTGGATTTCCTCTATATGACAAGCCATGAGTCCAAGACAACAGCAGCAGAGCATATGGAAGTCTTCTATAAATCCTTCGAGGATATTAAAGAGAATTATTATGATGGCCTGATCATTACGGGAGCTCCAGTAGAGAAATTGGCTTTTGAGGAAGTGGATTACTGGGAGGAGTTAACAAAGGTCTTTGCTTGGTCGAAGCGCCATGTTTTTTCAACCTTGCATCTTTGTTGGGGTGCGCAAGCTGGTCTCTATTACCGCTATGGGATTGAAAAAGTGGCTCTCTGTGACAAGCTATCAGGGATCTATGAGCAAACAGTCATGAATCCACAGAACCGATTGATGCGTGGTTTTGACGATGCTTTTTTGGCTCCTCACTCACGTTATACGGATGTCCCCCTCAAAGAAGTGCTAGACAAGAGCAACTTGCAAGTCTTAGCTCAAGGCGGTGAAGTAGGGCTATCTATTCTGGCCAGTCCAGACCTTCGAGAGGTCTATAGTTTTGGTCATCTGGAGTATGACCGTGATACCTTGGCCAAGGAATACCAGCGGGATGTGAAAGCGGGCTTGAATCCAGATCTTCCCAAGAACTATTATGATCAGGATGACAGCAGTCGCGATCCTCGGATGCGGTGGAACTTAGCGGCAGCCAACTTCTTTAGTAATTGGATCAATTATGCAGTTTACCAAGAAACTCCTTATCGTTTGGAGGAGTTAGAAAAAGATATTTCATTTTATGGTTACCTATAAAGGGGTAGTATGACATATTCACAAGCATTTAAGTCAGGCAATTTGGTCTTACCAAGTGCCTTACTTTTCCATTATCACCACTTATTTAAAGACGCAGAGGATTTTCTGGTTTGGCAGTTCTTTTATTTGCAGAATACGACCAACCAATCCAGCCTCACGCCGAACCAAATTGCAGATGCGATTGGCAAGTCGGTCGCAGAAGTCAACCAGTCCATGTCTCGCCTGACCAATCAAGGTTTGCTCCAGTATCGAACCATTGAGCTAGATGGGGAGATTGAAGTTCTTTTTGATGCGACTGTTGCGCTCGAACGCCTGGATGACTTGCTTCAAAGTAAGACGGAAGAAGCACAGCGTGGGCAAGACAAGCAGGCAAAAAATGAACTGGCTGATTTGGTCAAAACCTTTGAGCAGGAGTTAGGCCGTTTATTGACTCCCTTTGAAATCGAAGACTTGACGCAGACAGTCAAACAGGACCAAACAGACCCTGATATTGTGAAGGCTGCCTTGAGAGAAGCAGTCTTTAACGGCAAGCCTCACTGGAAATACATCCAGGCCATCCTGCGCAATTGGCGACGGGAGGGCATTACCAGTTTGACACAATTAAAAATCAAGCAACAAGAGCGGGAGGCCCTTCAGCCTGAAAATGTCACCGTTTCAGAAGATTTCTTACAGGCTATGGATTTATGGAAAGATTAAAAGAGAGTGGGACAGAAATCGGTAATTCGTTAGAATTCGATTTCGTCGTCCCACCTCCGCACAGTTGAGTAGGGCTGTAAAAGCTGATGAAATCAGCGTAGTAGAGCCCACTCAACCACTGCGTCTTGCTCGACAATCCAAAGATAATTGAGAGGCTAGGACTTTTGTCCCAGCCTCTTTTTATATTGACGAAGTATTTATTGTATTTAATCATTTAAAAGATTCTGCAATAATGATTGAGGACTGTTAAAGTCGTACAAAGAAGACTTGGAACTTCTACGAAGTTCGCTGATGTCCGCACTCACCTAAGGAAAGTTCTAAGAAGTCCCTGCCTTTAATCTTAAACTAGCACTTAGAAAGTGCTAGTTTTTTCATTTATAAATAGTCCGCGTAAGCTTTTTCTAGTTTGGTCAAGAGTTCTTGCTTTTCTTCGTCGCTAGCAAAGGAAGCTTGGATGGCATCGACATTGTGCTGGTAAAAGTCAGCTGGCGTCGTTTGGAAGTGGCGATGGTAGAGCTCGTATTCCTTGGTTAAATCCGTATCAGATACGGTCCGGTTATCGGTGTTGATACTGATATGGGCTTGAGCTTCTTTCATCTTGAGGTAAGGGAAGTCTGCCACAGTGGCCGCTGCCTTGGTTTGAAGGTTACTGGTCAAGCAGAGCTCACCGGTGACCCCATTTTTCACAAACTCTTTTAGAAGTTCTGGTTCGTAAGCTAATAAGGTCACATGGCCATTTCGTTTGATGCCATAGGCCATGGATTGAGCGACATTGGCTGGACAGTGGCATTCTCCTGCATGCAGGGTCATGGGACGGTTGTAACTGTTGACCTGCTGGATGAGGGCCTCAATGGCTTGTGGAGGGTAGTGATGTTCATCCCCAGCGAAGTCGAAGCCGACAAAATCCTGATCCCTAACTTGGTTGGCTTCTACCAGGATGCGAGAAGTGAGTTCTGGATCGGACTGGCGCATGCCACAAACGAGGGCTTTGGCTGTAATGCCAAATTCATCCTGGGCTTGGCGCAATCCTTCACAGACAGCATCGATAGTTTCTGGGACAGTGAGTCCTTGATCCATGGACAATTCTGGGGCAAAACGAACCTCGATATAGAGGACATTCTCCAGAGCCGCTTGCTTAGCGACATCGTAAGCAGCAAGGGTCAGGGCTTCCTTGGTTTGAAGGAGAGGGCGAATGTAGTCAAAGGCCTCCAAATAGTCCAAGAGATTCTCACAGTGGGCAGGGGCAGTGACATGGTGTTTGAGCTCTTCATCGCTAGCAGGAAGGTCAATATTGGCCAGGGCTGCCAATTGGCGAATAGTCGGAAGAGACAAGGAACCGTCTAAGTGGCAGTGGAGTTCTGTCTTTGCCAAACTATGAAAGTCAATTGTGGACATATTTTTCTCCTTAAAATGTATTTTTTCTATACTATCATTTTGCTAAGAAAAGTCAAGTAAAGCTAGCGTAGCAGATTTTTGAAAGTAACGCCTGGATTTGATATGCTAGTACTAGCTTAGAAAAAGGAGAACAGAGATGTCAGACTATCAATTACCGGAAGTATGGGAAGCACCAAGTCAAATGGGAGGAGCCTGGGGCAGCTTGAACCAACCAACAGCAGGTGCCCGTTTTGAACAGACTCTTCCAAAAGGCGATCAGCCTTTCCAACTCTATACCCTTCCAACCCCTAATGGAATCAAGGTGACCATTATGCTAGAGGAATTGAAAGAGCTGGGAGTGGATGCAAGCTATGACGCTTATCGGAT